>NZ_QNRN01000019.1:72443-94419 GCF_003315125.1 Bacillus sp. DB-2 | reverse complement strand
CAGGATCAAACTCTCCAATAAAGTTAGTTTGTCTAGCATCTAAAAATAAAAATTGACGTTCACGTTGTTTGTTTCGTTCAGTTTTCAAAGAACTAAAAGCGGGTGAAGAGAATCGAACTCTCGACCAGAGCTTGGAAGGCTCTTGTTTTACCACTAAACTACACCCGCGTGGTCGGGAAGACAGGATTTGAACCTGCGACCCCCTGGTCCCAAACCAGGTGCTCTACCAAGCTGAGCCACTTCCCGTTATGGCGCGCCCGAGAGGAGTCGAACCCCTAACCTCTTGATCCGTAGTCAAACGCTCTATCCAATTGAGCTACGGGCGCTTATTCATGATGTTTTTTCGTCGTTGTATTTTGGCGACTCAATTATCTTACCATACTACATTTTCAAATGCAAGTACTTTTTAAAAGATTTTTTGATGCGGCCGAGAGGACTTGAACCTCCACGGGGTTTCCCCCACTAGGCCCTCAACCTAGCGCGTCTGCCGTTCCGCCACGACCGCGCGGAAAAAACAAAAGTGAGCCATGAAGGATTCGAACCTTCGACCCTCTGATTAAAAGTCAGATGCTCTACCAACTGAGCTAATGGCTCGTAAATGGCTGGGCTAGCTGGATTCGAACCAGCGCATGACGGAGTCAAAGTCCGTTGCCTTACCGCTTGGCTATAGCCCATCGAAATAGTTATCTTCTTTTCAAAGACAAATGTTATTTTACCATAATGTCCAATAAAAAACAACTGCTATATAGCAGAAGTTAAAATGGCGGTCCCGACCGGGGTCGAACCGGCGATCTCCTGCGTGACAGGCAGGCATGTTAACCACTACACCACGGGACCATTTGGTTGCGGGGACAGGATTTGAACCTGCGACCTTCGGGTTATGAGCCCGACGAGCTACCGTACTGCTCCACCCCGCGATAATATTATTTATATAATTTATATGGTGGAGGATGACGGGATCGAACCGCCGACCCCCTGCTTGTAAGGCAGGTGCTCTCCCAGCTGAGCTAATCCTCCGAAGTGGTGACCCGTACGGGATTCGAACCCGTGTTACCGCCGTGAAAGGGCGGTGTCTTAACCACTTGACCAACGGGCCAATATGTATGGCAGAGAAGAAGGGATTCGAACCCTCGCACCGCGTTAGCGATCTACTCCCTTAGCAGGGGAGCCCCTTGAGCCACTTGGGTACTTCTCTGTATATGGCTCCGCAGGTAGGACTCGAACCTACGACCGATCGGTTAACAGCCGATAGCTCTACCACTGAGCTACTGCGGAATAATGAAGACAATTTGTATCTTATAAAAATTCTCATCGTAAGTCAAGAAGTTTTTTCACAACATCTTGCGCAAACGTGACATGTTTATAATATACTGGATTGCGTTTTCACTGTCAAGATGTTTTCACTACCAGTTTTAGTTGTCCTTTACACTTTCCACATACATATCTTTGTGTATTTATTTGACGTCTTCTTACATATTGAAAAGAACACCCCATACATTCATACATAAAAACTTTCGTTTCCTCCTCACTAATCATTCGTTTACAAAAACGTGGTGCACCTACTTTCTTTAATAACTCACGAAAATCTCTATCTCGATGCTTATACCCTTTTCCTGTGATATGTAAGTGATAATGACAAAGTTCATGTTTAACAATCCCGACTAACTCTTCTTTTCCATATACTTCGTAATATCGATAATTCAATTCTATATTATGATTCTTCAATAGATAGCGCCCACCAGTTGTACGTAACCTACTATTAAACATCGCTTTATGTAAAAACGGCATTCCAAAGCATTGTAACGATACCTCTTCCACTAACCGCTGAATTTCTTGCTCATCCATTCTCATTCCTCCTAAACTAAAAAATATTTCCACACTTTTCTCCCTTCTTATACATATAGTAAATAGTACATATACCCATCCTCATTCAAGAAGCGTGATTTCTAAAAATGCAGCATTGCTAGAAATCCACTCACCAACCTCTCATCAAAGTTACTTTAACTAAAAGGAGCTACTTTTTTTGAGAGCAGGATTAAACAAGGAGGGATTCCTATGCCCACGTGGCTAAAGAAGCAAATGCAACGTGCATATTTTGAGAAAAACCGGTATCAAATCAAGTTACTAAATGAATGCTGGTTTTATTATAGTAAAATACATCAAAGCTCATAATCAATTAAACTTTCCAGTTCATAAAAAAAGAGCAGTTTCATCTGCTCTCTTTTCTTACTATTCAATCGGTAACATTGATAATGCAACACGACCTTTTTTCGTATCAATATCATCTACCCATACCTTTACAATTTGTCCCACGGATACAATATCTAATGGATGCTTTACAAATTGTTTGCTTAGTTTAGAAATATGTACTAAACCATCTTGCTTCACACCAATATCAACAAAGGCACCGAAATCAACAACATTGCGGATCGTTCCCTCTAATTCCATACCACGCTTTAAATCTTCTAATTTTAAAATCCCTTTTTTCAGAAGTGGCTTTGGCAACTCATCCCTCATATCTCGCTCCGGGCTAATTAAAGCATCCATAATATCAACTAATGTCGGCTCACCAATCTCCGTCTCTTGAGATAATTTAGAAATATCTACTCCTTCGAAACTCTTTTGCAAGTTTGGTTTCCCCACATCATTCTTTGATAACCCTAAGCTCTTCAATAGCAATTCAACATTTTTATATTGTTCTGGATGAATCCCTGTGCGATCTAACGGATTCGCTCCTTCTAATATACGTAAAAACCCGACACATTGTTCATATGTTTTTGCACCTAAACGTGGGATTTTCTTTAATTCAGTACGCTTCGTGAATTTCCCATCTTCCTCACGCTTAGCTACAATATTTTTCGCAACTGTTTTTGATAATCCCGAAACATATTGCAACAATGCAACTGAAGCTGTATTTACATTAACACCAACTCGGTTAACTGCCGTCTCTACTACAAATGTTAATGATTCATTTAATCTCTTTTGAGATACATCATGTTGATATTGCCCCACTCCAACAGATTTAGGGTCAATTTTCACAAGCTCTGCAAGCGGATCTTGTAGACGTCTCCCAATTGAAACAGCACTTCTTTCTTCAACCTGTAAATTTGGAAACTCCTCGCGAGCTACATCAGATGCTGAGTACACACTAGCACCCGCTTCATTTACAATAATGTAAAATACATCTCGCTCTACATTTTGTAATACATCTACTATAAATTCTTCCGTTTCCCTCGAAGCTGTACCATTTCCAATCGCTATCATTTCAACTTCATATTTATCTATAATTGAAATGATTTTCGTTTTTGCATCCTCATATTTACGAGCAGGCGGATGCGGATAAATAACATCTATGTGAAGAACTTTCCCTGTATCATCTACTACAGCTAATTTACAACCGGTTCTATATGCTGGATCTACCGCTAACACAACTTTCCCTTTCATCGGAGGTTGTAATAATAAATTACGTAAATTCTCAGAGAAAATATGAATCGCTTGTTCTTCGGCCGTTTCCATTAATTCTTTACGAATTTCTCTTTCTATTGAAGGTTGAATTAATCGCTTATATCCATCTTCCATCGCTAATTGTACATAATGTGCACTTTTAGAAGCTTCATCAAGAATCATTTTTTTATGTAAAAACTGAAGAATTTCTTCAATTGGCGTGATAACAGAAACTCTTAATACGTCTTCCTTTTCACCACGATTCATAGCTAGTACACGATGCGGCACTACTTTTTGCAACGGTTCTTCATAGCCATAATACATTTCATATATATTCTTTTCATCTTTTTCTTTATCTTTTACAGATGAAGACATAATCCCTTTTCGAAAAGTAGTATTGCGAATCCAACTACGATATGCCGCATTATCCGAAACAAGTTCCGCAATAATATCCTGCGCACCTTGCAACGCATCTTCTGCAGACGCCACTTCCTTTTCTGCATTAACAAATTCCATAGCCTTCTCTGCTGGATTTTCTTTTTTATATAATAATAGCCACTCAGCTAACGGTTCTAATCCCTTTTCTTTAGCAATTGTAGCTTTCGTTCTTCTTTTTTCTTTATATGGACGATATAAGTCTTCTACTTCTTGAAGTTTTGTTGCAGCAACAATATGACGACGCAACTCCTCGGTTAGTTTACCCTTTTCACCAATAAGACGAAGAACCTCTTCTTTCCTATCTTCTAGTTGCATCATATATTGCCATCTTTCTAAGATTGCACGAATTTGCACCTCATCAAGAGACCCTGTCCATTCTTTTCGGTAACGAGCGATAAATGGAACTGTGTTACCTTCTTCTGTTAATTGAATAACATGACGAACTTGCTTTTCTGTAAAGCCTAATTCTTTCACTAACATTTTCATTAACCCTTGTCGATTATCTACCATTTCCATATCCAACCGTAACCTCCTCTATAATAAAAAAAAGTTGCCCTGTAAAGAGAGCAACTTAAACTGCCGATTTAAAAATCTATTAGTCCTAAACTAATTTGTAACGCTTCATCTACACGACTCATCATCACTTCATCCAAATGAGTGATTTTGTCCGTTAAGCGTTGCTTATCGATTGTTCGAATCTGCTCAAGTAAAATAACAGAATCCCTCTCAAAACCGTACTTTTTCGCATCAATTTCCACATGAGTGGGTAATTTCGCTTTTTGAATCTGTGCAGTAATAGCCGCTACAATCACAGTCGGACTAAAACGATTTCCGATGTCATTTTGAATGACAAGAACCGGACGAACGCCTCCTTGCTCAGAACCAACAACTGGGGAAAGGTCTGCAAAATACACGTCGCCGCGTTTTACAATCAAAATATTACCCCCCGCTAACTAAGCGTTCTACTGTATGAGCTGCTTCATACTCTGCTAAGAAAGCTTCAGATGCAATACCAAGATTAATTTTTCCCATTTCAATGTACCCACGTCGCATTGATTCATGTTGGTAGCGTTTCTTCGTCTTATGTTGACGCAATAACAGTTGTGTTGCCTGGCAAATTAGTTCATGGCGATTCTTATTCTCTTGTTTTCCAATTCCGTCCAATTCCGTTACCATTTGCTTTGGCAACCGAACCACGATTTCAGTAGTTACACTTGATTCGGACACAAAAATACACCTCCACCGTCAACTACACACCCAAATATATATATGACACCTATTGTAATAATACCATTGTATGGAGCCTGTTGCAAAGACTTCCTTATTCCTTGCTTATGTTTTCCAATTCATAAATAAAACATTCATCTTCTTTTACTTTTTATCTCTTTCAAACAAGAAATAAAGCAATCCTTCAGTAATATTTCATTGCAACTTATATTAATAACAAGTATAAAAAGAAGCTCCCCAGCGAAAAAGAGCCTATTCTTTATTAGTGAAACTCCTCCAAATGACGAGATGCTGAGTAATAATACCTCCTTCTATATATCGTTCAAATAATTGATTACTTCTACAACTTTACCGTGTCGTATAAATATTCTCGGTACACGGAAGCTTATCGTTGCAATAATTTCATAATTAATAGTCCCGGAATATTCAGCAACCTCGGTAGCACTAATATACTCATCACCTTGTCTCCCAATGAGTGTAACTTTCGTACCAAGTGGCACTTCACAAGGAAGATGTATCATGAATTGATCCATTGTCACTCGCCCTACAATCGGTACTCTTTCACCGTTTACAAGTACCTTAAACCCTTGCAATCTTCTAAGCCAGCCATCTGCATACCCAATCGCAACTGTCGCAATCCATTCTTCGGTTCTCGTTCGGTATGTGACATTATAACTAATCCCATCCCCTTTAATCACTTGCTTAATATGAGCAACTTTCGTATGAAGTGACAACGCTGGTTCCAATTTAAACGGTAAAAAAGGACGTATTTCTACAGATGGGGATAGTCCATACATCGCAATACCAATTCGCACTGCATTAAATGTAATCCCTTGAAATCTTAACGTTGCAGCACTATTGGCTGTATGGACAAATTTAGGGTTCACTCCAAATTCTTTCAACCAACTTAACTGCTGCAAGAACGTATTATATTGCTTATCAAAGTAAGAAGTCTCAACCTCATCGGATGTTGCAAAATGTGTATATACTCCTTCTAACTCTAAAAATGGCGCGCCTTCTAAACTCTTTAAGAACCCCTTTAATTCTTTGCGTTCGCGTATTCCAATTCTCCCCATACCACTATCAAAATTAATATGGAATTTCATTATTGATGAACCATCCCAGAGCTTTATCGCGTCTTCTACCCATTCTTTTTGAAAAACAGTTAATGCTACATCATTTTCAGCAGCAACATTTACATCACGAGGAGGGGAAGGACCTAATACTAAAATCGGTGCAGTAATACCAGCCCTCCGAAGCACTAAAGCTTCATCTAAAAAAGCAACTGCTAATCTTGTTGCCCCTGCTTCTAATGCGGTTTTAGCCACTGGTACATAATCGTGCCCATATGCATTCGCTTTAACTACAGCAAAAATTTCTACATCACTTGGAATGAACTCTTTAATATGCGTAACATTGTTATAGATCGCATCTAAATCCACTTCCACCCAAGTGTCACGGTAAAACGGTGCTTCTTCCATAAATACACTTCCTTATACACGATATGCGAAGCTTATTCTTTTATATGCTTCTTTTATGAAATCCACCTTCAAACTAAGAAAAGACGTGGTGCACATATATCACCACGTCTAAGAAGTTTACTTCACCTGCTTCGCTGTAACCGAACGAGCAACCATCAACAACTCATTCGGCTCTAAACCTTTAGACACGAGCATATATTCTACTCCGTTATGTGACCACGTTACAGAGTCTTTCGTCAATGCACCAATCGTGAAACCAAGATCAACCGGCTCTCCACTTACACTTACCGCCGATGAGGCCTCTGCAACTTTTGACTTTTCTTGTATTAAAGTAAAGGATTTCTTACTTCCAGTGTATGTGAGTATTGCACGCTTGCCACTGTCTGTCTTCAACTCTTCTTCCTCTTTCAAAGTCATACCTTGCGGTGTATCACGTGGATACAAAATAGCAAACGGTTTGTCTTCTTTCGCTGCCGTCTGAACATCCACTTGTGCTCTAGACATATTTTGTTTCGTATCAAATGCACCTTTATCAAACTTTGCATCAAATTTTACTTTAGTGAAATCTACTTTTACAAGGACATTTTGATCATTATCCATCAGTTTCACAGAAACTGGTGTTAAATCACTTTTATTCAGCTTAATCTCTTGTTTCGGCAACATATTTTGATGTTGATAATTTGTTTTTGTTTTAAACACATAATACTTATCTGTTTTCTCGAAAGAGAGATTTTTCTTATCTTGCAAAATATCTCTTACAAGTGATTCATATAAATAAGCCTGGCTACTATTTTGCGGCCAATCACTTTGAAAACGGAAACTCTTATTAAGTGCCGGTGTTAATACAAATACACCTTCATCATTCCTTAAAATAATTTGACTCTGATCCTTTTTCGCATTCTGCAAATTCACACGATAATACGAAGGTTCTTTATGCCAAATTTCTACATTGTACTCTTGAGGTTCATTTCCTGTTTTAATAGATAATTTCGCTTCAGCTTGATAACTCTTCATACCTTTAACTTTCGTTTCTAAATCTCTCACAACATCTTCTTGTTTCTTTTCCATACAACCCGCCAACACAAAAACGGTCAATAAACCGACAAGAACTAAAAACAGACGCCTTTTCATCACTTCAGCCCCTTTGCCCCTATAAATGAATGGAAGATATGCCTTCCTTATCGCTACCTCAAATATATGAGACAAAGATATAAAATATGCAGACTAGCGTGACGAGCTTTCCAAAACAACTTGAGCAACGGCAAATTCTTTACTATGACTAATTGATAAATGAACAATATGCTCTGTATTTGTAATGATAATCGGCTTACCTCTATCATCATTCCTTACTTCAATATCTAAAAAACTCACTTCTTTCCCGATACCGGTCCCTACCGCTTTAGAATACGCCTCTTTTGCTGCAAATCTTCCAGCTACGAATTCTGTAAGACGACTTCCTTTCAGCCCCTCGGCAACACTACGTTCTCTTTCAGTTAAAACACGTTCCATAAATTTAAGCTTTCCATCTAGCATTTTTTCAATTCGATTTAACTCAATAATATCGATTCCAATCCCTATAATCATTTCAAAATCCCCTTCTTCTATTTAGCTTTCTTCATTCATATTGTAAGAATAACAGAGAATCTTTCTGATGCAAAAGGAGTGATACTAACAACATGCTAATACCATCCACTCGCATTTCCTTACAACCGATTATCATTTCTTTACTTCTTATACAATTAGTCATGATTATATTGAGCGACTTTTCCCTCTTTCACCTGGCAGCCTACAATGAATATATCGCTAAAGGAGAATGGTGGCGTGTCATAACTTCCTTACTTGTACACGTAGACTTACAACATTTCCTTTCTAATAGTATTTGTTTATTTGTATTTGGTTCTTCTATCGAAAAACAACTAGGACACTTTTCTTTCATCATTATTTTTTTCCTTTCTGGCATTCTCGGGAATATTTCTTCTTATATTATTATGCCTCTTGAATATATTCACGCCGGAGCATCTGGTGGTATTTTCGGATTACTAGGCGCCCAATTATTTTTATTGTATAGTCGATATCGTTCTTCAAAACCAAGAGACATCGCTATTTTTTCAATAATGATACTTATATTACTACTATTTACTTTCTTTAATCCCTCTGCCAATCCTATAAGCCATTTAACCGGCTTAATAATCGGCGGCATGTGCACCCCTTTTTTAATAAAGTGAAACTTTAATCAGTGGGGATATTTTCCATCCCCCACTGATTATTAGCCCGCACCAATCGGGCTTTTACGGGCAGCCCGGCTCCCACCTAACTCCCTCGCATTCGCCGAATTTTGAGGCGGGAGTCTTACTGCCCGGCAAATAGCGGGACAAAAAAAAACGATGGCGCAGAGCTTATTTAACATAGAAGCTCGCACCATCGATAATTTCCACATCTGTTTGTTTACTTAACTCTCTCATTAGTTGAAATAAAGACTCGTCCTTTTTCTTCGCCTCAATCATACAATCAATTCGCGGAACACTCCCCTTTATCTTTTTCAAAAAAGATAAGAAAGTATCTACATCAATAAAATCTGCATGTGCTCTCGGGTTCTTTCCATCTCTAGGACTGGAGATGTGCATTTTAACTGGTAACAAAGACGATTCCCACGTATGTACAACACGCGCCCAATCTTCATGCCAATCTTCCTGGTCATTATTCATCATATGATGGTGCAAATCAAACACGACTGGAATGTCTAATTTCTCACCTAAATACAATGTTTCTTCTAAAGAAAAGGTCGTGTCATCATTTTCTAATATAATCATCTCTTGAATACCTCTTGGAACAGTTGACCAATTTTCTATAAAGCGTTCTAATGCAAGCTCCTTATCTTTATAACCTCCTCCCACATGTAATACACATCGTTGCTTATGTTCAATTCCCATACCCTTTAACAATTTTTTGTGCATCTGCAATGTCTTTACAGATTGTTTGAAAATACTCTCCTCAGGTGAATTTAGTACAACAAAGTGATCTGGATGGAAGTCAATTCGCATATTCATACGAATTGCATATTCACCTAATTCTTTCAGATTTTCTTTTAACGGACGAATATAGTTCCAATCTAACAACTCCTCATGATTCGCTAAAGGAATAAGCTTGGAACTAAGTCGAAAGAAAGATATATCATGCCCTTTATTATGTTTTAATAACCGTAAGCAATTTTCCAAATTCGAATTAGCGATTCTTTCAAGTTTACGAATTGCAGCCTCTCGATCATCAATCCGCTGAAACTGTGCATATGTCATCGTTTGAGATGGAGAAGCATTCTTCAAATGTACACTCATCGCAACATACCCAAGTCTTACAAGCATATAGCACCTCATTTCTATACGAGTTACTATGTAGTATGCACAATTACAGAAATAAAAAAAGAGAATGCCAGCAAAGGGCATTCTCTTTTTTATTAAGCTTGTGGACGGCTATGATGTTTTCTTTCGCCGCGTCCATTTGAAGATCCAGGGCGACCTTCACCTTTACGACCACGGTTACCATCACGGCTACCAGCATCACGGCTACCGCCATCACGATTACGATCACGGTTACGACCATCGCCACTTCCGCTTCCACGTCCATCACGATTGCGATCACGGTTACGACCATCGCCACCGCCGCGTCCATCACGACTACGATTACGGTTACCATCACGGTATCCACTTCCGTTACCACCGCGTTTTTTAGAACCGCCACCGCCACCTCTTGAAACAACTGGTGGTTCTGATGTTAAAGCGATCGGAGTTGTATCCGGCTCTTTTGTCATCATTTTTAAAGCAGCAGCTACTACTGTTACAGAATCATTCTCTTCTAACATTTCTTCTGCAATACGCTTGTAGTATGATAAGTTATCATTTTCAATTGTGCTTTGAAGTTTTTCAGCGATTAAACGTTGTTGACCTTCTAACGCCTCGTCAAGTGTCGGTGCGTCCATACGATCAACCTTACGTTTTGTTGTACGCTCGATATTTTTTAATTGTCCTGATTCACGTGGTGTTACAAATAACATTGCAATACCTTTTTTACCAGCACGACCAGTACGACCGATACGGTGAACGTATGATTCTGGATCTTGTGGGATATCGAAGTTGTATACGTGTGTTACGCCTGAAATATCAAGACCACGTGCAGCAACGTCTGTTGCAACAAGAACTTCAATAGTACCTTCTTTAAATTTACGTAATACAGACATACGCTTCGCTTGTGTTAAGTCACCGTGAATACCTTCTGCTGCATAACCACGTAAGTTTAATGCTTCTGATAATTCATCAACACGACGCTTTGTACGACCGAATATGATTGCAAGCTCTGGAGATTGAATATCTAGTAAGCGTGTTAACACGTCAAACTTTTTCTTTTCTTGCACTTCTAAATAGAACTGCTGAATGTTTGGCATTGTTACTTCTTTTGCTTTTACTTTAATGTGTTGAGGCTCAGTCATGAAACGCTCAGCAATACGACGGATTGGATCTGGCATTGTCGCTGAGAATAATAATGTTTGATGTGTTTCTGGCACATCTGTTAAAATCGCTTCAATATCTTCAATGAAGCCCATGTTTAACATTTCATCCGCTTCGTCAAGAACAACAGTCTCTACGTTTTGTAAGCGAAGTGTTTTACGGTTGATATGATCTAAAATACGACCCGGCGTACCTACAATAATGTGTGGGTGTTTTTTTAGAGCACGAATTTGGCGGTTAATATCTTGACCACCATAAATTGGTAGAATACGAACACGTTTATGTTTACCAATTTTGTATAGCTCTTCTCCAACTTGAATTGCTAATTCACGCGTTGGCGCGATAACAATACCTTGAACTGCTTCTTTATTTGTATCCACTTTATCTAATAGTGGTAATCCGAATGCTGCTGTTTTCCCTGTACCTGTTTGCGCTTGCCCAATAATATCCTTACCTTGCAATGCATGTGGAATTGTTTCAGCTTGAATCGGCGTAGCCTCTTCAAAGCCCATACTTTCAACAGATTGTAGTAAAGACTCACTTAATCCTAGTTCTCGAAATGTTGTCAATGTTACTTCTCCTTTTCTATCCTATACTTATCATTTAAAAAAAGGCGTTTTCCGAACTTGCGGAAAAGCCATTTTCCTGAATACTTACGTATATAACCGGGCGTATATTCTTCACGAAAATACTTCTAAACGTTATTACACTTTATCAATTATAAGTTTTGTAGGTGTAAAAAGCAAACCCCAACTGTTACCTTATTTCATATTCAGAGCTTTTTTCTTTACTTTTATTTTTTTATCGTTTACTGTAAGCGCTTATTATAAGTTTCCACTATTTTCGTGGCTATCATCCCTATTTATATACACCAATTATTTCAACATCGTAATTACTTCTTCTAATTTCATGCCGCGAGATGCTTTTACTAATACAACATCTTTCGTACCGACTACTGCTTGCAACTCTTTTATTAACTCTTCTTTACTATCATACGCTTTTACACGGTCTTTAGGGAAATTAATTTTTGCACCTTCAGCAATTTGAGCCCCTAATTTACCATATGTGAATACATATGAAATTTTTGCTGGATCAATTAATTTACCTACTTCATAATGAAATTGCACTTCTTGATTTCCAAGTTCTAACATATCACCAAGCACAACAATTTTTTTAGCAAATCCATCTAAACCATTCATTAGGTGGAACGCAGCTTCCATAGCTGTTGGACTAGCATTATAAGCATCATTGATAATTGTTAAACCACTATCTGTTTTTACAATTTCCATACGCATACCTGTCATTTGAAGTGTTACTAAACCTTGTTTCATTTCTTCCCACGTTACACCAAAATGTTTTGCAATTGCCATTGAAGCAAGCGTATTATATACATTATGCTTTCCTAGTACTGGCAAATAGAATGACAAAGTTTCATCCCTGTTCATCTTAAAGTGTGTCCCAGTAGCCTGCAATGTTACAGTAGTTGGATAGTAATCATTTGCTCTCGCATCACCAAATGTAACTGTTTCAGCTGCTAAATTCATTTCTGGAACACGATTCGTTAATAGCGGCTCATCTCCATTATATACGAACACGCCACCCTTTTGTAAACCTGTAACAATTTCTAACTTTGCTTCAGCAATCGCCTCACGAGAGCCTAAATCCATTAAGTGCGCCTCACCAATGTTCGTGATAATAGCTGCATTAGGACGAGCTAACTTAGATAGAAATTCAATTTCTCCTCGGCTTGACATGCCCATTTCTAATACAGCTACTTCTGTATTTTCCTCTAAATTTAAAATAGTAAGAGGTAAACCGATGTGGTTGTTGAAATTACCTTCTGTTTTTTGAACTTTAAATTTAGTCGCAAGAATACTTGTTACAATATCTTTCGTAGATGTTTTACCATTACTACCCGTTACACCAATAACTTTTACATCCAATTGATCACGATAGTTTTTCGCTAACATTTGCAATGCTGCTAGTGTATCTTCTACAAAAATAACCGGAAGATTTTCAGGTGGGTTTTCTACATCTTTCATCCATAATGTAGCAATCGCCCCATTTTCAACAGCTTTGTCTACAAAAGCATGTCCATCGAAACGTTCACCTTGAATTGGAACATATAAATTTCCATTTTCAATTTTCCTCGTATCAATAGACACTCCTTGTATAGTAATTCCCTCATACCGCTCTGCTAATCCAGTACCATTTATCATCTGCTCTACTTGTTTTAACGTTCGATTTATCATGAAAACACTCCTTACATAGAGGAAGCACTATTCCTTCGAATAGTGCTTCCTCCTTTTTGTTAGATTGTATATTTAATTTTTTGTTTTTCTTCGTGACGCTCAATCGCTAAGCGAATTAGCTCTTCAATTAATTCCGGATACGGTAACCCTGTATGTTGCCATAATAGAGGGAACATACTAAACGGCGTGAATCCTGGCATTGTGTTTACTTCGTTAATATATACTTCTCCATCTTTCGTTAAGAAGAAATCAGCTCGTGTTAAGCCCGAACCATCTAATGATTGGAATGCGATAATTGCATCTCGCTTAATTACATTAGACTCTTCCTCTGTCATTTCAGCTGGAATAATTAACGCTGTATCACCATCGATGTATTTCGATTTGTAATCATAAAAATCTTTTTTCGGTACAATTTCACCTACAACTGAACATTTCGGCTCATCATTACCTAATACACCAACTTCTACTTCACGACCTACAATATTTTCTTCTACAATAATTTTACGGTCAAATTGGAATGCCTCTTCGAATGCATTCTCAAGCTCTTCACGATCATTACACTTATTAATACCAACACTTGAACCAAGGTTTGCTGGTTTTACGAAGCAAGGATATCCTAATACTTCTTCTACTTTTTCATACGCTGTTTCACGATCTTTTTCCCATGCACTACGAATGAAAGATGCATATTTCGCTTGTTTCAATCCAGCTTCTGCAAAGATATTTTTCATAACAACTTTATCCATACCAGCAGATGATGCTAATACACCGTTACCTACATATGGAATGTTTAGTAATTCTAATAACCCTTGTACTGTTCCATCTTCGCCATTCGGTCCATGTAATAATGGGAAAATAACATCAATTGCATCTTCTTGTTTATAAGTTGCCGTTGGGATAATTTCTGTACTTAATGATACAGGAGAAATTGTATTCTCTTCCCCACTCATTTGTAATGCCTCAACATTTGTTACTTCGCCTTCAATACGCTCTCCACGCATCCATTGGCCTTGTTCTGTAATATAAATTGGATGAATCTCGAATTTATCTTGATTTAATGCTTTAATAGCAGCAAGAGCCGTTTGTAACGAAACTTGATGCTCAGCTGATTTTCCACCGTATAATAAACCTAATTTAATTTTTGTCACTGAAATCACCCTAACCAATTGTTTTCATTTTTCTATTTTAGCACTTTTTATAAAAATAGGTAGTTCCTATTTGAAATAAAATGTAACTTCCACAAATAATTAAAAGACACCACTTATTGGTTTTCTACACTTTTTCTCTTTAATTTCTACACAGCTAAATAAAATTAAACTTTAGAGCAAAATTGCTATCTAATCTAGTTATGTACCTAAAATATGTAGAAATCCACTTTGTGTGTATGTCATCTATATTACCCTACCATTTGTGGAGAATGAAAAAACACTGATTAAAGTTTCATTTTATTAAGAAGACTGTTTTGTAGGCGTATCTTTTTGCCTCTGCTCAACAAGACGATCTAAAGAAACATATACAAAGCCTGCAACTACACACCCTACACTTAAAATTGTAAATAAGTAGTGACCAAGCAAACGATCCAATAAAAAACCACCAAGAAGTGGACCGAATGCACTTCCTGTAATCCACTGCAAACTCGCCGCCCCCATATAGGTTCCTCTCAAATGCTCAGGGGCCAAATTCGCTACAAACGTCATCTGTACAGGCGACATAATCATCTCGCCTAACGTATATATGGCATAAACAAACATTAACGTCATTAAAATAATTGTAGCATTTGTATCATATTCTCCAAACCACTTCGGTAACCATCCTATAAAAAACAAACCAATTCCGAACAAACACGCACCGTATAACATCGTCTTTCCAACAGGTTTATCTGTCGCCCATTTTGAAATTTGAAATTGAAATAAAACAACTAATAGACCATTTAATGCCATTAAATATGGGTATGGATTGTTGACTCCAAAAATATCCTTCATTTCGTTATCAAAGTGAAGCGGTAACATGCCTTCTGTTTGAGAAAACCCCATAGAAATAATGATCCCCGCTAACAAATAAATCATTAACGCCTTATCTCTCATTAAAATTTTCCAAACTGCTCCGGATTCCTGCTCTTTACTTTTTTCCGTCATATCCGTAATTTTTGGCATTGTTTCTTTAATAAGTACTAACACTAGTAGCGCATAAAACAACATAGCGGATGAAGCAATAATAAACACGAGGTTCTTTGATAAAACAACTACTGATGCTCCCATTATCGGTCCAATTGCAGCACCAATATTGTGTCCCATTCGCAATAAACCATATGCTTCTGTTCTTTTTTCTGGCGCCGTCACATCTGCAACCATCGCTGATGCTGCTGGATGAAATAAAGAATTACTTAACCCTAAAAAAATAGATAAAATAGCGTATGGAATAAATCCTTCGATAAATAAAAAACCGAGCATTAATAACGCATTACTCGCCATTGAAAATATCATAATTGGCTTTCTTCCATATATATCAGCTATTCTTCCGCCTATAAGCGAGCCAAAGCTTGCAGCTATTGGAGAAAGCGCCATAATGATTCCAACTTGTAATAAAGAATCTACCTTATCTTTTAAATATAGTGCAAAAAAAGGCATTAACATCATCATCGCAATTCCGTTCAATGTCTCACCGATAAATCGAATCCATACGTTACGATCCATCTCTCTTAACTCACGCCATGTATTTTTCACATTTTCACCCCTTTAGTTCGCCAACAATTATCTTATAATACATTCAGAAAAATGTAAATTTTCAAAATAAAAATCCATCCTAACAGAATTAGAATGGATTTTTCCATTTATAAATTTGCTACATCTTCTTCTTTTTTACTATTATTTAAAACACTACGCTTTCTACTATAGGCGAAATAAACTACTATACCGATAACCATCCAAACACCAAAACTAATCCAAGCTGCCGCTGATAATTGAAGCATCAAATATAAGCAAAAGATAACTGTTAATGCTGGTAAAAATGGTACGAGCGGCGCCTTAAACGCCCTTGGCAAATCAGGATGAGTTCGTCTCATCACAATGACAGCAACAGCTACAAGTGCAAATGCTGACAAAGTTCCCATATTTACAAGATGTGCTAAAACATTTAAATCTATTAATCCTGAAATAAGTGCTGCAATAATACCTGTTGTCCATGTATTTAAAAATGGTGTTTTAAATTTCGGATGAACTTTAGCAAGACGCTTCGGTAACAATCCATCTCTGCTCATTGCATATGAAACACGAACTTGCCCATACATCATAACTAGCATTACAGTTGTAATTCCTGTAATTGCTCCTACTGATATCACTCCCGCCAAACTATCTTGTCCAATAAATTGAAGTGCGAAAGCAACTGGATCTGATATATTCAACTGACCGTATGGAACAATCCCTGTCAAAATAAGTGAAACAACAATGTAAAGAACCGTACAAACTAGTAACGATGCAATAATTCCAATCGGCAAATCGCGTTGTGGGCGCTTCACTTCTTCTGCGGCTGTTGATACAGCATCAAATCCAATGAATGCGAAGAAAACTGTAGCTGCTCCAGCCATTACACCATCTAACCCAAATGGCATAAAAGGTGTCCAATTTTCAGGTTTTACATAATTAAATCCGGCGAAGATAAAAATGAGAACAACTGCTAGTTTAATAAATACCATTATATTATTTACACGTGCACTTTCACGAACACCTCTAGATAAAAGAACCGTCATAACTAGAATAATTAGAACTGCAGGTAAATCAATTATTCCACCCTTTCCAGTACCAGGGGCCGAGGAGAGAATGGTCGGAATATGAATCCCAAATCCCTTTAATAACGATTGAAAATACGCTGACCATCCATTGGCTACAGCAGATGTGGCTAATAAATACTCGAGCATTAAATCCCATCCAATTAAGAAGGCAAATACTTCTCCCATCGTCGCATACGTGTACGTGTAAACACTCCCTGAGACAGGAACTGAAGAAGCAAATTCAGCGTAACAAAATGCAGCAAAGGCACAAGCTAATGCAGCTATAGCAAATGATAATATAATAGCTGGTCCAGAATGTTTCGCTGCTACAACGCCAGTAAGAACAAAAATACCAGTTCCAACAATTGCTCCGATTCCAAGCATTGTTAAATCAAGTGCCCCTAACGTTCTCGATAATGTCTTTTGTTTACTTTCTTGCAGTAACGTTGAAATTGGCTTCTTTTGAAAAATTTGCTTCATACTGTGCTCCTCCATGATTTTAGTTTTCTGAAAATTTAATTTATTTTTTTCATTTTACCCACGGCATGTTTTTTAGTCAATACTTTTGTCGAAATAAACAGAAAACTATCGAGATACATACTATACTCTTATCATCCTTTTGATAAAAAGATTCAGACAATCATATCTATATATATTTTCATAACTTTTTTTGGTATTATTATACATGTCGATTCCATAAAAGAGGCATGCTCCCGTAGTGAGCATGCCTCTTTTTACTTATTTCGCAGTATATGAACCCTCTTCAATCCAGCTATACATATATTTTTCATCTTCCGTCTCATGTGCTTGTTTTACAATACGAAGCGGACGGAATGTATCTATCATAACAGCCAGTTCAAGTGTCTCTTTCTTCCCTATACTCGCTTCTGTTTTCCCTGGATGTGGCCCATGCGGGATCCCGCTTGGATGAAGCGTAATTGAACCTTCTTCTACACCTTTTCGGCTCATAAAATTACCTTCTACATAGTACAGTACCTCATCACTATTCACATTACTATGATAATATGGTGCCGGAATAGATTCTGGATGATAATCGTATAAACGCGGTACGAAAGAGCAAATGACGAAATTATGCCCTTCGAATGTTTGATGTACTGGTGGTGGCTGATGAATACGACCTGTAATTGGTTCAAAATCCTCCACATTAAAGACCCACGGATATAAATACCCATCCCATCCAACAACATCTAACGGATGGTGCCCTAACACATGCTTGTGCATATAACCTCTCGACTTTGTCATTACGACAAACTCACCTTTTTCATCATATGTCTCCAATTTCTCCGGTCCACGCATATCTCTTTCACAAAACGGACTATGTTCTAACAATTGCCCATATTCATTGCGATAGCGACTTGGTGTTGTAATTTGGCTATTTGCCTCTACAACAAGAAACTTAGTCTCTCCCTCATCTGGAATAACACGATAAATCGTTCCAATTGGAATTGTTACATAATCACCTTTTCTATAGTGAATCGTTCCAAACATCGTTTCAATTTTTCCTGTTCCATAATGAACAAATAACATTTCATCGCCATCACCATTACGGTAAAAATAATCCATTTTTTCTGTTGGACTCACTACTCCAATTAATAAATCCTCATTCCCAAGCATAAAGTTTCTTCCGCTTACTGCATCACCAGTTTTTTTATTTTCTTTCGTACGGAAGTGGCGATGAGCAAGAGTAACATCCTCTTCATACTGTAACTGACAAGAATGCGATAATGCCGCATGCCCTACTTCTGTTGGCATATAATGATGATACAAAATAGACTGGGTACCAGAGAAACCTTTTGTCCCCATTACCTGCTCACGATAAAGCGATCCATCTTTTTTACGAAATTGTACATGTCGTTTATGAGGTAGCTCCCCCATGTGACGATAAAACATGCCCATCACCTGCTTCCATTTCTTTTTTGACCGTATTACGTAACGTACCTAAACCCGTAATCGACAGCTCTACAACATCTCCATCTTGCAGCCACTCTTCCGTACCAAGCTCCAAAATACAGCCCGTTCCCACTGTACCAGACCCGATAACATCCCCTGGATATAACGTAACATCTTCCGAAGCACGTTCAATCATTTCAGAGAATGCATAATAAATATCTTGGAAATTCCCTTTTGATAACAGTTGCCCATTTACATGAGCAGTCATCTCTAAATCATAACGATCACCATTACGATAAACGTCTAATTCCTCTTTCGTAACGAGATACGCTCCTAATGAAGTTGCAAAATCTTTTCCTTTCGCTGGACCGAGTCCCACTTTCATTTCTGTTGCTTGTAAGTCCCTTGCACTCCAGTCGTTCATAATGCAGTAACCAAAAATATATTCCTCTGCTCGTTCACGAGAAATGTTTCGTCCTTCTTTCCCAATTACGCAAGCAATCTCTAACTCATAATCAAGCTTTTTAGACTTCTTCGGACCAATAACAAAATCATCTGGTCCAATAACAGCACGGTGGTTCGTAAAATAAAAAACCGGGATATCATACCATTCAGGTACAACATCTAGCCCTCTTCGTCCGCGAGCTGTTTTTACATGCTGCTCAAATGCATAAAAATCTCGAATGCTACTCGGATTAGGAATTGCCGCTGCTAATTGAACTTCCTCTAAGGAATATATACCCTTTTCAGGATTCTTAATATTACGCAATACTTCTACATACTCATCTGCTTTCTCTAAAAAGGCGAACATAGAAGAAGGTAATTGTCCATTACTTGCAAGATTCATATCGATTACTTTGTCACCTTCAAGCCATCCAGCTCGCATTTCTTTCGATGGGAGACGAAATGTAACAAATTTCATCGTGATTCCTCCCTATGAAAATGAAATTTCCACCAACAAAGGAACTCTTGCTGGTGGATACAAATTTTATAAATTTCCGCGACGCTCTTGTTCTCTTTCAATTGATTCGAATAACGCTTTAAAGTTCCCTTCGCCAAATCCACGAGAACCTTTACGTTGGATGATTTCAATAAATAGAGTTGGACGATCTACAATTGGTTTCGTAAAGATTTGTAATAAATAACCTTCTTCGTCACGGTCTACTAGAATCTTCAATTCTTTTAATCTATCAATTTCTTCATCAATTTTTCCAACACGTGCTGTTAACTCATCGTAATACGTATCTGGCGTATCTAAAAACTCCACGCCATTTGCACGAAGTACTTCAATTGTTTTTACAATATCACTTGTTAATAAAGCGAGATGCTGTACACCTGCTCCGTTATAGAACTCTAGATATTCTTGAATTTGTGATTTTCTTTTTCCATCCGCTGGTTCATTAATCGGAAACTTAATACGACTTCCATTCGTCATAACTTTTGACATTAATGCCGAATACTCTGTACTAATATCATCATCGTCGAAATGGATCATTTGTTTAAATCCCATGACGTTCTCATAATAACTAACCCATTCTTCCATTTTCTCAACGTTACCAACTACATGGTCTACAGCAATTAAACCAGACTCTTCAAATGGAATATTAAATTCAACCTTTTGGAATCCTGGCATGAATGTTCCTTTATAATTTTTACGCTCTACAAGCGTATGAATTGTATCACCATACGTACCAATAACCGCTTTCTTCAAGGTACCTTCCTCATCTGTTAACTCTTCAGGAGGAGCAATCGCAACAGCGCCACGTTTTACAGCTTCAGAGTAGGCTTTATCAACATCATCAACAAGTAAAGCCACATCCTTCACTCCATCACCATGAGTCTTTACAAACTCTGCAATACGACTATCGCTACTTAAAGCTCCAGACACAACAAAACGCATATTTTTTTGCACAAGAACATAAGATACCTTTTCACGGTTTCCTGTTTCTAATCCAGAATAAGCTACAATTTTGAATCCAAACGCTCTCGCAAGATAATAACTTGATTGCTTTGCATTCCCTACGTAAAATTCCAAATGATCTACATCACGTACCGGAAAAAAGTCCTCCATTTGTGCAGCTAGCGTATCCATAGATTTTTGTTTCATAATATCTTCATCCCCCTGTAAATAGATTAAATGGTCCATACTTAAAACCAACCGAAAACGCTTCCAACATCAATTAATAGAAATTAGTTAGCAAGCTAACAATTTCCGACCTTTAAAATTTTCTATCTTTTCTGTCAAATTCCTCTTTTTTTCTTACATATAAAATTCGACTTTTTTCTCTTTAAAGTAAGGGGAAAATATTAATACTTGAAGGTATATATGAGAGGAAAACAAAAAAGACTCCAACATATTAACTACTTACTAATATGTTAGAGTCTTTATTTTTTTTGAATGATTGTATTTATATTTTTCATACTAATATATTTGCAAGGAATAGAATAAATGATGTTAATATTACCGCTCCGCCTAATGATCCTAATAAATCTGTTTTTGTTACTTGTAACACTTGTTCACTGTTCATATTCCTCATTCTCCTTTCATTTTGTACAATTTAAAACTTTTATTATACTAATACGCTTGATAGAAATACGATTAATGCTGTTAATACTACTGCTCCGCTTGCTGATCCTAAGAAATCACCTTTTGTTACTTGTAATACTTGCTCTTTCATATCTTTCATTCTCCCTTCATTTATCTTTTTTTACAAAACTTCTATTATACTAATACGCTTGATAGAAATACGATTAATGCTGTTAATACTACCGCTCCGCTTGCTGATCCTAAGAAGTCACCTTTTGTTACGTTTAATACTTGCTCGTTGTTCATAATTTTCATTCTCCCTTCTCTTATTTTTATTACAAAACTTCTATTATACTAATACGCTTGAAAGAAATACGATTAATGCTGTTAATACTACCGCTCCGCTTGCTGATCCTAAGAAGTCACCTTTT
>NZ_QNRN01000019.1:0-72434 GCF_003315125.1 Bacillus sp. DB-2 | reverse complement strand
TTACAAAACTTCTATTATACTAATACGCTTGAAAGAAATACGATTAATGCTGTTAATACTACCGCTCCGCTTGCTGATCCTAAGAAGTCACCTTTTGTTACGTTTAATACTTGCTCGTTGTTCATAATTTTCATTCTCCCTTCTCTTATTTTTGTTACAAAACTTCTATTATACTAATACGCTTGAAAGAAATACGATTAATGCTGTTAATACTACCGCTCCGCTTGCTGATCCTAAGAAGTCACCTTTTGTTACGTTTAATACTTGCTCGTTGTTCATATCATTCATTCTCCTTTTTTTGTAAGTTATCTATATGTAATTTCTAAGAAATGTTTAGTTCATAGTTTTCATGTTAACGTTACATTGAAATTAATTACGTAACGTTTGTAACATTAATGTAACATAACTATTATTACGTTGCAATATAATTACGTAAATTTTATTACACTTTTTTTACGTTTTTTTAAATAAACACTCAAAAACCTTGTTTTAATGCGTTTTCTACTACAATTACATTTGTAACACTAGTGTAACATTAAGGTCATAAAGCGAAATATAATATTATTCATCTCTATTTTGTTAAAAACCAAAGTGAAACTTTAATCAACGAGAGTTCCATTCCCTACTAATTATTCCCCCTCACCAATCGCACTTTTACTAGAAATTAATGCGGGATAAAATACTATCTTTCCAAGATAAGTTTATATGTTTCCTCTATATAACTATGTATAATGGAAACAAAGAGGTGGTCATTTTGAAATTAATCGCACTAGATATGGATGGTACACTACTATCATCTAATCTTGAAATCTCCAAAGAGAACTTACAAGCTATCCAAACCGCAAAAGAAGCTGGTCATATTGTAATGATTTGTTCTGGCCGCGCGAAAGAGGACGCTTTAAAATTATTGGAAGAATATAAACTAGCTCTTCCAGTTGGAGCAAGCAATGGGGCAATTGTTTATGTGGATGGAAAAGTAATTAACTCGCGTTGTTTACAAAATGATAAAGTATACAAGCTTGCAAAGTTACTAGAATCTGAAGGTTTTCCATATAAGTTGTACACAAATAAAGGGGTTTACTCTCCTTATACATGGCAAGATCAAGTTATGCAGGCATTCGAAGAAAGCAAGCATACACTAGATGTTACACTTGAGGAACTTGAAAGAATTACAGAAAAACAAAAGAAATCAAACTTAATTACTGATTTCCAAAAAATCGAAGATGTTGTAAATAATCCAGAATTAGAAATATCTAAATTCTTTATTTTGACATTTAATGCTGCTCATCGTTCGCAGCTATTGCAAACTTTACAAGAAGATACGGATATTTCAGTTACCGCATCAGCCCCTACTAATGTAGAAATTATGGATAAGCATGGTCATAAAGGGAACGGCCTACAAGAAATGGCAGCTTATTTCAATATACCAATTGAAGATACTGTTGCAATCGGCGATAACTTTAATGATGTGCCAATGTTACAAGTAGCCGGCTTATCAGTTGCAATGGGAAATGCTGAAGAAGACGTAAAAAAATTATGTGACGTTGTTACATTAACAAATAATGAAAACGGTGTTGCTCATGCAATTGAGCAATTTGTATTGAAACAAACTTCATCTAGTAAATAAAGTGAAACTTTAATCAGAGGTGGGGTTCCTCTGATTATTAGTTGAACCAATCGGGCTTTTACGGGCAGTAAGACTCCCACCTAACTTCCCCGCATGTGTCGAATTTTCAGGTGGGAGTCTTACTGCCCGTTAATGCGGGGTAAAAAAAGGACTCTTTCAAAAAGTGAAAGAGTCCTTTTTTTACACATGGTGACAAGCAACAAAATGATCTTCGCCCACATTACGGAATTCTGGTACATTCGTTTTACAAATATCTGTAGCAAAGGGGCAGCGTGTATGAAAACGGCAACCTGACGGCGGATTTGCCGGGCTTGGAATATCCCCTTCTAAAATAATCCGTTCTCGCTTAACCGTTGGATCAGGTATTGGGACTGCTGATAACAATGCTTTTGTATATGGATGAAGCGGATTCGCAAATAACTCATCACGTGGTGCTGTTTCCACAATAGTTCCTAAATACATAATTCCAATTTTCGTACATAAGTGCTCCACAACACTTAAATCATGTGAAATGAATAAATAGGATAATCCCTTTTTCTCCTGTAATTCACTAAACAAATTAATGATTTGCGCTTGAATAGATACATCTAATGCCGCAACAGGCTCATCAGCCACAATAAATTCTGGATCTAATACCATTGCCCTTGCAATAACGATACGCTGACGTTGCCCACCGGAAAACTCATGAGGGTACCGGTCAATATGATACGGCGCTAAACCACATAACTCCAATACTTCTATCACCTTTTCACGGACATTTTCTTTCGTCGCTAGTCCGTGAGCCAACATTGGCTCACCAAGTGCTTCTCCAATTCTCATTCTAGGATTTAATGAGCTAAATGGATCTTGGAACACGAGCTGCATATTAGGACGGTGCTTTCTCAGCTCCTCTTTTGATAAAGCATGAACATCTTGACCTTTAAACTTCACTTCACCTTCTGTTTTTTGAACGAGACGGAGAATTGTTTTCCCTATCGTCGTCTTCCCACTTCCAGACTCTCCTACAAGGCCAAACACTTCTCCTTTATCAATTGTAAAGCTTACCCCATCTACCGCTTTCACATGTCCAATCGTTCTACTAAATACGCCGCCCTTAATCGGAAAATACGTTTTTAAGTTCTTCACTTCTAATAATGGTTCACTCATTGCCCAGCACGCTCCTCATATAACCAACAAGCTACTTTATGATCCTCGTCATGCACATTAAGATTTGGCGCTTCATTTTTGCATATTTCCATGCAATGTTCACAGCGGCCACTAAAGTAGCAAAACTCATCTAAGCCAACTAAATTTGGAACTTGCCCTGGAATAGAATAAAGTTTATCTGTTCGTTTCCCCATTACTGGTTTTGATTTTAGCAGCCCTTGCGTATATGGATGTTTCGGATTTTGAAATATCTCTAGTACCGGTGCCTCTTCAATAACTTTCCCGCCATACATAACGACAACATAATCGGCCATTTCTGCTACAACACCTAGATCATGTGTAATTAATAAAATCGATGTTTTAAATTCCTCTTTTACTTGCCTTAGTAAATCTAATATTTGCGCTTGAATCGTAACGTCCAAAGCTGTTGTCGGTTCATCTGCAATTAATAACTTTGGATTACAACTAAGTGCAATAGCAATCATAATACGTTGTAACATGCCACCGCTTAATTCGTGCGGATAAGAATGGACAATTTCATCAGCACGAGCAATACCAACTTTACGAATTAATTCAATTGCTTTTTTGTATGCTTCGTTTTTGCTAAGTAGTTCATGCTCTCTTAACGTCTCAACAATTTGCTCTCCAACAGTAAAGACCGGATTAAGCGATGTCATCGGTTCCTGGAAAATCATCGCGATATCATTTCCTCTTAAACTACGAAGTTCTTTCTCTTTCATTCCTAAAAGACTTTTTCCTTCATAAAGAATATCACCACCAACGATGCCGCCAGATTCAGCAATAAGTCCCATAATAGATAAAGCCGTTACACTTTTCCCGCAACCTGATTCGCCTACTACACAAACTGTTTCACCTTCTCGAACTGAAAAGCTAACATGATTGACAGCCTTTACTGTACCTTCTTCTGTCTGAAAGTGCGTTTGTAAATCCTTTAGCTCTACTACTGCTTTACTCATGCTTCCTCACCTACCGCTTCATCTTTGGATCTAATGCATCACGAAGTGCATCGCCAAGTAAATTAATTGATACAACTGTTATAAAGATTGCAAAACCAGGCGGGATCCATAACCACGGACGCTTTTGGAAATCGATTAATGAGTTTGCTGCACTAATCATATTTCCCCACGATGGTGTAGGCGGGACAACGCCAAGTCCTAGGTAACTTAGTGCAGATTCACTTAAAATAGATCCTGCCACACCTAATGTCGCTACAACAATTAATATTGGAAAAACGTTTGGAATTAAATGATGGAGAATTTTACGAGAATCTTTTAATCCCAAGACGTCCGCAGCCTGCATAAATGCTTGCTCCCGCAGCGTTAAAATCTGCCCTCGCACAAGACGAGCAAGTCCTGGCCATCCTACTAAACTTAAAATAATCATTACGACATATAACCGGTATTCTGATGGTAGTTTCCATTCTGATAAAATTGCCCCCATTATAATAAGCAACGGTAATCCTGGAATGGACATTAACACATCTGCAATACGCATAATTAGATGGTCTACAATGCCACGATAAAAACCAGCAATGGCTCCTAACAAAGCACCGAGTATAACAGATAGTAACATCGATGCTAAACCGATTGTTAATGAAATACGTCCTGCTTGCATAAGCCTAGTTAAAATGTCCCGTCCTAATTGGTCTGTTCCGAGCCAATGTGAAAGGTTAGGTGGTTTATTGATTTGCATTACTTGTACTGTCCCCGAAGCATATGGTGAAAAGATTGGACCAATGAAACTAAATAAAAACATAAATATTAAAATGTATAAACCAAACAATGCCAACTTATTTTGCTTTATTTTTTTATAGGCTTGACGCCATGGTGATGATTCGTTTCTTTTTTTCGGTTCTTTCTTTTTCTTTATTGTTGTAATAGTCTCCATATCTTCCCCCCCTTACTTCAGTCGAATTCGTGGATCAACAAGCCCATATACAATATCTGCAAAAAAGTTCGCCATAATTGTTAAACAAGAAAGAAACATCGTAAATGCCATTAATACTGTATAATCACGAAAGTTCAATGCTTCTAATTGAATACTTCCAATCCCTGGCCAGTTAAAGATTTGTTCAATAATAATTGCGCCAGAAAATAAGCCTGGTAATTCAAACGCAAGTAAAGTAATCGCTGGTAAAATTGCATTTTTCAATGCATGCTTATAAATAACTTTTCTTTCTTTCAACCCTTTTGCACGTGCAGTACGAATATAGTCTTGTCTTACAACATCCAACATACCTGTTCTAAAATATCGTGTTAATGACCCTACACCGAGAAGCGTTAAAATAAATACAGGCAGAATCATATGACGTAATACTTCCAATATGTATGTGATACCTGTCGAATTACTTCCAATATCAATCATGCCGCCAATTGGTAATAAATTTAAATCAACTGCCAATAATTTAATTAAGAACAATCCTATAAAAAATGATGGGAATGACATTGCAGCAAAAACACCAATTGTTACAAGTCTATCAAACCATGAATGCTGTTTTGTTGCTGAAACAACACCAATTATAAGAGCAATAATCCAAGTGAAAAATAAAGCTGCAACTGCAACAATAAATGTATTCCAAATGAACTTATTAAGTAATGATGTTACTGGTTCTTGATATTGTAATGAGAAGCCAAAATCACCGTGCAGTGCGTTACCTAGCCAGTGAAAGTATCTTTCAATAATCGGCTTATTTAAACCATACAGTTCCCTTAATTCTTGAGCTCTCTCTGGTGTTAACTTTGGATTCGAATCAATATAATCACCTGGCAAGAGTGCAAATAAGAAAAAGATAATAATGGACGTACCAAACAATGTAGGAATCATTTGTAGAAACCTACGAATGATGTATGTTTTCACCTTTTGTCTCCCCAATCCTATTTACTTAAAAATAGAAGAACATTTTTTCAAAGCAGCGTTTATTCCTTGCTGTATGAAAAAATGTCTTCTATTATTTCAGTTAATCTTTATTTTTCAACTGATAGCACTGGTAAGTTAGAACTAATACCATCATATTTTTCTGGATTGATGCCTTGTATACGTGCATTGTGAGCGTAAAGTAGTTTACGATAGTTTAGTAAAATAACCGGTGGATCATCGCTTAACTCTTTATACAGTTCTTTATAAACTGCTTTACGTTTTTCAATATCTGTCGTCTCTATGCCTTTTACAATTAATTCATCAACTTTCGGATTACTATAACCTGTATCACTTTTTGGGTTAGTTGATAAGTAGTCACTTACCACTTCACTTGGATCACTAATTCCTGGTGTTGAAACCGCTGCTAAATCATAGTCACCTTTTCCCACTTTTGAAAGCATCGTATTAAAGTCCATTAGCTCTGGATTTATTTCAACACCGATTGCTTTGTAGCTTTCTTTTGCAATTGGAATAAAGATATCATTTGTTTTTCCTGTATTTGATGCGTAGTATGTTAATTTTAATTTTTGACCATCTTTTTCACGAACCCCGTCAGAACCTACTTTCCAACCAGCTTCATCCAATAATTTTTTAGCCTTTTCTACGTCGTATGGATATTTATTAATTCCTTCTTCCGTATATGCCCACGAAACTGGAGCAATTGGTACGTTAGCAACAGAACCATATCCTTGTAAAGCTGTATCAACATACTTCTTACGATCTAACCCATAAGTAAGTGCTTGGCGGACTTTCTTATCTTTCAAATATGGCTTCTTATTATTCACATAAATATAAGCGATATCACTAGAAGACTCGAGATTAATATTCGCAAAACCTAATCCTTTTAATTGTTCTATATTTTCAGGATTTGCTCTAAATCCACTATAATCCAGTTCACCTGTTTGGAATAATTGGAATCCAGTATCGCCTGATGTTATTTTGTAAATAAAGTTTTTGATTTTCGGTTTTCCTGCATAATAATGTTCATTGGCAACAAAGCGAACTTCTTGACCTGGAACATATTTCTCAAATTTATATGGTCCCGCAGCAATTGGTTGCCCATACAACGCTTTTAAATAGTCTAAACTTGTATTTTGTTTATATTCTTTTCCATAATAAGCTTTTGATAACACTGACCCACCTAAAGCAGTTAGTGCCTGAGAATTAACTTTTTCAGTTATAATTTTAATTGTTTGTGGATTAACAACTTGAACTCCTTCAATAGAAGTTGCTTTTCCTTCTTTATATTCTTTCCCACCTTTAATGGCATACTGAGCAATATCCACCCCACCTTCATATGCTTTATCATGGAGTAGTGTTAATGTGAATGCTACGTCATCCGCTGTTAAAGGTGAACCATCACTAAACTTTAAATCTTTACGTAAATGGAATGTATATGTTAACTGATCAGCAGAAATATCCCATTTTTCTGCAAGGTCTGGAGTAGGTTTACCTTGTTTGTCTGTTGTTACTAGTGATGCAAAAATAACAGACGTTACGTTTCCATCCCAACCATTCTCTTGGAAATATGGTAAGAAAACGCCTCCTGGCTTAGAAATAGCCGTGATAAAAGTATCCTTGCGCTGATTTGCTTTTTCTGGGCTTTTCTTCTTATCTGTAGCTGGAATTGTTTCAATCTTAGAGTCTTTTAAATCCTGTTTTTGCACTGGTTCTGTAGAAGCCGTATCCTCCTGTCCCCCACAAGCAGATAACACAAGCGAACTACTCAGTAATACCGAAAATACACCAGCCCATTTTTTTGTCTTTTTCTTCATTGTCCCCACCCTAACTTTTTTTTAATAATTACACCTTATGAACTGCTTGCCTAATGTATGCCTCCCACAGCAACATTTCATAGCCAATCGGAAAAGTCGGTTTTAAACGTAAAAAAAGATGTTTTTGAGGGGTAACAATCTTATTCCGACCTTTCCGGTAGACTTTATGGTTATTAGCTTATATCTTTCAGTATATTTTGTCAATTATTTCTATATAAATATTTTGAGAATTCTTTCGAAATTATTGATCAATCTTTAATTTAAATAAACTTAGCAAAAAATTCATTCTATTACCTAATAGTCCCGCATAGAATAATAACAATTAACTACCAAGAAGGGGGCGAAAATATGGACAACCTATTCCAATATGTCCTGCACTATGTATTATTAACAATCATGATAGTCGGGGCGTTATTACTATTCCCTTTCTTCCCAAAGTTCGTCCTCTTTTTAGCTTTTTTTATTATGCTCGGGATCGCTATTATAATTTCAACAAGGGAAGATACCACACAAAAAGAAAGCAGAGTTCAGCGCGTAAAGCTGTAACTCTGCTTTCTTTTTTCAGTCATAACGTATTCTTGTTAAACCAATTACGAAAAATACTCCTGCAAATAAAATGAGTATACCAATATATACTCCTATATCTGCTAATGTACCTCCCCTTACAATTAACTCAGTAAAGCCACGCATCGCCCACGTTTGCGGAACAAAATTTGCCGCCGCTTGCATCCATGAAGGCTCAATTTCAATTGGCCAATAAAGACCACTAATCATACACGTTGAAATTACAACGATATTCCCTAGTGCGGACTGCTGTTCTGTTGTTTTCACGATACTTGCCAATAATAAAGCTAGACCAATAACCGCTAATAGCAATACTGAAACGAGTGTAATAACCCCTAATAAATTTCCCCACTGCACATCAAATAATGAATGCGTTAATATCATTAAAACACCAAATTGAATCCACCCTATTAAAAAGAAGGAAAGGATATATCCTGCTAGTATTTGAACTTTTGAAACTGGTGCCCCTAATAAACGAGACCAAACACCAAGTTGTCTAGCTTTCAAAATGGTTCCCGTCGCACTTAACATGACAATCATGACGAATAGAATTGAAAAACCTGCCGCTCGCCCTGTAACGTTATTTAACTTTTGATCATCGTGTAAAATCAATTCTTTTTGAATCGAAACAGGATCTATTTTTGTATAAATTGTTTCATACATCGTTTCCCACGAAGTGTTACTTTTCTTCTCAAAATCTCTTGCTGCACTAACTTCTATCTCCATCTTTTTTAATGCACTTGCTAATACTTGCTCTACAGAAGTTCCACCCGTAAAATCAGCACTGGCTTGAAATTGGATATTTTCTACTTTTCCATCTAGCATACTCTTTTGAAAATCTTTCGGAATGATGATTATACCAGATACTTTCTTATCTTCGATCCTCTGTGTCCCTTCCCTATACGTTACCTTTTCTATAGAAATTAAATCACTTTTCTTTATTTCCTCATAATACTTGCCAGATAATACAGAACCATCTTTATCTACTAAACTAATATTTACTTTCTCATTCCCACTTCCGCCTAAAAGTCCACCGAGAATGAGTGTGAAAATAATAGGCATTCCAAACATGAGTATATAACTTTGTGGCTTAATTAAAATTTGTTTTAATTCTAGCCAACAAAGCGCCCAAACTTTCTTCATCATTTCCCCTCCTATCTCGTACGTAAACGTAACGTTCCAATCATAACGGAGATAATTCCTGCACTACATAAACTTAAAATGACAGGGAATAGCACATCCCAAGATGTTCCCGACATAATATTTAAGAAGCTCGTAAGTGCCCATTTATTCGGAGCAATATTTGCAACTGTTTGAAGTGTATCGGGAAATACGTAAATCGGTAACATTGATCCTCCTAATATAGCTAGTATTTGAATACCGATTCCCCCCATTAAGTCTGCCGTTTTTTCCTCACGAATAAAAGCGGCGATTAACATAGATAAACCAGAAACACAAATTGCATAAGAAATTCCCAACACTACTATTTGAGACACATCTGCGCCCCATTCCACATGAAACATAAAGTGTGTAGCAACTATAAATATTCCAAATTGTATACAGGCAAATAGTAATGTACCTAAAAACTTCCCGAATAAAATTGAAAATGAGCTCGTCGGTGTACTGAACAAACGTGCCAACGTTTCAGTTCGTTGCTCTGTTACAACTGACTTTGCACCTACTGTTATGTTATATAGTAAAAACATGACTAACATTGCTGCTGCATAATATTGCATCGCTACAACTGTTTTTTTGCCTACCGTTCCTTTTTGGATGTTACCCACACTTGCAGTTGCTATCGTCTGTAGACTTCCACTTACCTCTTTTGCAACTTGTGCTACATCACTCTGCTGAGATTTTGCTAATTCTGTTACAACACTTTTAGTAGATACTGCGACTGTTTGAACACGTTCTGTAAAAGAGCGGATCATTGACTCAGCAATTTTTGCTTGTATATCTTTTGATGGGTCTATAAGCACCTTTGGTTCTTTTAATTTTCCATCTTGTACTTGTTCGCTCCATTTATTGGGGATGACAATTCCTACATCGATTTTCTTTCCCTTTAACATATCTTCAAGCTCTTCCTGAGAATTAACTACCTTTACTTTCACATCATCTTTTATTTCTTTAGATTGCAATATATCTTTTTGAAAGACATCTGCAAACTCATCCGTTCCCTCTTGATAATAGCCAATTACTGTTTTCGGTAGTCCACCACTCTCAAATACATTACTTAATGCTGAACCTAAAATGGCCGTTAATACAAGTGGCATAATTAACATCATCATAAATCCGCGCCGATCAATTAAACGGATTTTTAAATCTTTCCATGCAATAATGAAACTTCTCATCTCGTACTAACCCCCTTAATCACGAAGTGAACGTCCTGTTAATTGTAAAAAAAGTGCCTCTAAATTCGGTTCTTTTACTTCCAGTTTTAAAATTTGAGCTTTGTTTTCAACAACTTCTGAAACAACTATGCCAATTGCCTCGCCACCATTTAGTCCAATATCAATCGTGCTACTATCTTCGTCAAAAATAATCCGCTCAACAACAGGTAGTGCCTTCAACTTTTGTAGCAGTTCCGTACTGTAGCGATTTAATTGCAATTTCACCATAAACCCATCTGTTAGACGATTACATAGCTCTCTTTTCGTTCCTAGTGCAATTACCTTTCCATGATCAACGATGGCAATTCGCTCACATAAATACTCAACTTCTTCCATGTAATGACTCGTATAAATGACCGTCATACCTTTTTCATTTAACTTTTTAACAGTCTCTAAAATATGATTTCTCGATTGCGGATCAATCCCGACTGTCGGTTCATCCATAATTAATAACTCTGGTTCGTGCATAAGTGCTGCACCAATATTAATACGCCTTTTCATTCCACCTGAAAATGTTTCAATTTTATCTTTTCCCCGATCCTGTAAACCGACGTAAGCTAACACTTCCTCTGCCCGCTCTTTTGCAACTTTTCCATTTAAACCGTACATCTTTCCCCAGAAGATTAAATTTTCCTTTGCTGAAAGTGTCGGATACAGCGCAATGTCTTGCGGGACAATACCGATTTTCTTTTTCGCTTCTAATGGATACTCTTTTACAGATTTCCCACCAACTTTTATATCACCACTATCGTATGGAATTAACCCGCAAATCATTGATATCGTCGTTGATTTCCCCGCTCCGTTTGGTCCAAGCAACCCAAATGTTTCACCTTTTTTCACTTCAAAAGAAACATTCTTTACGATTTCCTTCTTGCCAAATGATTTCGTAATATGATCTATGACTAACATATTGATTCAGCCCCTTTGTATTCATCTACACTTTCATTGTAGAAAAATTTCTTTTCTTCTCCATCAGCCTTAAGATAGAAATACAAAATAAAAAAGCAGCAAATTCCGCTGCTTTTTCACACTTATATATGCCAAAAGTCATGTGTACATCGTGACGCCATACCTTACTGCGTATATCGCAGCTTGTGTTCGATCTCTCAGTTCTAGCTTACTAATCAAATTAGAAACATGATTCTTAACAGTTCCCTCGGTAATAAATAGCTTTTCGGCAATCTCTTTATTATTTAACCCCAGTCCAATTGCTCTTAAAACATCTACTTCTCGCTCAGTTAATTGTTTTAGTTGTTCTGGTGGGTTACACTCTACTGCCACTTTCGTCTTTTTTAATTCCTCTATAATTTGCGCTGTTATATCCTGAGGAAGCACAACCCCGCCACTATGCACCGTTAAAATTGCTTGCGCGATTGCATCTGTCTCCATATCCTTCAATAAATAACCACTCGCTCCTTGCTCCAATGCTTCAAAAATAAGCTCACTATCATTGAATGTCGTCAACATAAGAACCTTTATATGAGGGAACTGTTCTCTAACTAAACGTGTTCCTTCAACACCATTCATACGAGGCATCCGAATATCCATCAAAATAATTTCAGGATGTAGCTCTTTCACTTTTTGTATCACTTCGTCTCCATCCGTAGCCGTTCCCACTACTTCAAGTTCTGGACGTAAATTTAATAACATCGCTAAACCATCGCGAATGAGTGATTGATCATCAACAATCATAATGCGAATCATACCGTTCCCCCTATTACCCATGTTTTCTCCTGAAGCGGAAATTCAATCTGTAACTGGAAGCCTTTTTCTATCTCACTCTCAAATTGAATAGTTCCACCATGTTCCTCTACACGTTCTTTCATATTAAGTAAACCAAAACCTGGACTTACCTCGTTGACTCCCACACCATTATCCGAAATACAGAGTTTAACTTGTTTCATTGAACAAGTTAAACTCACTTCACATAAACTCGCTTTCCCGTGACGTTTTGCATTTGTTAAAGACTCTTGCATAATACGAAGTAATGTGGGATGTAGCGACAATGGAATTGTAACAGGATCTCCTTGCAATCGAAAAGATGCTTGTACTTTCGTCATTTTAGAATATTCATTCAACATTCCACGCATATTTTCTACTATGTTTCCTAATTTGCTTTCCTCTTTTAAAGCATGAACAGAAGCTCTTACTTCTTGAAGTGACTTTCTAGCCAGTTCATAACATGTATGTAAAACCGTTTCTGTCGTATCTGAGTTTTGCTTCCATAGCGCTTCCGCTAGTTGCAACTGCACAAGCAAAGCTGTCATATTATGACCCACGGTATCATGAATTTCTCGGGCAATATCATTTCGCTCCCGAACCGCCGTCAATTCCTCTACCTCTTTGGCATATAGCCTTAATTGTTCATGTGCTTCTTTTAAAGCTGTATGGGATAATGCTAATTCCTCATATTGCTCATCTACCATTTTCCGCGCAGCTGTAAGTTTTTTTATTAAGTTTCCAGCTAAAGCACTGAAAATGATAAACATAAAGTTAATTGCATTACTCTCCAATTCCAGACTCTCTGTATGTTGATACGTATGTAGTATATTTATAAACCAACAAAGAAAGAAAAAAGCGATAAAAAAATAAGTCATCCTTTTACGCCAATCATGAATAAATAATCCTACCGCATCAATTCCAAATATAATTAAATACAAACATGTCTCGGGAAATAAAAACCCTAATAACGCTGTGACAATACCATTTGTGAGCAAGGTATAAAAAACAAGTTTCCTACTCCCTTTTGCTTTTACAAGCAAAATATGATTCACAATATAAATAAAAAGTGCAATACCGACAAAAATTTGTAAATTTTCTGTTTCACGTGAAACATGATTTGCGTAAACTAAGCAAATCATGACGATTGTAGCAATCCGCGCATATCCTAACATAAAATTCTCCCCACGTTTTAGTGACCTAAAGTTCATTCTCTTATCACATTGACAAGAAAATTATACCAATTTTTCTACTTTCATTATACTAAAAAGAGCAAGCCCTCCCCAAAAATATGAGAAAACAACTTGCTCTTTTTCATTCTATTTTCTTTACTCCACAATATTCTCTAACTCATTATATAACTCCGCTCGCAAAAACTCGTTTTTCGTTTTTTCTTCATACAATTGTTCAAGCATTTCAACATCAACTACATGTTCCATTTTACATTCGAGTGCATATATATCTTCTTCTATATGCATTAACTCGTTTTCAACTTCCTCTAAATTCCTAGACTCCTTCTTTTTTATAGGCATTACTTTTAACACTTTATTCCCTTGCTGTTGCTGCTTCTGTTTTGCTACTTGTTTCTCAATTCTTTCTTCCCACTTTTGACGAGCCCATGCATAGTTCCCTGCAAACTCAAATAATTTGTGCTCATCAATCCAATATGTTTTTTCAAATAACTTATTTAAGAAATAACGATCATGTGAAACAGCTAAAATAGTCCCATTATATTGTTCAAGGGCCTCCTCTAAAACTTCCCTTGATTCAATATCAAGATGATTCGTCGGTTCATCTAAAATAAGAAAATTAACATCTTGATACATAAGTTGCGCGAGTCTTAACCTCATTTTTTCTCCGCCGCTAAGTTGCGTTACTTTCTTAAAAACAGCTGGACCATAAAATAAAAATCGCGCTAATATATGTCTTGCTTCTCCCTCTGTTACAGCCACGCAATCTCTGAAAGCTTCCAATACATTGTTCTTCATATTCCCGTGCGCATGTTGCGATAAATAACCGATTTTCACACTACTACCAATTCGAATTTCTCCAGCATCTTGCTGCATTTCTTTTAGTAATAGTTTTAATAGCGTAGTTTTTCCTGTACCATTACGTCCAACGATAGCTGCGCGCTCCTGAAAACGAAGATGCAAATTTACTTTCTCAAATAAAGATCGTTCAGCAAATCCTTTACTCACTTCTTTCATTACAACAACATCTTTCCCGCTTCTCTCTTGCCCTTCAAACTGAAGTCCCATCTGTTTTCTATCCAAAATGGGTCTCTTTAGTTTCTCTATACGCTCTAATGCACGTTCCATATTTCTCGCTCTCTTATGCAATCCTTCATTCGGCGGATTCGCTTGATTTGCCCATTCACGTAGACGCTTAATTGCTTCTTTCATTTTCTTTATTTTCTTTTGCTGTTCTTGATACGCTTGAAATTCTTGAAGCAGCCTTTCTTCCTTTTCCTCAACAAACTGTGAATAGTTCGTATGATATACGTGAATTTCTCCATCTTCTAAATCAAAAATTTTCGTTACAACTTCATCAAGGAAATAGCGATCGTGCGAAATGACCATAACTGTTCCTGTATATTCTTTTAGAAATTGCTCTAACCACTCGACTGCAAATAAGTCCAAATGATTTGTTGGTTCATCTAACAAAAGTAGATCTGGTTTCTGCAATAGCATATACGCAAGGCTTACTTTTGTTTGTTCTCCACCACTTATCTCCATAAATGACCTTCGAAATAGTTCCGTCACCTGTAGACCATTTGCTACCTTCATAATATTCGCTTCTATTTCATAACCACCGAGAAACGCGTACCTTTCTTGAATTACTCCGTATCTCTCCATCAATTTTTGTAAAGCAGATGATTCCTGTTCTTCTGCCATATTTTTTTCTAAAGCATGCATTTCTATCTCCAACTCTTTTTCCTTTTTAAAAGCGGAGCTTAATACATCATATACATTCATTTCATTATTGAATTTTGGAATTTGTGCTACATGACCGATGCATGTACCTTTCTTCATATGAATGGCTCCTGCATCCAAACTCTCCATTCCTGTTAGAAGCTGAAAGATAGTTGTCTTCCCACTACCGTTACGACCAACTAATCCAATACGTTCTCCATTCTTTATTTCAAGCGATATATTTTCAAATATGATGTTTCCACCAAAAGATTTCTTTACATTATTTACACTACAAATTGTCATTTTCCGTACTCCTTTCAATATAAAAAACCATGGGAAAGAAACATTCCCCATGGTTTTTGTCATAGAAAAAGGAAGCCAAATAGCTCCCTTTTCACACGTTTATCAAAAATGGGTGAAGAGACTTCTATCGTTCAATAGCTACTATGCAATTGTTAAAAAAGGGCATACGTATCCCGTTAACAACTACATCATGAAAAATCGCACGACAAATATAGATATAATCTAAAAATTTTGCGCGCGTAGCTAAAGAACATTTCATCTCATTCACTCCTTTCGTACGGAATTTAATACTTACTTCTTTATTATACTTCCCCGATTTATGTTTGAATAGTCATTTTTCTGAAAATAATGAAGATAGACTAAACATTTCAATAAGTGACATCAAATCTTACAAAACTGTTATGTTCACGTAATGGAAAGCGATAGTACGAAAAGATGCCTCCCTATACAATAAAGATATAAACAAGAGAGACAAAAACAAGGAGGAAACAATCATGATGAAAGAACTCGTAAAAGCAATCTTTGAGGTATTAGTGAACGGACAAGCAGTTGTAAAAGAACTAAACGAACTATAAAAGGGAGGAAAGAACTATGATGAACATGGTAAAAATGATCTTACATGCTTTAGTTGATGCGAAAGCAGTTAGCCAAGAATTAAACCAACAATAAAAAGGGGTATATGAATATGAAGAAAGCCATTATTGTAATCGCAAGTACAGCAATTGCCTTATACACAATAAAAAATAGAAAAAAGAAACAAAATGAAAATGCTCTATATTATCCATACACATTATTAAAGAAAAAATAAAAGACAAGGTACCCTATTGCAATGAGGATATCTTGTCTTTTATTTTTCCCTATTCCCTTTAAAGGATTTCCTTCTCCTTTTCCCGAATGTATTAAGCGGGATTTTTACATATATTTTAAAGGGGCATATATACAAATGGATACACAACAACTATATTTTTTAAACGATATCGGTAAACAAAAACCAGAAAGCATTCGGAACAGACGTGCTGCATGTCCTTTTTGTGACAGAAAAAATTTAACGGATATTTTAGCAACTGAGGGCTCTATTATTTGGTTAAAAAATAAATTCCCTACATTAAAGGATACCTTTCAAACCGTGCTAATCGAAACAGATAATTGCGAAGACCATATCGCAACATATACAGAAGAACATATGAGAAAACTAATTCGCTTCTCTATTCTCCATTGGTTAAACTTACAGGAAAATGAAGAATTCACTTCTGTGATTTTATACAAAAATCATGGTCCATTTTCAGGCGGAAGTTTGCATCATGCACATATGCAAATTATCGGAATGAAACATGTAGACTATCTTGAAAATATTGAAGAAGCAAATTTTCAAGGGGTAATTGTTCAAAAAAATGAACGCATTGAACTCAACATTTCAGTGCGTCCTATTATCGGCTTTACTGAATTTAATATCATCATTGAAGATATTGCATTTATAGATGAAATGGCCAATTATATTCAGCAAACTGTACGTTACATACTGACAGATTTCCATAAAGGATGTAGTAGTTATAACTTATTCTTCTATCATCTAAATGGAAAAATCATTTGTAAAGTTGTTCCTAGGTTTGTCGTTTCACCGTTGTATGTAGGATATAAAATACCGCAAGTTTCTACAAAACTAGAAGAGGTGAAAATACAACTAGCGCAGTATTTCACGAAAGAAAAGGATGAAATTATTCATAAAAAAACAGAGTAGGTATAAAAAACCTACTCTTTGATTACACCTTTATTTCGATAGTATACATCCTCTAATCCGATGTTATACTTCATATTGTTATCCGTCCACTCTGGTCCTAAATTCCCTGGCCATCCAGATGTATTCGCTATATATTTCAGTAATGCAAAATCAGTCAAACCTTTTTGCACCCCGCGCTTATAACCTTTCATTAAATGCGGCATTGCAATTTGCGCATTTGTACGTGGATCTTTCAGCTCTTCATCAGTTAAATGATCTGGCGCAAGCCCACCACCGCGGTGTAATTGAAACAATCCGAATGAAGTTCCGTTATCTCCAACACTTCTTGGATTTAACCTACTTTCGTGTTCGGCAATTGTAAGAGGTATCCATTCCGGAAGGTTTACTTTCTTTGCTTCCTCTATAATGATTTGTTTCATCTGTTTTGCTTCTTCTGAATCAACATAGCTTGTCTCATTCATTAGCTTACCCATTCCTTCAGACTTTCCTTGGAAATATAAATACACTCCAAGAACAACTAAAAATCCTACAAAGAATTTCTTCACTACCTCTACCTCTTTCTCCGCTGAAATTTGTCCCCTTTCAGCCTTTCTTTTACAATTACCAACACTCTATCATTCTCTTACCTTTCAATCATAGCAAATTACTATACATATTATCATCATGCTTTAGACCGATTTTTCGAAAAAACATATGGTAAATACGTGCAAAAATGTAACTTACATGGACTATAACTTATTTCTTGTATATAATTGTAAATTGAATTCCATATATAGAATAGGAGCATAAATAAATGAAAAGAACTCTACTAATCTTTTTCAGCATTTTACTACTCATTCCTATACATACCTCTGCACAAACATCATCAAAATCAAAAGTACTCGTTTTGTATAGTACAGAAGACAACAAAATTACAAACAATGTACAAATCCTTAATACTCAGTTAGGGCACTTTACAAAAGATATAACAGTAAAAAGCTTAAAGGAAGTAAAGGAAATTACTGAATCATCTTCTTATACACATATTGTTTATATCGGAGAGAAAAAAGAAGATTTTTCTATTGCAGCAAAACAATTTCTAGAAAACTTCTCAGGTCCCATATTAGTTTTAGGACAAAATGTTGAACAATTATCTAATCGTTTTTCTTTCATTACCTCGAAAGAAACCGATATACGAATTCACACTATAGAATATCCGACTAACCAGTTAAAAAATGAATTACATGAAGAACGCTTAATGAAGAAAATTGAAACAAAAGGAACAACTCTTGCTTACGCCTTGAGTGCTGATGGAACTCATCCGTTAATCATTCAGCAAGGAACATCCTATTATGTTGCAACTCCAAACCTTTTCGATTGGATGTCTCATTACGTCGGTGAAATGTTATTTTCTTATTTCGGACAAAAACCTGAAACAAATAAAACTTCAGCTTATTTACGTCTTGAAGACGTTCATCCAGCTGTAGATGTAAAGCAATTAAAAGAAATCGCTGAATTACTAAAAGAGAAAAAGCTCCCTTATATGATTACCGTTATCCCTGTTTACAAAGATCCAGACACAGGAAAAACAGTACATTTAAAGGATAACTCTGAATTAATCGATGTTTTACACTTTATGCAAGATAATGGTGGCTCTATCGTTATGCATGGTTACACACATCAGTTTTATGATAGTGAAACTGGCGAAGGTTTTGAATTTTGGGATGTAAAAACAGATCAACCAATTCGCCAACCGAACCATGAAAAATCAAAGACAAAAGAAGATTTTCAGTCTACAGAAGACTATAATAAATACGTAAAAAACGGAAAATCCTTCGAAGAAAAATATACGAAAGATCATATTGAAAAAGGGATTACAGAGCTTGTAGAAGCGAAATTATATCCAGTTGCATTTGAAGCTCCGCACTATACAATGTCTCAAAAAGGATATGAAATACTATCACAATATTTCTCAACTTATGTAGGACAACTACAACTAAACGATACAACTTGGAAATCAATGCACTCACCGGCTTATATAAGTACACCGTCATTTTTACATGGGATGAAATTAATTCCTGAAACTGTTGGCTTTATTGAAGAAGGGAAGCCACAAGCTATAGCAAAAATGAAAGAACATGCTTTATCTATCACTAAACTATCTGATGGAATTATCGGTGCATTTTATCATCCTTACTTGGGCGTTGAACCATTAAAAGAAGTATTAAAAGAACTAGAAAGTATTCCAAACATAGAGTGGATTGATTTACAAAAAGACATGAATGAAGTAAAAATGAAAGATATTCATATTACTACTAATAAAGAAGGCATTCACGTTGAAAAACCAACAAGTGCGAATGACATAATTGATTATATAAAACAATATGGGTTCTTCCTTATAATTGGGTTCATTATAATTGTCTTTCTTTTATTATTAAGACGTGCGAAAAAATTAGAGTCATAAAAAAAACACCAAGCGAGATGCTTGGTGTTTTTTTATGACTCACTAACTTTATAAAATCGCACCGTATTCGCATATATTTGCTCAGTAACTTTCTCTACTGATATTTTTTTTATTATACTAATTTCTTGTAATACATCTTTTATCATATAAGGATGTGTCATCGTATCCTTCTGAAATTCCCACGGCCCATCTGTTTCTACCATCATATATTCAAGCGGATAATACGAAACTATTTTTCTAATTTTCTCCTTATGTAAAACATCCGGTGTGATAGAAATATAATAACCGTTCCTCATCATCCGTTTCATTGTCTCTTCACTTCCTTTAAACCAATGAAAGTGTGCACGCGAAACTTTATATTCTTCAAGTAAACCACATACAGTGTCAGTATCTTCATAAACCGCATGCAATATAATTGGTAAATCGTATTTACTAGCTAGTTCCACAAACTTTTTTAACACCGCTATGTATGGATCAATAGCAATATTTTCATCTTCTTTCCTTAAATAATATGGCAAGCCCACTTCACCAATCGCAACGATTTCCTCTACATGATCTTCAATTAATTTATAAATTTGCTCACATTCCTCTTTATGAATCGGCTGCTCCGGATGAAAACCTATTGCTGGATGTACAAAAGGATATCGCTTTGCTAAAGATAAAGTTTCTAGACATGATTGATAATTCATAGATACTGCAATAAGCCCTTGTATCTCTTTACTGTTTTCCACATCTATAAATAATCTACTTTTCTCTTCATTCTCATATTGATCAACATGTATATGGCTATCAATCAATTTCATCTTTATGCCCCCATAAAAAAAACAAGAAAGGGTCTTCCTTCTTGTTTTATCATCTATATTAGTTAACAATTAAATTTGTTATTATATCAAATAATCCAATACATACTACGGCAACAGTAAAGTAGCTACAGAAATCTTTAATTGGAAACTTCACTACTTCTTCTTTACGCATCCCAGTTTTCTCCCTTCTTAATATATCCCTAATTATTTTTTATCTATTTGTATCTATTATGCAAAAAATATGACAAATTTACTATCGAATTAACTTACGTAAACCTTACAATGTTGTAAGGTTTGAAAAAGAGCCTCATCTAAATAGAGATGAGGGCTATTAAAAATTAGTTGGTTTTTCATTCTTCATTAACATTACAAACAGAAAGTGATACAGTGAGACTTTCTAGTTACACTATATGAAATTTACTATATTTTAACCATCGAATTACATTACAGAAGGCTTACATGTTTGTAAGCTATGTGTAATGTAATTCGATAGTTTCCCTTACCTATATTTCGTACAATAAAGTTAGAAAGTAAGCCAAATAAGAAGAATACTCACATAACCAAATTACATTGCTAGTAGCCGACTCTTCTTATACCTTTCACTCATGCTACTACAATGTACCCCCTTCCCCTTTATATAATAAGAAAAACCTTAGTCCATATGGACTAAGGTTTTTTCACGAACCTAAAATACCCCTACCTAGTATTTTTATTTTCGACAAAAAATAGGCGGGGGTATAATTCGCTATCTCATCGTTAAAAGTTTACTCTTCGCATTAATAGGAATATTTACAGCTTCAATTTCTTCAATTGCCTCGCCGTAGCGTCCTTTTGCGTACACCTTTAATGCTTCATCTCTCTTTAACATATGCTTAACAGTCTTCTTTATTTTTTGTTCTCTTCCACGTTCATCAAATGCAATAAATTCATATTCATACCATTCATCACCGACATGCTGACCAATCGCATCCACAATTGTATAGTATTCTTTCGTCGTATAAAGCGGATTATATTTATCAATAACTGGTCCAAGTTTCGTAGGTAGTAATACTACTACTATCACTACCATAGCTATTACAGTAGTAATTATTTTTTTCTTCATAATACTGATTTTCCTCCTCTGCAGGATACTTATACATCCATTCTAAAGAGCAGGAATTTAATCTACCATTCAATCCCATTACATTACCCTTACATTTTTGTAAGAATAAAGTGAAACTTTAATCGGCCCTCACCAATCGGGCGTTTACGGGATAAAAAAAGATGAACGAATTTTCTCGTTCACCTTTTAGCTTGCTTTAAAGCCACCGCCAAGTACATCACGCACATCGTGAATGACAACGAAGGCATCTTCATCAACTCTACTAATAACTTGCTTTAACTTAACAAGCTCTTGTTTATTAATAACGATATATAAAACTTCTTTATTTTTACCAGTATATCCGCCGCGTCCTTCTAATACAGTGACACCGCGCGTCATGTTTTTCGTAATAGTCTCTCGAATTAAGTCTGGTTGATTCGAAATAATCGTAACAGCTGTTTTTGTATCCATACCTTCCACGATGAAATCAATTACTTTCGCTCCGACAAATACAGCTACAAGTGTGTACATTGCCTTTTCTTGTCCTATTATAAATACAGAGCCAGCAATTACAACGATATCAATAATAAGTACGCCTTTACCAACGCTCCAACCTAAATATTGATTTGCTAGTCGAGCTAAAATTGCCGATCCTCCTGATGTACCTCCAGCTTTGAACATACAGCCTAATCCGATACCTACAAATACACCAGCAAATAAAGCTGCTAGTAACGTATCACTATTTACTTGATATTCGATATGTTCTGTAACATATAAAAACAAAGATGTTTCCACAATACCTATAATTGTGTAAACCATCGTTTTCTTATCAAAAAATTTATAACCTACAGCTAATAAAATTGCATTCAAACCAAAATTCACAATTCCCGGTGACCAATCAAATAAATAGTACGTAACAACTGTTAAACCAATAATTCCACCCTCTGATAAACGGTTTGGAATTGCAAAGTAATTAATACCAATTGCGAATAATAATGAACCAATTGTAATTAGTGTTATTTCCTTTATACGTTGATTAACCATAGTTCATACCTCCCCCCATTTGACATTGTATCACTATCTCCTAGAGGTTTAGAAGTTGTTTTTATTCCGCATTTCCCCTCACAAAGACCAAGATATTATGTTTAAACAAAGGGGTGATTAATTATTCATATTCGCTCTAACTGTACGGACAAAGCGCTCCACATTCCCACTCTGAATATACTTAGCTCTAATGGTTTCACGATTACAAGTACATTCGAAATATGGACGGAAATCTATGTCATCTATATGCAAATACGAATACTCTTCAAATATCGCAGGATAGCACGGAAATTTCCCGTAAAATAGAAGACGTCTAGTAGTGGCAACAAAAATCCCATGTTGATAACATAAAGTAAAGTCATCCTTTTCAAATATCCCTACGACAAACGCTAAAATCTTTTCGTCATCCTCTACATATTTTTTCATACTTAATAAAAGCTCATTCATGCATATCCCTCCAAATTCTATTCATTGTTTTAACACTTGAAAAGAATCCATGGATTATTACAGACCGGTGTAACTCTTTTATAAAGTATGAAACGCGTTTCCTGTCAAAGACATTTCAAAAAATAATCCGTTATGTGATTATACACATAACGGATTATGACTAAACTGTAGAACGTTCCACAAGTTTATATGGAATTTCCATCTTTTCTTGTTTAGAACTCTCATCACTTACTTGCCTGTAAAACATTTCAAAAGCCGTCTTACCTATTCCCTTTAAATTTTGGTCAATGGTTGTCAGTTGTAAAACTTGAGAAATCGGTTGGTTATCAAAACCAATAATCGCTAAATCCTCTGGAACTTTAATACCTAATTTTTCAACTTCTGTCATGATCCCAATAGCGACCTCATCTCCTGCCACTATTAATGCTTCAGGAGGATTCTCCATCTCCTTGAATTGATGTGCAACTCTTACACCATCTTCTAACGTAAAGCATTCTGTGAAAATCCAATCTTCCATCACTTCTTCATCTATTAATTGTAGCTGTTGTTTATAAGCATCAAAACGTTTCTTACTACTTGGCCCTAACTTTCTTCCCGTACAATATCCAATCTTCTTATAACCTTTTTCAATAAGGTAACTCATCCCTAATTGAAAGGCATTAAAATGATCTGTATATACACTCGATATGCTTTCAATATCATTATCCTCACAAGCAATAACCGCCCCATACGCTGCATAAGGCTCTATAGTTTCCCACTCATTAGCACGAGAACAAATGATAAGACCGTCTAGTTGCTTTGTTTTCAACATATGTAAACTTTTCATTTCTTCTTTTTTATTGTAGTTCGTTTGACAAAGAAGCACTCGATAGTTGTGAGCTAACGCAACTTCCATCATTCCACCCACCATCGCATCAAAAGACGGATGATTAATATAAGGTAAAATCACGCCAACAATATTCGTCTTCCCTTTTGATAAATGAACAGCATTTGCATTTTGCGAGTAATTCAATTTCTCAACTATTTCTAAAACAACTTTCCTTTTTTCTTCACTTACATATGGATGATCATTTAATACCCTCGAAACAGTCGTAACTGAAACCCCAGCCATCTTTGCAATATCTTTAATATTAGCCATACACTCACCTCTACTTTTAACTTAATGAATCACATGAACATATGTCAAATCTTCTCATCATGACACTTTCATTCGTTTTTCTTACAAAAGTGTAATTTCCCTGTAAGCTAATTCGATAGTGACTCTCCGCAACATTTCATATAATTAAGTCAGAAACAGGGCAACAACCATTTGAAAAGGAGCGGATCTATATGATGAACAAAATGAAAATGAACAATTTCTTAAATACAATGAGCTTAGTATTTTCCGCTCTTATCGATGCAAAAGCTGTTGCTTCTACATTAAACAAGTAAGGAGAATTTATAATGAATAACATGACTTTTAACAAATTAGATTTTTTAGGACTGGCTAGCGGCTCGATTCTTCTTACTGCTTTCATTTACGCTGCTACGCTTATATAACTTTGTGTCCCCTTTCCCCTTTATATAAATAATAATAGAAAAGACGACCGTCTATACCCGGTCGTCTTTTTTAGCTTTGATTCGGCTGCAAAACTTCCTTTAGTTCTTCAAACTTTGCATTTAATTCATCTGTCATCATCTTCATAGCCGTTTTTCGATCTATTTGTTCTTCAGCATCAATTTGAATTGGGTCTCCAAAAACTAATCGCGCTTTTTTTCCTTTTATCAATTCTTTTATACTTGATGGACCAACATAAGCTGCCGGTATTAACGGAACGTTAGAACGCATTGCAATCGTAACAGCCCCAGCTTTTAGTGAAACGTCTTCTGATGACCTCGTCCCACTCGGGAAAATCCCTACTACTTTTCCTTCTTTTAATAAACGTGATGGAATTTTTAATGTGCTTGGCCCTGGATTCGCACGGTCTACAGGGAATGCATTTACATTTTTAAAAAACCAATTTTTAAATTTCCCTTCAAACAATTCTTTTTTTGCCATGTAATGAATTTGGGTTGGGTACATTCCTGCCGCTAACATTAAAACATCCATAAAACTTGTATGTGTACATGCAACAACGTAAGGGCCATCTTCCGGTAATTTCTCTCTCCCTTGTACTTCTACCTTCCCAGCCATTTTAAATATATATTTCAACGAAAATGTAATTGGTTTATACATTTGTTTCGTTCCTTTCTGAATATCCGAAGTATAATCATTTTCTTACAACGATTATAACACTAAGTTTTAGGAGTTGGTAATAAAAATAAGTATTTATTGTTAAATTTCAATTCTTACAAAAGTGTAATTTTCTTGTAAGCTAATTCGATAGTGACTCCCTCCACTATCTTATACAATTAAGTTAGAAAGTAACAACAACCATTTGAAAAGGAGCGGATCTATATGATGAACAAAATGAAAACGAACAATTTCTTAAATACAATGGGCATGGTATTTTCCGCTCTTATCGATGCAAAAGCTGTTGCTTCTACATTAAACAAGTAAGGAGAATTTATAATGAATAACATGACTTTTAACAAATTAGATTTTTTAGGACTGGCTAGCGGCTCGATTCTTCTTACTGCTTTCATTTACGCTGCTACGCTTATATAACTTTGTGTCCCCTTTCCCCTTTATATAAATAATAATAGAAAAGACGACCGTCTATGCCCGGTCGTCTTTTTAATTTTTTCTTTCCTTCAAGTCTTTTAAAAGCTGTATCAGTTCAGCTTGTTGTTTTATATTTTTACGACCGTTTCGATTAATTGCTGCAAGCTCGCAGGCAACTCCAGCAGCAAAGAAAAACAATAAACTTTCTAACATATAAAATCCTCCAGTTGCCTATTAAACAGCTTGACGCAATTGCTTTTCTTGCAAAATTTGTTTATTTATATTTTCTTCTTTTCTCTGACAAACATTATTACGAATAAGCGCTGCAATAACAAATAATGTTCCTAATACATCAAATGTCGTTATTTTATATCCTTGTATCATCATAATAACTAAAGTAGTAATTGGCACAAAGTTAATAAATAAAATACCATTAATTGATGATAAGATTTTCACACCGTAGTTCCAAGCAAGTAGCGCTACAATACCTGGTAATGTCATCATAAATAATAAATCATATTTCACAATAGAAATCGTTTCCATACTTGGGACTGAAACGTATCCAAGCGCCGTAATGATTACCGTTATAATTCCTGTGACAGCCGTACCAAATACACAGGTCAACGTAGAATAACGTAACGTAGACCAATCACTACACGTTTGACCACCCATCGTATAAATAACCCATCCTACAACACCAACAAATATAAATGCTAGTGAAAACATGTTATCTTTCAATGTTAAAAAGAAACTCATATCACCTTTCGTAATAACAAATACAGCTCCTACAAATGCGATAATCATGCTCGTTATCATATACTTCTTCGGCTTTATATTTTTATATCCCCATAAAATACAAATTGAAATCATCGGCATAAGCGCCTCCATAATAGAAGCTACCATCACACCTGATTTTCCCATTAACATTTGTCCTAGAAAAATTAATACATTATATACGGTAAACGCCATTGTTCCAAAAAAGACGAGTAACTTTCCTCTTCCTTCTAAGCGAAATGCTTTCTTTCCTTCTTTCATTAGCAATAATACAATCAGTACAATTGCTACCGCCCCATAACGAATAAACGAAAAATAAAATGGATCTATGTATTCTAGAGCATGATCAGCAACCGGAAACATCGCTCCCCATGACATACTTGCAATTAAACATGCCAAAGCACCTATTATCATTTGACCTTTTCTCACCACAATCCCCCGCTTCTTTCTATTTGCACAAAGAGAATTGTAAAAGAAAAAATATATCACGTAAAATGATTCAAAATGATGTTAACTATCATTTATAATGATAGTTAACATCAAGGAGGAGCATAGAATGGAATTACGAGACTTACAAATCTTCCAGAGCGTTGCCGACCGCGGTAGTGTAAGCGGCGCAGCAAAGGAATTAAATTATGTACAATCAAATGTAACCGCACGTATTAAACAATTAGAAAACGAGCTGAAAACACCTCTCTTTTACCGTCATAAGCGAGGCATGACTTTAACAGCTGAAGGAAGAAAGATGCTCGTTTACGTTCATAAAATTTTGCAAGATGTTGAAGAGCTAAAACAGGTGTTTTTAGATAGTGAAACACCATCTGGCATATTAAAAATTGGTACAGTCGAAACAGTCAGTACATTACCTACCATCTTGTCTTCTTACTATAAAAGCTATCCAAATGTCGATTTATCATTACAAGCCGGTCTAACGGAAGAACTTATTAGAGAAGTACTTGATCATCAATTAGATGGCGCCTTTATATCAGGTCCTATTAAACATCCACTAATTGAACAATACGATGTTAGTACTGAGAAATTAATGCTTGTTACACAAAATAAAGCTTTTCATATAGAAGAATTTACTACGACGCCCCTACTCGTTTTTAATCAAGGATGTGGATACCGTTCAAAATTAGAGCGATGGCTTAAAGATGAAGGTTTACTGCCAAAAAGAATTATGGAATTTAATATATTAGAAACAATACTAAACAGTGTTGCACTTGGCCTTGGTATTACACTCGTACCGCAGTCTGCTGTCCACCATCTTTCTAAAGCTGGTAAGGTACATTGTCATGCAATCCCTGAAAAATACGGTAGTATTTCAACGGTTTTCATACGCCGCAAAGATAGCTACATGACCAATTCAATGCGTAGCTTTTTAAAAACAATTGAAGAGCATCATCATATCAATATGCTGTGAAGGACATTCTTACACGAATGTCTTTTTTCTTACAAAAGTGTAAGTCTCCCGTAAGCTAATTCGATAGTTGTAACTGATCATATTTCCTATAATTAAGACATAAAGCAGGGCAACAACAATTCGAAAAGGAGCGGATACGCATGATGAACAAAATGAAATCAAACAAATTTTTAAATACAATGGGCATGGTGCTATCCGCACTTGTCGATGCAAAAGCAGTTGCAACTACATTAAACAAATAAGGAGAGATTATTATGAACATCATTACATTTAACAAATCAGACTTTATCCCGCATTAACGGGCAGTAAGACTCCCACTTCAAAATTCAGCGAAATCAAAGAAGTTAGGTTTGGGATCAACTGCCCGTAAAAGCCCGATTGGTGAGGGCTAATAATCAGCGAGGGATACCCCGCCCTCACTGATTAAAGTTTCACTTTATCGAACTTGCAAGTGGAGCAGCTCTTCTTACAGCTTTCATTTACACACTTGCTCAAAGTCTTATTTAACACTTTGTTTCCCCCAACCCCTTTATATATAGAAAAGGCTGCTCGTCTTATAGACAAGCAGCTTTTTAGTTTGTTTCATATATAATTTGGCCTGTTTTGCTTATATCATATCCACCAATTGCTTTTAATTCATTGTGAAACTCTTCAGATTGCAAAACCTCTTTTATAACCTCAATAAGTTCCTCATTTTCTCTATTCTTCAGAAGTACTAAATCATACTGTTCTTTCATTATTGGAATAAAGTCTACATTTACAATTTGCGAAAACTTTTCTGACCCTACTCCAACATCAGCTTTTCCATTCGCAACTTGCGAAGCAACACCAAGGTGATTCGATTCTTCCCATTCATAACCGCTAATATCTTCTTTATTTATTTTTTGAATTCGCAATTGCTCATCCACTAATACCCTAATACCGGAACCCTTTTCTCGATTTACAAATCGTATAGATGACTGAGATAAATCAGCCCATGTTTTTATATTTTTGGGATTCCCTTTTTGCACATAAAACCCTACATTCCTTGATAATAAATTAATCATAATACATGGTTGTCCAACTAAAATACGTTTTACGTAAGGAACATTATATGTACCCGTTTCACCATCAAATAAGTGTAAACTAACGACGCTTCCTTCTCCTTGGTACATCTTCACTAAACTCGTTAAACTACCTTGATACGCTCTCAATATATTAGAATTTGGCAATCGATTTTCTATATGCTTTGCCAACATATCTAACGTTAGTTCTTGACCACTAATGATGCGTGTATTCGAACTACTAATTTCGTCCTTCTTTACAGGAGTAAATTGTACCTTCCCTGTTTTCATTTGCTTTATATATTGTTCTAAATCAGCTGCATCAATGCGCATTTGTCTACCAACCCTATAAGAAGGAAGTTCTCCTTTTTTAATTAGATCGTATACAGTTAATTTTGATACTTTTAATCGCTTTGCTACTTCTTCCGTTGTGTAGGAATGATGATCCATAGACGATTCCTCACTTTCTTCCTTCATTGTAACAAAGAAAAGAATATTTCTCCTAGTTTTAAAAAACAACTATACCGTTCAAATTATATTCAATTATAACTAGTTATAATTAGTTATAATTAGTTATAATTGAATATATCAAAACAAAAGGGGATTTTTTTATGAATAAGTTTACATTACGATCCATTGGGGCACTTATACTTTCTTTCCTTCTTATATTTAGTGCTGCTTGTACAAGCGGGGAAAAGAAAGAAAAGTCAGCTGCTAAAGAGGGACAAACAGTCGAACTGACTATCTCAGCTGCTGCTAGCTTACAAGATGCATTAAAAGAAATTGAAAAACAATATAAAGAGAAAGAGCCTAATATTAAACTTTCCTTTAATTTCGGTGCTTCTGGTGCACTTCAACAACAAATTGAACAAGGTGCGCCTGCTGATTTATTCTTCTCTGCAGCAGAAGATAAATTCCAAACTCTTGTTAAAAAAGGATTCATTAATGAAAAAGAAGGAAAAAATCTTCTTGGAAATGAACTAGTTCTAGTCGTTCCAAAAGATAGTGCTCTTACAAAATTTCAAGATTTAAAGGATGAGAAAATCAAGAAAATCGCACTTGGTACACCCGAATCTGTACCTGCAGGAAAATATGCAAAAGCTTCTCTCACATATGAAAATCTTTGGAATGACGTTCAAAATAAAATCGTATTTACAAAAGATGTTCGCCAAGTGTTAACATATGTAGAAACAGGTAATGTTGATGCTGGTATTGTATATAAAACAGACGCTCTCGTTTCAGACAAGGTAAAAATTGTAGAAGCGGTAGCAGCTAATTCTCATGAGCCAATCCACTATCCTTTAGGTGTTATAAAGGAATCTAAGCATAAGAAAGAGGCGACTTCATTCTATGAGTATTTACAATCAAAAGATGCACAATCTATCTTTAAGAAATATGGATTTACAATCCTGCCATAATCGCTATGAGCTTTGATGCAATTTTGTCACCTGTCTTTCTATCCTTGCGAGTAGCTGCGTGCGCCACAATAATCGTTACGATCTTAGGAACGATTATTGGACGAGCATTAGCGCGCTCCTCGTGGCGATATAAAGTACTACTAGAAACTATTTTCTTATTACCAATGGTGCTTCCACCAACTGTTATCGGCTTTTTTCTAATTATCATTTTTGGAAATAACAGTCCCATTGGAAAGTGGATTGAATCATTATTTCAGCAGTCCATTATGTTTACATCTACTGCTGCTATCATTGCTTCTACAGTCGTTGCATTTCCGCTCATGTACCAATCAGCAAAAACAGGATTTTCTATCGCAAATGTACAAATTGAAGATGGCGCGCGCGATCTTGGTGCAAGTGAATATCAAGTTTTTCTACATGTTACACTCCCGCTTGCATTCCCCGCACTACTTAGCGGTATGATTTTAAGCTTTGTTCGCGCACTCGGTGAATTTGGTGCAACTTTAATGTTTGCAGGAAATATACCTGGCAAAACTCAGACGATTCCAACGGCGATTTATATGGCTATTGATGCGAGTAATATGCAACTAGCTTGGACACTTGTAATCATAACGATTAGTATGTCCCTTCTATTCTTACTATGCATTCAACTCATTAATAGAAGAATTACTACTTCTTAAAGCAACTTTCGACAAAAGTTGCTTTTTATTTCCCGAAAAATAAAATGATTTGATTAATAACTGAATTTTTCCCCTTATTTAAATATACATTTTATTTGAATTCACTTTCTAAAATAGGTAATTTCCTGTTATTATATGAAAGTGTTTCAAAAAATGAAGAAATGAAAACGCATTTATATCGTAAATTCTTCATCCTGTTTTAGCGATCGGTAATCTTCTACTCTATTAGTGGGGCATTACCGATCGTTAGAACGATATGTAATTATATTGGTATAGAAAACCGAAGGGAGTCTTGTAATGGACATTTTATTAGCGCTTCTTCCTGCAATCGCATGGGGAAACATCTTATTAGTAAGCGTAAAAATGGGCGGTGGTGCATATAGCCAAACGGTAGGTATGACAATCGGTGCTCTATTCTTCGCAACAACTATGTATGTATTTACTCAACCAACTTTAACAATGACAGTCTTGATTGTTGGCTTTATTTCAGGTTTATTCTGGGCTTTAGGACAAGTAAACCAATTAAAAACAGTTGAAAAACTAGGTGTTTCAACTACTGTAACTATTTCTACTGGTATGCAACTTGTTGCAACTTCGATCTTTGGAGTTATCGCTTTTCGTGAGTGGACTACTACTACAACGATTGTTCTGGGAACGATTGCAATCCTATTAATCGTAGTTGGTGTAGTATTCACATCACTAGATGATAAAGAAAATGCACAGCCACCAGGACAATTGAAAAAGGGACTTCTTACTTTAATTGTTTCTACTTTCGGTTATCTTGTATATGTAATTATTATTCGTTGGTATAACATTGATGGTTGGTCTGCTATTTTACCACAGGCAGTTGGTATGTTCGTTGGTGCGGTTGTACTGACGTCTAAACATAAACCATTTAACAAATATGCAATTCGTAATGCTGTATCTGGTTTACTTTGGGGAACAGGAAACTTATTCTTACTTCTTTCATTACCACGTGTCGGAGTAGCGACAAGCTTCCCATTATCTCAAACTGGAATCGTTATCTCAACATTCGGTGCGATTGTCTTCTTAGGTGAAAAGAAAACAAAACGTCAATTGATCTTTATTGCTCTAGGTAGTGTTTTAATTATCGGCGGCGCTGTATTGCTTGGTATGACAAAAGCATAAATTTATACTATATTTAAACCCCCTGAAACGTATATGCTTCAGGGGGTTTTTTGATTACAATTATTTTCTAAATATAATTATTTACACGTTCTCGCTCTTTATGGTTTTTCTTCCATTCTAGCAAGCCATCGATACATAAAAATAGATTAATAATAGCTAATACTAACATGACGTATAAGCCCGTTGAAATATAAATCACAATGCTAACTATGTTATACAAAATCCATAAATGCCAATTTTCTAAGATTTTTCGACTCAGCATAAATTGAGCTACTAATCCTAATACAGCGTTTAAAGCATCTAAATATGGACTTGTCGATTCTAAATAACGGACTTGATAATATCCCCAACCAATCCAAGCAACTAAAATAAAAAGTATATAAATAATCCATCCTTTCAAATCTAAGCGAACTGTCGGTTTTACCTTCTCCTCCCCACTACGCGCAATCCAGTAATACCAACCGTACACATTAAATATAAATTGGAAGGCTGCTAATACTGCCATTGCGTATAAGCCTTGTGTAGTGAAAATATACAGAAATACCGCAACTGTAATCATCCCAAATAAAAAGTTTGATACCTTTTCCCTTGCAAGTAACCAAACATTAATAATCCCCATAACCGATGCGAAAATTTCAATATAACTTGATCGGATATAGAATCCAACTAATATGCAAATAATACTAGAAATGAGTAAAAAAAGTGGACTTCTAACCATATTTATCTCTCCCCAGATATGTAATAAACTCCCTATCAACAGTATAAGAAATAACTCTTATACTTACTATAAATTTTCTCCTGTAAAACTCCCCACTCATCTATTCCACTTACGATAAGCCGTTTCTTTTTACAAAATTCTCTTGAAAATGGTATCGTTTTTTATAACATATTCTCATCAGAAAGGAATAAAGGATATGCCTAATAAACATCGAATTTTATTTATTGGTGCCGGTCGTATGGCAGAAGCTATATTTGCTGGACTACTTACAACAAGTAAAGAATACATCGAAGAAATTATTGTTTCCAACCGAAGTAACATAGAAAAACTAACGCAATTACAAACTCAATATGATCTATCGATTACAACAGATTGGAAACAGCATATTAAATCTGTAGATACAATCGTTTTAGCAATGCCGCCTGTCGCACATGAACAGCTATTAGCGGATCTATCCCCTCTTCTAACTAATCAATTTGTCGTGACAGTTGCTGCCGGAATCGGACCATCTTATCTAGAAGAAAGACTTCCCCAAGGGACACCTGTTGCTTGGATTATGCCAAATACAGCTGCTGGAATTGGAAAGTCTATCTCCTTATATACGACGGGACATTCTGTAGCTGAAACACATCAAGAAACGTTACAACTTCTTTTAAAAGGTATCGGTACCTCACAGTTTTGTACCGAAGAGGAAGTTCACCAACTTACCGCAGTTACTGGTAGTGCACCCGCTTTTCTCTATCACTTTGCTGAAGGGTTAATTGAAGCAACGAAAAGCTATGGTATTGATGAGGAAACAGCAAAACACCTTGTCATTCAAATGATTGCTGGCTCTGCCGCTATGCTCCAGCAAAATCAGGATCCAGCTATGCTCCGCGAACAAGTAACAACACCAGGAGGTTCAACGGCTGAAGGCTTAAAAGTTCTATATGAAAATAATTTTTCAGAAGTCATTCAACAAGCAGTTGAAGCGACCAATAAAAAAGCTAGGGGGAATTAATATGACTTTAACAAGTTTAAACGACTATACAACATTACATAACGGCGTGAAAATGCCTTGGTTCGGCTTGGGTGTTTTTAAAGTTGAAGATGGTACAGAAGTAATTGATTCTGTAAAAGCAGCTATAAAAAATGGATATCGTAGTATCGATACTGCTGCGATATATAAAAACGAAGAAGGCGTTGGACAGGCAATTCAAGAATCTGGTATTCCTCGTGAAGAGTTATTCATCACTTCAAAAGTGTGGAATAGTGATCAAGGTTACGAGTCAACACTACAAGCATTTGAAACTACATTAGAAAAATTAGGTCTAGAATATTTAGATCTATATTTAGTACATTGGCCTGTAAAAGGAAAATACACTGAATCATGGAAAGCTTTAGAGCAGCTTTATAAAGATGGTCGTGTTCGTGCTATCGGTGTGAGTAATTTCCATATTCACCATTTGCAAGACGTATTTGAAATTGCAGAAATTAAACCAATGGTTAACCAAGTGGAATACCACCCACGTTTAGCACAAGAAGAATTACATGCCTTCTGTAAAGAACATAACATCCAGCTTGAAGCTTGGTCACCATTAATGCAGGGGCAGCTACTTAATCACCCAACATTACAAGAAATCGCTACGAAATATAATAAATCGACTGCACAAGTTATTTTACGTTGGGATCTACAAAATGAAGTTGTAACAATCCCTAAGTCTATTAAAGAACACCGCATTATTGAAAATGCAAACATCTTTGACTTTGAATTAAGCTCGGATGATATGAAAGCAATTCAAGCTTTAAATGAAAATCATCGCGTTGGTCCAGATCCTGATAACTTTAACTTCTAGTAGGGAAACCACTGCCATATGCAGTGGTTTTTTTATTTTTAATAAAACTGAAAATTTAAACTATATTCCATTTGATTGACACTTCATTATCTAAGGTGTAAGATTTTGAATTATCAAAGAAACACAAAAATTAATAAAATTTATTTGTTTACTCATTGTATCAAGAGAGGTGGAGGGACTGGCCCTTTGAAACCTCGGCAGCAGGTTCATTTTGAATACTGTGCCACTTCCTGCAAGCTTTGTGCTTGAAAGATAGAATGAGGGACTTCGTTTATATACGGGTGCATAACTTGTACGTAAAAATCCCTCTTTCTCAATATGAAAAGAGGGATTTTTTATTTTTCATTTCCCTCATCATCATCATCCAAACTTAATTATTTAGGAGGAAAATCAAATGAAAAAGAAGTTTGTACCCGGTATTGCATCAGTTGTAGGAGTAAGTATTTTATTAACTGGTTGCGGTAGTTATAAAAACGAAGCGAGCGGAGCAAATGCAAAAGACGAGGCACCTAGCAAACAGGTTTTAAACTTATCTTCACCTACCGAAATACGAACAATGGATACGGCTCGTGCTACAGATACTGATTCTGGTCAAGTAATGAGAAACGTATTTGAAGGTTTGTATAATCTTGGCGAAGGTAACAAGCCTGTCCCTGGCGTTGCAAAATCTCATGAAATAAATGGCGATAAAACGAAATACACATTCCATTTACGAGATTCAAAATGGTCAAACGGCACTCCTGTTACAGCGAAAGATTTTGTCTTCGCTTGGCAAAGAGCTGTCGATCCAGCAACAGCCTCTGAATATGCATTTCTATTCTTTGATATTAAAAATGCAACAAAAATTAACAACAAAGAACTTCCTGCCGATCAACTTGGTATAAAAGCAGTTGATGACCATACGTTTGAAGTAGAATTAGAGCGCCCTGTTCCGTATTTTATTAGCTTAACGGCGTTCCCAACATTTCTACCAATCAACGAGGAATTCTTTAAAGCACAAGGTGATAAGTACGCTTTAGAAGATAACAAAATCTTATACAACGGAGCTTTTACACTAAGCGATTGGAAGCATGAACAAAGCTTTAAATTTAAGAAAAACCCTACCTATTGGGATAAAGATAATGTCAAACTCGAAGAAATCAATTTCAACGTTGTGAAAGAAAAATCAACAGAAGTAAATTTATTCGAATCTAAACAATTAGACCGTATAAAACTAACATCTGACTTCGTTGATAAATATAAAAAGGATGCTAACTTTAAAGAACGCCCGAACGTAGGCGTACAGTTTTTACGTATGAATCAACAAAACAAAGTACTTCAAAACGTTTCTGCACGCCAAGCAATCGATCAAACAATTGATCGAAAATCCTTTGTAAATACGTTATTAAATGATGGCTCTACACCAACCTTTAGTCTCGTGCCGAAAAACTTTGCAAAAGGGCCTGATGGAAAAGACTTCCGTACTGCAAACGGCGATTTAACAAAAGTTGATACAACATCTGCACAAGAATTATGGAAGAAAGCAAAAAAAGAACTTGGTTCTGAAAAGATAACATTAGAATTATTAACAAGTGATGGTGACCTTGAGAAGAAAACTGGTGAATTCCTAAAAGGGCAACTAGAAAAGAATTTAGATGGCTTAACAGTAAATATAAAACCGCAACCACGTAAACAACAAGTTTCACTCTTATTAAAAGGTGACTACGAGATTGGAATTGACGGTTGGAGCCCTGACTTTGCTGATCCAATTACATTCCTTGAACTATTTACGACGAATAACCCTTACAATTTAGATCATTACTCTAATAAAGAGTTTGATGACACAATTGAAAAAGTTAAAACTACTTTGGCTGGTGATGAAAAAGCTCGCTGGGAAGCGTTACTAGCATCAGAAAAAATCTTATTTAAGGACTCTGTTATCGCTCCTCTTTACCAAAAAGGAGAATCTTATCTAGAGCGTTCTTATGTAAAAGGAATTGTACAAGTAGACTTTGCAGGCCAGTTAAACTTCAAGTGGGCAAAAATTGAAAAATAGAGTGAAATTTTAATCAGCCCTCACCAATCGGGCTTTTACGGACAGTTGCCCCCCTTACTTCTTTGCTTTCACTGAATTTTGAGGTGAGGATCTTACTGCCCGTTAATGCGGGATAAAATGCAACTTAGATCATTGTGTTCCCACCCACACCCATTGTTTTTTTAGCAAAATATATTAAAAGCGGATTCCCTAATATGAGGAAATCTGCTTTTTCAATATATTATTCCAAGAAATTAACACTCCACTTTTTATTATTGACATATAGTTCTTTCCAGTGTTAATATTCTAAATAATCAAAGAGACGAAATATTTAACCATCAAAATGTAATGTCTACAAAGTTGAAACATATAACGTCAGATTATAGTTCAACATGTATATACATATAGAACACCTGATTACCTATATACACATATTTATAATAGGTTTTCTCTTCTGTAGCTACACTTCAAGACATGGACATTATGGCGTTACGAACAACACATTTAGGGAGGAAAGAACAATGAAGAAAAAAGTTGTACCTGTTGTTGCATCTGTTTTAGGGGCAAGTCTACTACTAACTGCTTGCGGGGGAAATAAAGATAATGCAGGCGGAGCAAAAGCGAACGATAAAGCAAATGATAAACAAGCGATTAACTTATCATTTGCTTCAGAAATTCCAACAATGGATGTTGCAAAAGCAACGGATGGGGAATCCATGAACGTAATGCGAAATGTTTTTGAAGGTTTATATGCAATGGGAGAAGATAATAAACCGATTCCTGGTGTTGCTGAGTCGGTTGACGTAAGTCCCGATAAAACAAAATATACATTCCACCTGCGTGATTCAAAATGGTCAAACGGTACTCCTGTAACAGCAAAAGACTTTGTATTCGCTTGGCAACGTGCCGTAAACCCTGAAACAGCAGCTGAATATGCATTCTTATTCTTTGATATAAAAAATGCGAAACAAATAAATCAAAAAGAAGCAGCGATCGATCAATTAGGCGTTAAAGCTCTTGACGATAAAACTTTAGAAGTACAACTGGACCGCCCTGTTCCCTACTTCTTAAGCTTAACGACATTCTCAACATTCTTACCAATTAATGAAGACTATTTAAAATCTCAAGGCGATAAATACGGTTTAGAAACAAATCATTTAATTTACAATGGTGCTTTCACATTAGATAACTGGAAACATGAACAAAGCTTCCAATTGAAGAAGAACCCTAACTATTGGGATGCTAAAACTGTAAAACTAGAAGAAATCAACTTCAATGTCGTTAAAGATAAATCTACAGAAGTTAACTTATATGATTCAGGACAAATTGATCGCGTTGCTTTAACTGCGGAGTTTGTTGATAAGTATAAGAACGACTCCAACTTCAAGGAACGCGCTGAAGTCGGTATCCAATTCTTACGACTAAATCAGAAAAATGCAGTATTAAAAAATCAACATGCACGCCTCGCTATTAACGAAGCAATGAATAAAAAAGCGTACGTAGAAACAATTTTAAATAACGGTGCAATCCCAGCAGAAGGAATGGTTCCTGCGAAATTCGCAAAAAGTCCAGACGGTAATGACTTCCGTAAAGAGAATGGAAATCTAGTCAAAGATGATGTGAAATCTGCAAAAGAAAACTGGAAAAAAGCGAAACAAGAACTTGGTACTGACAAAGTAACAATTGAACTATTAACAAGTGATAATGCTTTAGCTAAGAAAACTGGCGAATATTTAAAAGGTGAACTAGAAAAGAATCTAGATGGATTAACAGTGACTTTAAAACCTCAACCACGTAAACAACAGTTAAAACTACTATTAAGTGGTGATTACGAAATCGGAATCGATGGCTGGGGTCCTGACTTCGCGGATCCTATTACATTCTTAGATCTATTCACAACAGATAGTGCTTATAACTTCGATAAATACTCTAACAAAGAGTACGACGAGCTAATTCATAAAGTGAAAACAGATTTAGCTGGCGATGAAAAAGCACGCTGGGAAGCAATGAAGCAAGCTGAAAAAATCTTATTACAAGATGGTGCTGTTGCTCCTTTATACCAACAAGGTCGTTCTTACCTACAACGCGGATTTATTAAAGGACTTGTAACAACTGACTTCGGCGGTGAATTTAACTACAAGTGGACAGAAGTTGCAAAATAATAAACGCTAGTAAAAAAGGTATCCCACGAAGGATACCTTTTTTACTTTATGCTTCTTTAACTACAGAACTTCTCCTCTTTACTATCCCTTTTATACCTATAGTGATTCCCGCTACCAATTGTGTAACTAGTATAATAAGTAATAATGAAATAATATTTTCCGCTAAATTAACTCCACCAAATATTATTGTGTAATAACCATTCGCTGCATATGTTGCGGGAAATAATTCACCGATCGTTTGATATGTTTTAGAAAGCATTGCATGTGGTACGATTACACCTGAACTTACAAGTTGTAACGATAGCGAGATAATATTAAAAATCATACCTGCATTTCCGAAAACAGTTATGAACATTTGTGTTAATGAAAGAAATGCGAAGAAGACTATTGCTTGAAACATCAATATACTCCATACTGTTTCATGCACTTCAATTTGAAATCCTTCCATCAAGCCAATTGTAATACATGCAAGTAAAATTGATACTGTACCGTTAATGATTTGTCTTGATACGAAATTACTCCAACCGTTCTTTACTTCCTTTGCAACTTTTGAAAGTTCCATACTCATGATCATTGCTCCTACAAATGAAGCTAATACCATCATTAGTGGTACCATATTAGCCGAAAATCCTTTTGCATCATTTACTTTGTGAACTGTAAAGCCAATTGAATCTTCGGTTAAACCTTTTATCATTCCTAAATTCTCAGGTCCTACAGCTTGTAATTTTCCAACAATCGCTTGTTTCTTATAACCTGCTATCTCTTTATTTACGTTGTCTCGAATTTGTTTTGCAGCCCCTTCCATCATTTGCTTTGCCATCATGGCATTCGCTTGATTAATGTGGAAGTTTAAATTTGCTTTTCCTGTTTCATTTATATCTTTTGAAAAAGAAGTAGGAATTTCAATAATCATATCGTACAAATGGTCATTCATTTCTTTATTTGCTTTTTCCACAGACTGTTCCGCTTTCACCTTAAATGGTAAATTTCTCTGCAAGCCTTCTGCTATTTTATTGCCTATATTTCCATCCTCATTCACAATAGCGATACGCATTTGATCTGCTCTTTCATTCACTCCATCATACGCCGTTAACCAAACACAAAAGAAAATCAGTTGGAACGATAGCGCTACTACCATCCCTACATACGTACCTGGTCGTTTTAAAAACTGTTTTAATGTATCCATATTCCCGCTCTCCTATATAGCAAGCAAGTACTTACTTGCATTTTATTTTAAATAAATACTAGGGTCTTAAAGCCCTAGCATATAAAACTATATTATTCTCAATAAATTTCTCATCATCAATTTCCATAATTCGGTTTTCAAAGCGCAATTTAGATAGAAAGTAACCAAAATTAATCCATATAAAATTCATTACTTGCGCTTCAATATTTGTATGAATAATCTTGCCCTGTTCCTGCATCTTGGCAAAATAAATTATTAATTCCTCTTTTAATCCTTTTGGAATTTTAGAGATTTCCTCATCTAATTCCGGAAATTCTCTCGCCTCACGTATACCAATAGAAATAATATCTTTTATGCTATTTAAAAATTTATGATAATGCCTTGCTAAGTTCTTTAAATCAGTTTCTAATTCCCACACAATTTCTGTTTGCAAAAATTGTTTTAAATGCGGTATATATGAAAATTCAGCAACCGCCGCTTCAATAACACCCTTCTTACTTTTAAAATTGCGGAATATCGTTACCTCATTAACACCTGCACGCATTGCAATTTCTTTCGTTGTCGCTGCGGTATACCCTTTTTCTTTCACTAATTCAATTGCCGCTTGAATGATTTTTTCTGCAGTCTTTGAGCGCGCCATAAAACCCTCTCTCTCCAATGCAAGTGATCACTTACATTTAGATTATATAACTTTTTTAATAATTGTCAATAATCTTCTTGTACTTCTTTTGCATTGAAGTAAAGCTCATAATAAATATAAACATTAGATATGTTTTCCATTTCAAAGAAAGTATATGCCCTGACCAAAGGTAACTAATTAAATAGTTGATTCCCCTAATACATGAAGATACTACTAGACTTATACTCATTAGTTTTACATATTTGAGCATACTTTTCCTCCTTACTTTTTTATTTTTCTACTTCTTCAAATTGCGGATTAACCCTTGAAACTATAAGTAAATAATTTATTTTCAACACATACATAATTACATGATTTTGGGAAAAACTTGTATAGAACAAATTTACATAAGGAGGAATTTATAATGAGAATTTTACTATCAATTTTATTAGCTCTTATGCTAGTACCTGCATTAACAGGATGTAAAGCTCCTGCAAAAGAAGATACAACCTCTAATAAAAAGACTACAGAAGAGGCAAAAAAAGAAGCTCCTGCTGATTTAAAGCTAAACTTCAATGAATTCGATTTAAAAGCGGACTATCAGGATACAAAGAAAGACTACGAAGCTGATTATAAAAATGTAGCAGCCGATAAAAAAATGGAAGCAAAAGTTGAAGACCATAAAGCAGATGTAAAATTAACAGGCGACGAGGCTATTACAAAATTAAGCCCACTTCTACAAGAATTAAAATTTGATAAAGATACTCCTGACCAAGAAGTAATTGATCAAGTAGTAAACGTGTTCAAACTTGATAAAGACTACCAAAAATTCGCTTTAGAAGTTGTATTCTCTGATGGAACGAAAAAAGAATATAAAAGAGAAATAAAATAAAGAAGTAGGCGATTGCCTACTTCTTTATTTTATTTTTTAGCATATCGTAAGCTCGGTTGAGATCCTACGTAGTATTCTAATCCAGATACAGATGATTTTTGTAAATAAGAATCTGTTGGGAATACAAGTGGGATTAAAGGGTATTCTGTAAACATAATATCTTCTGCTTGATGTAATAAGTCAAAGCGTTTATTTTCGTCTTGTTCTAATTTTGCTTGATTAATTAAATTATCGAAGTCTTTATTAAACCATTTTGCATAGTTATTTGGTCCATCCCCTGCATAAATTTCTAATTGAGCAGCTGGATCTAATGTAGATCCTCCCCAGCCCATATATGCGATTTGGAAGTCACTTTGTTTATACATATCAATATAACTTTTCCACTCTTTACCTTCTATTTTTACATCTACACCAAGATTTTTCTTAAACATTTCTTGAAGTGTTTCAGCTATTTTCTTCTTATCTGAATATTTCACTGTCACTTCTGGAAGAGTAGTCCATCCTTCTTCTTTCATTCCTTCTTCTAATAACGTCTTAGCCACCGCAGGATCATATTTAAAATAGTCACCTTTCTCTTTACGGAAGTCACGACCACTTTCTGTTTTTGCTCCTTCTGGTACAAATCCATATGCTTCTTTTGCATTATTCTTTAATACTTTCTCTACGATAAACTTACGATCTACAGCCAATGCAAAAGCTTTACGAATTTTCGCATTTGTAAATGGTGGCTTTTCTGAATTAAATGAGTAAATATGAGTTGAGTAGTCTTGCATTTTTTTAAACTCTTTATTGTTTTGTTCCTTTTCAATTAAATCTGTTGGTATGTGAGATAGTAAATCTAGTTCTCCAGATTTGTATAATTGATACGCTGTTTTACCTTCAGGAATAATACGGAATTCAATTTCTTTTGATGCTACTTTTTTATCATGAAACTCTTTATTTTTTTCTAGAATAATCGCTTGATTATGCTTCCATTCTTTCAATGTGAAAGGACCATTTGTAATTAATTCTTTTGGATCTACTTTTAGTTTACCTTTTTCATCAATAGATTTTTTATTAAGTGGAATATATAACGACTGAGATAATGTTCGTTTAATAGATGTTACTGGATGTTCAAATTGTAGCTTTAGAGTTACATCATCTACCGCTTGAATTCCTACTGCATCTTCTGCACCTTTCCCTGTATTAAATGCTTCTCCACCTTTAATGAAATATAGTTCTGTTGCATTCATAGAACCCGTTTTAGGATTTAATATTCTCTTCCAAGCGAATTCAAAATCTTTTGCTGTTAACGGGGAACCATCAGACCATTTCAATCCTTTTTTCAAATAGAATGTGTACTCTTTTCCATCTGCCCCAGCTTCCTCTTCCTCTACTAAATCCTTTTCAAATTTCCCATCAGTTGTCTGTCTATACAAAGTTGCAAATAAGTGCTCAATTACATAATTAGAGTTATTATCCGTTGAAATTGCTGAATCTAGCGTATAAGGATCACTACCAAGATTCGTCACAAAACGGTCTCCTTTACTAGCACTTGCTTTTGAAGTATCTTTCTTGCCACAAGCAACAGAAGTGATCGCTAAAACAGTCATAATGACAAACAGTAAAAACTTCTTCATCCTACATTCTCCTTTAACCTGAAATTTTTGGTGTTGATGCTAATAATGTTTTTGTATAAGAATGTTGTGGATTACGGAATACTTCGTCCGTATATCCAAATTCAACAAGTTCTCCTTTGTATAAGACAGCCACTTTTTCACATAAATAGTGAACCATCGGTAAATCATGTGCGATAAATAAATATGTATAGCCTTGTTCCTTTTGAATCTTTTGCAGTAGATGTACAATTTGGATTTGCAGTGAAACATCTAATGCTGAAATTGGTTCATCAAGGATTAAAACTTCTGGCTCACATAATAACGCTCTTGCAATAGCAATACGTTGACGTTGTCCTCCGCTAAATTCGTGTGGATAGCGATCAATATATCGTCTATCTAATCCAACACGCTCTAGTGCATCACCTGCAACTTTATCTTTCAATCCTTTATCGCCTAAACCGAATGAAATATAGCCTTCTGTTACAATATCGCGTACTTTCCAGCGCGGATTTAATGCAGCTGTCGAATCTTGAAAAATGAACTGTACTTTCTGCAAGAAATCCCGCTTATGAGCTGACTTCAGCTTGTGAACAACTTGACCGTTATAATCAATTTCACCAGACGTTGGACGCTCGATCCCAGCTATGAGCTTACCAAGTGTTGTCTTTCCAGAACCACTTTCTCCAATAATGCCAAGCGTTGTTCCTTTTGGTATAGAAAGTGATATACCTTTTAACGCTGCGATTTCTTTCTTTTTACTTCCATACGTTTTCGTTACTTGCTTTACAGTAATTAAATCTGTCGTCATGAGGCATTCACCCTCTCTTTTGATTTCGCTTTATTATGCTCCAGAATATGCTGCCAGCAATGTGAACTATGCTCCTCAGAATATGTTGTTCTCTCTGGGAAGCGATGAATACATTCTTTTATCGCTACAGGACAACGATTCACAAACGGGCATCCAAAACTATTTAACGTTTCAATTGAAGGTGTTGTTCCCTCAATTGCTCTAAGTACCTTTTCTGAATCATCCATATTCGGAATTGCTTGCAATAAACTTTTGGTGTAAGGGTGCTTAGGTGAGCCAATTACTTCTTGAATCGTTCCTTTTTCAACAACACGTCCCCCGTACATAACTACTACTCGGTCAGCTACTTCACGTACAAGTGCCAAATCATGTGTAATTAATAAAATACTCGTATTTTGTTTTTCCTTTCTTTCTTTTAACAACTCCATAATTTGCTTTTGAATCGTTACATCTAATGCTGTTGTAGGTTCATCTGCAATAACGAGCTTCGGGTGACAAGCAAATGCAATTGCTAAACAAATACGCTGCCTCATACCTCCGCTTAACTGATACGGGTATTGTTCAAAGCGTTTCTCTGCTTCATGTATCCCTAAATCATTTAGTAAGTTAATTGCAATTTCTTTTGCTTCTCTTTTCGACTTTTTCTCATGTTGCAAAATCACCTCTGTAATTTGCCTTCCTACTTTCATCGTCGGATTTAAAGCGGACAGAGGATCTTGAAAGATAAACGAAATGTCTTTCCCTCGAATTTGATTCCATTCTGATTCTTGTAAATTCGTTAATCCTTGAGATTGGAAAGAAATACTTCCATCATCGATGTGAATAGATTCTTGATTTAGTCCGACAATCGATTGTGCTGTAACACTTTTCCCTGAACCACTTTCTCCGACAAGTGCAACGATTTCACCTTCGTTAATAGAAAAGGAAACATGCTTCACAATTGCTTGCTTACTATTCTCTTTTTCAACGGCCAATGTTACGTTTTCTAAAGATAAGAGCTGTCCCATGTTTTTTCTCCTTTCGATTCCGTTTTACGATTTTTGGATCAATTGCATCTTGCAAACCGTCACCAATTGCATTAAATGCGAACATGATGAGCGCAATCATCAGCGATGGGAAGAAAAGTTGCCACCATTCCCCGCTTAATAATGTCCCGAGCGCATCATTTGTCATCGTCCCCCAGCTCGCTGCTGGTGATTGTACCCCTAGTCCGATAAAGCTTAAAAATGATTCTGAGAAAATAGCTGCTGGAATTGTAAATGATAAATTTACGATAATAATACCTGTTAAATTCGGAATGATATGTCCGTATATAATCTTCATATGCGATGTACCTAATCGTTCTGCCGCAATAACAAATTCTCTTTGCTTTAAAGATAAGACTTGCGCCCTAACGAGACGTGCCATACCAATCCACCCTGTTAATGCAAGAGCAATAATGATTGTAAAAAGCCCTGGTTTCATAATGATTAGTAGTAAAATAACAATTAATAAATATGGAATACCGTATAGTACTTCAATCCCTCGTACAATCCACTCATCAATTAACGTTCCAAGGCGATTACGCCCTCTCACATATCCACTAAAGCCCCCAATTAGTACACCAAGTCCTATATCAAGAACGGCCGCTACTAATCCAACTACTAATGAAATTTTCCCTCCAGCCCAAGTACGTGCCCAAATATCCCGACCTAAATCATCTGTTCCAAACCAATGCTCACTACTAGGAGGTAAATTTGTCGCCTCTTTTACTTGTTCACTCGCAGTAAAAGGAGTTAAACTTTCACCGATAAGAGAGAAAATAATAATGAGTAATAATGTCACCGTTCCTAGAACTGCGATTGGATTTGATACAAACTTACGAAACACTTCTTTTTTTCGGCTAATCGTTTGCTGCTCTTTATTTATTGTTAATTCTTTTTTCTCTTCATTCGTTAATAGCTGTTTATTAATTTCATAAGCTCCCATTTAAATATCCTCCCTCCTTATGTAATAGAACGAATACGCGGATCAACAATACGGTGAATAATATCTGTAATAAAAATACAAGAAATTAATAATGAACTATAGAAGATTGTTGTTCCCATAATGACTGGATAATCCCGGTTAAAAATACTATCTACAAAATATTTTCCGAGACCAGGAATTGCAAAAATCTTTTCAATAATGAACGTCCCTGTTAAAAGCCCAGCCATTAACGGCCCAACAAACGTTAGTACTGGAACAATCGCATTTCGAAGGGCATGCCTTATAATAATCTTCTTAATTGGTATACCTTTCGCTCTTGCTAATTTAATATAATCACTCTGCAAAACTTCAATCATATTAGAGCGAACAAATCTTGTAATAACCGCGATTGGCCCTAATGCTAATGCAAAGGATGGCAATACCGTATGTTCGAATGTGCCCCAAGATGCAACCGGTAAGAGTTCAAATTGAATAGCAAATACTTGTATAAACAATGGTGCTAAAATAAAACTTGGAATAGAAATACCGAGAATCGCAAGTAAGCTCACACTATAATCAATTACTTTCCCATGATATAGAGCTGCAAATGTACCTGCTGCAATTCCGACTAATAATGAAATAACAAGTGCTTGTAAACCAATAATCGCTGATGGACCAAATCCTGTCGTTATAATTTCTGATACGCCTTGCCCCGTCGATTGAACGGATTCACCAAAATCAAAATGAACTACACCGTCTAAATAAGCAACATATTGATTCCATAATGGTTCATCAAGGTGATACTTCGCTCTCATATTCTGCACAACTTCCGCCGGAAAGATCTTTGCATCCGATGAAAATGGGTCCCCCGGAATAATGTGCATAATCAAAAATGTTACTGTTGTAATAATCCATAGTGTAAACACCATAACTGATAGTTTTTTAATAACATACACTTCAATAACCCCCTAAACAAATGAATTTACTTTGTTTTATTGACATATTTGTTGCCATTACTCCTTCTCTACTTCTTAAAACACAAAAAGCCTTGATCTAAAAAAATAAGATCAAGGCTTAATAAACGAAGGCCCATCACTTATCTTTCAAGACTTGCTTGCTGGAATTAGCACGGTGTTCCTGTTACAGAACCCGCTGCTGAGGTGTCATAGGGCCAGTCCCTCTACCTCTCTGGATAAGTAAATTGCTATATTATTATTTGGTTCAAATTGTATATTTTGAATTATAATTCTGAAAAAATGAAAAGTCAATCAAATTGGATATATTTAGAAAAATCAGTTTTCTATTATATCAGTTATTGAAATTACAATCTTTCGCTTATAATAAAAAGAAATTGTATTAAAGGCGTTATAAGATGGATCCCTTACTTCTTGCTACTATAGGATTACCATTAACAATCGTAATACTTGTACTTGTCATCATCGGCTTCTATAAAGTGAAACTTTAATCAGTGGGGGTTTTGTTCATCCCCCACTGATTATTAGTTGAACCAATCGGGCTTTTACGGGCAGTTGATCCCCTACCTAACTTCTTTGCTTTCACTGAACTTTGAGGTGGGGGTCTTACTGCCCGTTAATGCGGGATAAACTCTTCATTAAAAAGAAAAGCATCACTTCTTTTTACACTCCATTCGATAATATTACTGGACAAACAATTTCAGAATTTCACGAAGAACAGAAGATATTAGTATCCGAGGATGAAGACGGAGATGGTAAAAAGAAAAAATAACCTTGCACACGCAAGGTTATTTTTTCGCTTCTGTTTGAAAACGTTTATAGTATGTCGATGCTGTTGCAAAATTAACTTCTATATCACGAATTAATGATGAATCTTCTTCTTTAGCTAACTTCTGTAATTTTTTCATCGCTTGTTCCGATTCATTCAAGAAACCAACATATACCTCATGTTCTTGCTCTTTCGACTTTGGAACACGAATTTCTTTACGTATATTATCAATATCTTCTAACATGCTCGTTGTTACCTTTTGCACATCTTCTTTATATGTAGCATTCGTTATTTCCTTACCGCCCTTTTCTTTTGCCACTTCAAATAACTGTAACGCCTTATTAATTTCTTTATTTATTTTCGCATCATATTTTTCATGTACTGCGCTGTATTCTTTCATTTCTTCTGTTTGCTCAGTCGATTGCTCTACCTTTTCTTTCGGTTCTTTCGTATCTTTATTTCCATTACATCCTGCTAGAAGGATCATACTTCCCATTACAGCAATACCCAAAACCTTCTTCATCTCGAATTCTCCTTTTATCTACAGCTACTACTAATTATAGTTTCTTTTATCTCCACTTGTTATTATACCGAGAACGCCCCACTTTTTACACTTAAGACGATATCTTAATATACATACCAACATTTTTGTCACAGTATCGTCACTTTATGCAAATAACTTTTGCATCACTTTACTACATCACCTTACAAAACTGTAAGCACACATAGAGAACAAACCATGCTAGACTTACATATGCATAAAGTAAGCGTAGTTCAGTTTGTAAGGAGAATCATCAATGTACAATACAATACCCTTTATGGGCGAAGATATTCGCGTCCTTATTCGCGAAAAGTCACTTCATATTGAAAATACAGAGAGCCTTCGCCGCGTATTAAAGAAGAAGCATGCTCCATTTAAGCTGGCCCAATATTTAAAGAAACAACATATAAATCAATTTCATACTGTGCTAAATATATCCGATAAATCTTTAACAATCGAGATTATCGGTCATGTCTACATTGGAAATTTTGCAGATGTCTTAAAAGAAATTCCACGCATACCGAAGATTGCTCCTATTATCGTTGAGAGGGCATATAGAATTACAGATCATACTGATATTATTGATTGCGGGGAGAAAGAGGTCGACAGTAACCGCTGGGTATGGGATAAACTTGCTTTCTTATATGATGCGATCATGAATAATATGTATGAGTTATTTCAAAGAAATGAAAAAAAGAGCTGATTCAAAGAAATGTTTGAATCAGCTCTTTTGTATTAAGCTTCTAACTTTTTATTTTGTTGCAGTTCAAACTGCTTCTCACTTCTTCTAGCCATAAATAGATAACATAATACAGCACCAATTTCACAAAGAGCTATAACAACCCCCATCGGTAATGCTGTATTACTTCCACCAATACCTACTAGCGGTGCAACAAGTGCTCCTGAAATGAACTGTAATAAACCTAGTAAAGCTGATGCTGTTCCTGCTGCTTGTTTTTGATTTCTCATCGCTAACGAGAAGCCGGTTGTTGATACAACCCCAACACTTGATACAACAAGAAATAGCGAGCATAAAACACCGATTAGCCCTATTCCAAGTGCGATTGTAAGTAGTAATGATAGACCGCCAACAGCCGCAATAATAATACCAGCAACAAATAAAGTTTTCTCATTAACTTTCCCCGCTAAGCGGCCAGTAACTTGGCTAGCAATAATAATACCAATACCGTTAATTGCAAAGAACAAACTAAACTGTTGTGGTGATGCCCCGTATATATTTTGCAACACGAACGGTGAACCAGAAATATAAGCAAACATTGCAGCTGTTACTAACCCTTGCGACAATGCATATCCCATAAATAAACGATCTTTCAAAAGCTTTCCGTATGTTGCCAGCGTTCCTGATAATCCACCTGTCTCTCTTTCTTCAGGAGGTAATGTTTCACGTAATACGAAAGTAGCTGATATTAGCATGAATACACTAATTGCTCCAAGCACGATAAAGACGCCGCGCCATGATGTGAACTGTAATAATTGTCCTCCAATAATCGGTGCCAAAATAGGTGCTGCCCCGTTTACTAACATAAGTAATGAGAAAAACTTCGTCATTTCAGAACCTGAATACATATCGCGTACCATTGCACGTGATATAACAATACCAGCAGATCCTGAAGCACCTTGTAAGAAACGTAAAAGCACTAAACTCCAAATAGATGGTGCAACAGCACAAAGTAAAGAAGAAGCAACATAAATAATAAGAGCGATAATAAGAGGTTTGCGCCTTCCGTAAATGTCACTGATTGAACCAATAAATAACTGCCCTACTGAAAGCCCAAGCAGACAAGCAGTTAATGTAAGCTGTGCGAGGGATGCACCCGTTTGTAAATCATCCGTTAACTTTGGTAAAGAAGGCAAATACATATCAATAGATAATGGCCCAATTGCCGTAAGTGTCCCTAATACAAGAATCATCCATAACCTGTTTGTCTTTACAGGTTTATATACTTCGTGATTAACTCCATTCACTTTTTCCATTCACCCTTTCATATAAATACTCAATCGTAACAATTATAGTTACAACATAAATATACGTCAAGTATACCGTATTTTCCTGTTTAATAATGTAAAAAAAAGCGATAGAATCTCTATCGCTTTACTTTTTCAAATTACTATTTGTAAATTTAGATACAGATGCCATCATTTCCCCTGTGTCTAAATATGTGATTTGAATTGGATCTCCTACTTCTGTAAACATTGCATATGGGAATTTCTTCGCCGGTACCATGAATACTTTTTGCTCGTTTTCTAATAGTACGTACACAATCGTATTTTCACCTGATTTTTCTTTATACACACGTTGTACAGTACCTTCTTTTTGCGCTTCTTTCCCATTTGAAGTCGGTCTAAATGAATCACCACTTCCGCTCAGCGCATTTTTATAATTCTCAAGTGCTTCTTTTTGCGTTGAACCTGTTGCAAACACTTTTGCATTAGAAGCATATATGACAGTATGAGCACGTACTAATCCGCCGTCATCAATAACCGGTACAATCCAAGAAGGTTTACCATATACGTTATAAATAACCGGCATTGTTCCATGCCATTTCTCTCTCTTAAAGGAATTATCCACTACTTCTGTAGCAGCCGAACCGTCCATAATTCCCTTCACTTCTTTTCCGTTATAGTAATACAACTTTCCTGTACGTGCATCAACTAATGAGTAACCGAGAGCAGAATCTACTCCTTCTTTCGGAGAGGTAAAGTCTGTAAAGTAATACAATTTACCATCCTTCCCGAAGATTGGCGTAACGCCCTCCTTCGTCCCCCACTCAGTCGGCATCTTCATGTCAGTTTGTGAGAATTTCGTATTCCAAAATCCGTGAATATATTTTCCGAAGTACGTATTTAACGTAGATGCTGTTTCATGATTTAATACACCATCAATGAATTTAGGTGCATTCCCTTTATCATATCGTTTCACATCACCTGTTTGTGCATCAACAACGACAACGCCTTCTACTTCAAACCCTGATCTTCCTGAAATAAACTCACCGTATGTCATTGTATAATACGGTTTTCCTTTATCATCAACTTCAAATTTGGGTTTCCCTTTAAAAACTAAATCTGGCTCTGCTTTTCGAACGACACGTTCTAATTTATTACCGAAAAACATGCTTGGTACATACTTCATTTTATATCCAAGATGTAATTTCGCTTCCGCATCAGGATTTGTACCTGACATTGTTACGTAACCTGGAATTGTTTCCGCTTTACGTGCTTTAAAAAATCCCGAAACTTCTATCGGTGCTACATACAAGGCTTCACCATTTACCATTTGTGGCGTTAATTCCCCTAGTTCAAAATAAGCTACTTTCGGAATATCACCAAATACCTTTTTCATTTTATTTTCCGCTGTTTTAGGCGGAACTGTAAACGGTTGGTCATTTTCAGTAAATGGCTCTGAAATATCTTTCTCTACCTTCACGACCGAATCATATTTCTTTTGCGAGATTACTATATCGTGCAAATAACCAAAATAGCCGTAACTTGCGAGTAAAACAAACATTAGAAGTCCTTTTAACGTACCTTCTAATTTCCCTACCTGCTCTTGTGAGAATAAAACAAGACCAATTAAAATCGCTACTGCAACAGAATAATGAGTAAGAATAGAATCTGCTCGATCATCAATTAGCCAGAAATATTCATAGATTGCAATACCTATCCAAAATAAAACAGGAATAACTAAAATAGATGTTTTCTTACCCTTTACAACTTTCTCATTTCCTCCTTTATCCACCGCGCGAATTTTATTACCGCTTCTAGTCCATGGAATCAAAAACAAAGTGAGAATAGCTAAAACTATAAATTTCATCAAAGGCAATGTCCCCTTTTCTTTTGTCTTCTCCATAAGTATAACAAATAAAGGGTAATCAGGTAAAAATGGGTATGATTATATTTTTTTGCTACTTAATACAATTCCACTCACTACATATAAAACTGAAGCAATGTAAAAAATAGTCCCTATCGTAAAGAAATCCACTAGGTAACCAGTTACAATTATAGCTACTCCGCCCCCAATTGATGTCCATACATGGTATTTTCCAATTTCGTAACCAGCTTCCTTATGCGCTACCTTTCGTGCTAACGACGTCTTCTCCGTATTGCGCTGCACAGCACCTAAAATACCCATTAAAATTTGGAGAATGTATACATGCCAAACTTCTGTTGCAATAGGGAAAAAAAGCATTAATATAGCCATGGACCATGCGTATATAATTAATAACTTTCTATCACCTACCCTATCAGAGATTCTTCCAACTAACGGATATACTAGAGCTGAAGTTAAGGCAAATAAGCCGTACGCCCAGCCAAATTGCGAGAAACTATTTCCTACATTTCGAAGCAATAGTATATAAAAAGGAAATACCATACTACCCGCCATCATAATAATGCTTTGTGAGGCTACAAATCTTCTATATGTCATTTGCTATACTCCTTATAAAATAAATTCACAAACCTTTCCTCTGGGTCTACTTCCTTCTTCTTCTGAAGGAATTCTTCTATACGAGGATACGCTTTCTTTAGTTGCTCCTTTTCCGGATAAGAATAATACGGTAAATAATAACTTCCATTATGCTTTAACGTAACATCAATCATCTTTTGAATGACCACTTTTGTTTTCTTTATTTCATCTTCAGAACGCCCTTGATTAATTAGAAGCACAAGCGCAAACATATCATCTTTCGCATAAGATAGCACCGCATTCTCATTCTTTTCTACATAGCGGATTGTAATGTTAAGAAGGTTTAATTCCTCTTCATTTAAATCGCTTCGCAAATCATCTATATACTCCGCAAAACCATCTATCGGTACAAAGTACTCTTGTAAAACTTCGGTCAAGTTTGGATTATCGTATTCCATAAAAGCACTATCAGATCTCATTACGTTATTTCGAGTTTCGTACTTACCATCTGTACGTTCAAAATAACTTCTTTGTATATCCCAAAACGCACCCTTTCCCCAGTCACTATAACGTGATAACCCAAGTAAGAATTTCGGCGCAGCTATAATATTTTCTTCTTTTAATTTGCTGTACTCTTTCAGCTTCTGCTGATCTTCTGCTAGTACATAATCTGTCACATACATTTCTTTTAAAAATGAATTTGGAGCAACAGAAATACGTGCTAAATGCATACGTATATTCTCGTCCCTTCGCACTTTATTCTTAAAGTATGAAGAGTATTCTTTATAATCTAGTACCTTCGTGTGCGTTTCATACAATTCATCGTTTGTTAACTGTAGCGTCACATCTAAAATCACACCAAACAATCCATATCCCCCAATTACATACGGAAACAAGTCAGCATTTTCTTCTCTACTTACATCACGTACTGTACCATCTGCCATTAACAATCTGAACGACTCTACTGTATCAATCAATGCTTCATGACGAATATCACGCCCATGTACATTTACACTTAATGAACCACCAACAGTAAAAATATTTTGAGATTGCATCACTTGAACTGCAAGACCATATGGATTGATTTTCTTTTGAATGTCATTCCATGTGACACCACTTTGCACCCTAATCCTCTTCTTCTCCGGATCGAATTCTAATATTTCATTATATCCTTTCATATCAAGCATCGTACCGTTAGGATAATATGTCTGCCCGCCTTGGCTATGTTGCATACCTGCAATAGAAATCTTCTCTCCAGATACTTTTGCATCTTGCACTAACTTTTTTAATGAACTTTCATCCTCAGCATTTTCAACACGTTTAATTTTCGTTGGAAGCAACTTTCCTACATCACTCATAATAGGATGATCCAGTTGCTCTTTGTATGTATATATAGATGTCGCGAGCAACACTGTATACGCTACAATAACAACTGCTATCTTTCTTTTTTTCAAATGGCACTCTCCCCTTCTAACGTTCTTCCTCTTCATATTGTACCTACTTTCCTACGAAGAAGGTATTAACAAAAAAGAGAAAGACCCTTTATTTTAGGTCCCTCCCTCATCAAAACTGTTACTTTGCTGCTGGCAGCTGTATTGGCTCAAACTTTTCGTACGATGTATATTTTGCATTCGTAATAATGTGTGCCTTATCCTTACCATTACTACTCATAATCATATCTATCTTCGCTGATTCATATTTAAAATCTTTTGTAATGATATATTCTGCATCCACTTCTTCTATCTTTGCGTTTTGTGCTTGTAGCATTTTCTTCTGCGTTTCATCCATGCTAGCTAACATACTCTCTGTTTCTTGCCCTTTTAATATGAACTTCAGTTTATACTTGTCTCCGCTTTTCTCCATCTTCATTTTATCTAAAACTACTGCTGGCACTTCTAAATTATCTACAATATCTTGAGTTGCTTTCATTCCGCTAGCATTTAATTGCTCCTCCGGTACAGATATAACTTCTCCGGTATTAGGATTTTTCACCTGACCAGCGACTTTACCATCCACCGCATACACTACAACATCTGTACCAGAAACATTCATTTCAGAACGAGAATTCTTTTTCTTTGGCTCTAATTGCATTTTAGCCTTTAGTATATTCATCTCTGTTCCTTCAGCTTTTATCTCTACATCATATGTCATCGTTACATTTTCTTCATTTTTAAAAGCATCATTCGTTTTCTTGAAAACATCCTTCGCTGCTAATTCTTTTTCTTTTTGCACCGATTCTTTTTTCGGTTCATCAGTTTTTGTTGTTTTCTCATTACTACACCCTGCAACTAAAATAACTGCAAGGATCAAACTAGAAGTTAAAATATGTTTTTTCATAATTTCTCCTCCTTTTCAAAAGGATATCATCTATTTTCCTTTGAAATCTATATAAATTTCAATATTTCTATTTCACTTTATTTCTCGAATAACAACATGTTTAAAGAAATACTTAAATATGATGTAAATAAAAACAACTAAATTCAGGAGGTCATTATGAAAGCAATCATTTGCACAAAGTATGGGCCGCCTAATGTTCTCAAACTTCAAGATGTAGAGAAACCTACTCCTAAAAAGAATGAAGTATTAGTTAAGATTCACGCAACAAGTGTAACTACTGGAGATTGTAGAATGCGAAGCTTCACTAGTCCTCTTTTATTTTGGATTCCTATGCGAATTGTATTAGGTTTTAGGAAACCGAGAAAGCCTATACTCGGTGTAGAGTTATCTGGTGAAATTGAGGAAGTAGGAACAGATGTAACTCAATTCAAAAAGGGGGATCACATCTTTGCATTAACAGGACTTAACGTTGGTGGTTATGCTGAATACACATGTGTACATGAAAGCGGATTGATAGCATTAAAACCTACCAATGTGACGTATGAAGAAGCGGCAGTTATTCCTTTCGGCGGAACTTCAGCATTACATTTTCTGAGAAAAGGGCACATAAAAAAGGGAGAACAAGTACTTATATATGGCGCTTCCGGATCAGTAGGTACCGCTGCTGTGCAACTTGCTAAATATTTCGGTGCGACTGTTACAGCTGTTTGTAGCAATTCAAATTTTGAACTAGTGAAATCTTTAGGTGCAGATAACGTAATTGATTATACGAAAGAAGATTTTACAAAGCGCGATGAACGCTACGATATTATATTCGATGCAGTTGGAAAAATTAAAAAACCCCATTACAAGAGCGCATTAACAGCTAACGGTAAATACGTGTCAGTCAACGGAACGATGGCAAAAGTAAGCAAAGAAGATATGCTTCTACTAAAAATGCTAACGGAAGAAGAAAAATTCAAACCAGTTATTGATAAAACTTACCCGCTAGAAGAAATTTCAGAGGCTCATACGTACGTAGAGACCGGACATAAAAAAGGGAATGTTTCTATTACCTTAAAATAAAATATATTCAGAAAATAACATTGACAATTCTTTTTGTAAGATTTACTATTAGTACCATATTTAAAAACTACATACACATACTCTTATCAAGAGTGGCGGAGGGACTGGCCCGATGATGCCCGGCAACCGAGCTTAGAACATATAAGCTAAGGTGCTAATTCCTGCAGAACGATTTTCGTTTTGGAAGATAAGAGAGGAACCTATTTCGTCTATTCGGCACCTCTCTTATTTTTGAGAGGTGCTTTTTATTTTGGAACGTATATTAAGGGGGAATTATATATGAAAAAGGTATTATTAAGTATTGTAAGCGGAGCTGTATTATTGTTAGGTGCATGTGGTGCTAATTCTGATAAAGAGGGAAAAGCATTAGATGAGAAAAAGATTACTGTCGGTGTAACAGGCGGACCGCATGAACAAATTTTTGAAAAGGTGAAAGAAGTTGCAGCAAAAGATGGCCTCCAAATTGATGTAAAGGTATTTAATGATTATGTAGCGCCAAACGTATCTTTAGATGAAAAAAGTCTCGATGTAAACAGCTATCAAACTAAATCTTATTTAGACGTATTTAAAGCTGAACGTAATATGCAATTAACTGAAGTATTTTCCACAGTAACATTCCCTATGGGCATATACTCTAAAAACTTAAAAGATGTAAAAGAATTAAAAGAGGGCGACGCAATTGCTGTCCCAAACGATCCAACAAATGAGCTTCGTGCTTTAAAGCTATTTGAAAAAGCAGGGGTTTTAAAAGTGGATCCAAAAGCTACAGAAAAAGCGACTGCAAAAGATGTAATTGAAAATCCGAAAAATTTAAAGATTGTTGAATTAGAGGCATCTCAATTACCAACGCAGCTAGGTGAAGTGAAGGCAGCTGCAATTAATACAAACTTTGCATTAGGTGCAAAATTAAGTCCAGCAAAAGATTCTATTTTCCGCGAGGGAAAAGATTCACCATATGTGAACTGGGTCGTTGTTCGTACTGAAAATAAAGATGATGCTGTTGTAAATAAATTAAAGAAAGCTTATCAATCTAAAGAAGTAAAAGATTTCATTGAGAAAAAATTCGATGGTTCTGTTTTACCGTCTTGGTAGGAGCTGACTATAATGATTGAATTAAAAAACATCTCCAAAGTATTTTCCACAAAAAAAGGGAATGTTGAGGCCCTTAAACCAACTTCCCTTAAAGTAAAAAAGGGTGAAGTATTTGGAATCATCGGATATAGCGGCGCTGGTAAAAGTACATTAATTCGTTGTGTAAATTTATTAGAAAAACCAACGACAGGAAATATCATTATAAACGAACAAGATTTAACAACCTTATCGACGAAAGAACTCGCAAAAGCGAGACAAAAAATCGGCATGATTTTTCAAGGATTCAATTTACTTAAAACCGTTACCGTTTATGAAAACATCGCACTACCCTTACGCCTATCTGGTCTTCCCAAAAATGAAATTGCAAAAAGGGTAGAAAAGTATTTACGCATTGTTGATCTCTTTAATAAAAAAGATGCCTATCCAAGTGAATTATCTGGTGGTCAAAAACAACGTGTAGCAATCGCTCGCGCACTATCTCATGAGCCAGAAGTTTTATTAAGTGATGAAGCAACGAGCGCATTAGATCCGGAAACGACCGATTCTATTCTTGATTTATTATTAAAGATCAACGAAGAAATCGGAATTACGATTTTGCTAATTACACACGAAATGAATGTCATCCAGCGTATTTGTGACCAAGTTGCTGTAATGGAACATGGATCTGTCGTTGAAAGTGGAACAGTGAAGGACATTTTTACAGATCCACAACATGTAACAACGAAGAAATTTGTAAATAGCGCGTTTGCAGCTAAAATTCCAGAAGAGGTACAGAAAGAACTACAAAGCACCGGGGAAATCGTAACACTTTCATTTATAGGAACCGCTTCAGGAGAACCAGCGTTAGCTGTCGCTACAAAACGTTTCCACGTATATCCTAATATTTTATCAGGCAATATTACGCAGTTAAAACATGAGGCATATGGGAAACTGGTCGTTCATATGCAAGGTGAAAAAAGTGAAGTACACCGTGCCTTATCATTTTTACAAGAACAAGGAATTATCGTAGAAGGAGGTAGAACGGATTATGGGAAACAAGTCCTTTTTGGATGAGTGGGGTAACGTAATATGGGAAGCAACAATCCAAACCTTTCAAATGACATCTATTTCACTACTTATCTCTATTCTTATTGCATTACCACTCGGCTTCACACTTGTTTTAACGAGACCTGGTGGACAGCGAGAAAATAAAATTATCTATCCTATTCTTAATACAGTTATTAATATCATTCGTTCTCTTCCATTTATCATTCTATTATTCTTCATTTTACCTTTTACAAAGTTTCTAATGGGAACGTCCATTGGCGTACAAGGTGTTATCGTACCACTTGTTGTCTTCACAGCCCCTTACATTGCCCGTTTAATGGAAACTGCTTTATTAGAAGTGGACCGTGGTGTCATTGAAGCATATCAAGCAATGGGAGTCTCTACTTTAAAAATCATTTGGCACGTTATGATTAAAGAAGCTCGCCCGTCTCTCGTACTTGGATTAACAATCGCAACGATCGGCTTAATCGGTGCAACAGCAATGGCTGGACTTGTAGGTGCTGGCGGCCTTGGTGATTTAGCATATCGATTCGGGCATTTACGCTACGAACCTGAAGTAATGTATGCAACAGTCTTTATTTTGATTATCCTCGTTCAAGGATTACAGTCATTAGGGAATGGTATAGCACGAAGATTGAAGAAAGATTAAAAAGAAGGTATCTCACTGAAATGAGATACCTTCTTTTTAATTATAAAATTATCTCTTAAATCCACCTTCTGAATGAATAACTTGCCCTGTAATCCATTCGGCTTCTTCGCTCACTAAAAACTTAATAAGCCTTGCTGCATCCTTTGGCTCACCAATTCTGCCGAAAGGAAACATCGGTCTTAATCCTTGCTTTATCTCCTCAGTCATCCATCCTGTACTAGTTGGACCTGGATTAATTGCATTCACTGTTATCCCTAAATGGGCCACTTCCGCTGACAACGTACTAGTGAGAGCATCAATAGCTCCCTTCGTTGTTGCGTAGGCTAACTCTCCAGCCATAGGCCCTTTAAACTGGCCCGAGGTCATATTAACGATTCTACCACCAGATTTCTTCTTAAATCCACGTGCAAACTTACTACTTAACAGTGTAGTTGCACGAATATTTACCATATAGTGCTTATCTAACTCTTCTGCAGTCAAATTAGAAAAATCATTATTTGTAGAGTACGCTGCGTTATTAATTAATATATCAGGGTACCCTAATTGTTCAGTAACTTTATTTATAAGCTGATCTGATGCATCATTCTGAGTTAGATCTAACTCCATGCTCGATACTTTGACACCGTTTTGTATCAACTTTTCTTTTAATTGTATTTGTTCATTTTTATCAACGCCCCAAGGCATCTCTTTATCGTATTCTGTCCAATACGTAAAAAATATATCGTATCCAGCCTCTGCTAACTCTGTGCAAATAGCTGCTCCTATACCGTCTAGACGACTTACACCTGTAACAACAGCTACTTTATTTTTTAATTGATTCATCATATACTCCTCCAAAGTTAAAGGGCGCATATTTTATATAAGAGATATAAATTTCCCCACATAGGCATCTATCCTTACAAAAGGGATGTACAAGCTAAATATGCAGTCCTTGAATGATTTACAGATAGCTAAATAAACCCTCACTTACGAGAGAAAAATTCATCTATCTAATTTCTAATCATTACAAGTGCATCCACATATCTACTCTTTGCCTCCTTTTGATATATCTCCATTATTAGTCTACCAAAATAGATGAAATGTTACAAAAAATAAAACAATTACTCCTAACCTATTTTTGTTCACATTTCCTCCATTGTGAATTTATTCACAATGGATATATAATAAACATGTAAATACAATACATTGGAGGGATTTCAATGGTTATCAATTTTTTAAGAACTGATAAACGCGCTACTTTCATATTATTATTTTTACGACTTTACATAGGATATGCATGGCTCGCTGCTGGAATAGGAAAAGTTTTTGGACAGTCTTTTGATGCAAGTGGTTTTCTAAAAGGAGCTATCGCTCAAGCATCAGGTGACCACCCTGCAGTACAAGGTTGGTGGGCAGATTTTCTTCAACATTTTGTTCTTCCAAACGCAGACCTATTTAGCTTTTTAGTTCAATGGGGAGAAATTTTAGTAGGGCTAGGTTTGATTTTAGGTGGATTAACAAAAACAGCTGCATTTTTCGGCATCATAATGAACCTTTCATTTTTATTAAGCGGAACTGTTAGTGTAAACCCAAACCTGCTTATTTTAACTATGTTCATTTTAGTTGCAGGACATAATGCTGGACGTATTGGATTAGATGGTTATGTTTTCCCAAAACTTTTCAAAAAAAATAACCGTGAAGCATATAAATTAAGTAAAACTGCATAAGAATAGTTCATCTTTTAAATATAAATAAGGAAAGAGCCTACATTCAGGCTCTTTTCTCATTTACACCAAAACATTTCACAGTTTGCCTTATCCGAAATGTGAAACTCAATCATATATAACCGAATAAATGTGTACGACTTTATTTCAAGCACCTAAAAAGCTTAAAGACTAAAACAAGCCATTATAAAACCCTAAATTCTTTCATACTTTCTCCAAGAATATAGTGTGAAAACCACATCAAATTCTGCTTCATAATAGCCACATTAATTCCTGGCTGGTCAGAACTATATGCCATTCCTTTAAAAATAATTAATTCTGTATCAACTTCCATATCCCTTAACCCTTGATATAGCTCATATGCATTGGAAGTTGGAATCCTTGCATCCTTTTCGCCATGTTGGATTAAGGTAGGCGTACAGGCTGATTTAATATATGTCATTGGCGATGTTTTTGTATATATATCTGGATCATTCCATGGAGTATTTCCTAAATGCATTCTAATAAAGTAAGGGATATCTGTATTTACATAATGGGTACTCCAGTTAGTAATTCCGCCCCCAACTGAAATAGCTTTAAATCTATTACTAAACGTAGAACAGAAGGCCGATATATATCCTCCGTTACTCCATCCCATAACTCCTACTCTATCTTTATCTACAATCCCTTGCTCAACTAGTTCATCCACTCCAGATATAACATCCTCATAGTCAGCAATTCCCTGTTTTCTATAGTTGGCTTTTAAGAACTCATTACCATAGCCAGAACTTCCTCTATAGTTTGGCTCTAAAACTATAAAGCCTTTTTCGATAAACTGCTCAATCGGATATTTCTCATTAAAACAGTCTGAGAATATCGGAAAAGATGCCCAAGCTGGTCCACCATGGATTACTACTAATAAAGGATATTTTTTGTTGGCATCAAAATCTACTGGGGTTGATAAAACACCCTCTATTTCAAGACCATCACTACTTTGCCATGAGATTATTTCCCTGTTACTTTTCAGCTTCCCTTTAAAAAAGCTATTTTCATCCGTTATTTTTTTATCGTCTAAATAGATTTCAAAGGTTTCATTTGTTATAGCCTTACTATAGGATATATGATGTCCATCCCTTGTTATAGAAGCATCCATTATAAAGCCATCTACTTTGTCACTTAACATTTCCACAGTGCCATCTTCACATAGCAACCCAATGAGATAATTAGTTTTATCCTGCCATCTAATTAAAATCCCCTTATCTGTCCACTGTAATGGCATAACCGTACTATCAAAGTTTGTTAGAGGCTGAATTACCTCTCCAGTATTCATATCATATATCTCTAATATACTTTCTTGTATATGGTTTCTATAGTACTCCTTCTCCCTTATGCTTGCTGAGTAACATATTTTGCTGCCCTCAGGAGAAAAGCAAACGCTCCCGCCCAACAACTTATCTACATTCATCTTTTGTAGTTCCTCAGCTTCAACATCTAATATGTATAGATCACCATTCATATGATCGTTTAGGCTTGGTGTAGCCATAAATACAACCTTTTTCCCATCATTTGAAATATCAAAGTTATGTATATAAAAATCCTTACCCTCCGTTAATTGATAAAGACCGCTAATCTCACGTTCCTCTTTATCATTTTGTATCCCTTTTTCTATTTCAATGTAATATAAACAATTATTCTGATGTTCCTTACCTACATGGTGGAAGTCCCCATATAACTCTTTACGTTTCTTTATTTCCTCACATTCTTTTGACTGTGCAACATAATAAAAACCTTTACCAGTAGGCTCCCATTTGAATGTACTGACCCCTTCTTTCTCATCAGTAATTTGTAACTCACTATAACCATCTATTGACTTAACAAAGATTTGATTTTTCTTATTATCCCTCTCACCAACTGGGCTAAGGTATGCGATATCCCTAGAATCTGGGGACCATAATGGGTGTATACTGTCTATATCCCCAGTTGTTAATGGGTAACTCTGCTCCTTATCTTTTTCATATATCCATATATGATTCCTATATGTATTGTCTTTCCAGTTAGCTGTCTTCTTAACAAATGCTACATTTTTGCCATCGTCACTTATGTTTGTACTTGATAAGGTTGGTAATGAAATAATCTCTTCTATACTTAAATATGTTTTTTCTTTCACTTTCATCAATATACCCCCTTGTAATGTCCATAAATCTCTCGTCTCTTTTTGTCGCAATAAAGGAAATTGTTCACGGATACTTAAAATAATAACGGAAAATTCAGATAAACAAAAGTGGTTCCGTTCCAAATCCGATAAAGTGAAACTTTAATCAGTGGGGATTCTGTCCATCCCCATCCCCACAGCTAGTTCCTCGCCCCTCTTTAATCCATTTATCGATTTTAGATGTTTTTTTTCTTTTGGACACAAAAACACCCCTTTAGATAAAAGTATCCAAAGGGGTGAAGCTTCACAAATTTATTTCAAATCTACCAATCTCCTACTCAACTGTAACAGACTTAGCTAAGTTACGTGGCTTATCAACGTCACACTCGCGGTGAAGTGCTGCGTAGTATGAGATAAGTTGGAATGGAATAACTGCTACTAGCGGTGCTAGTGCTTCGTGTACAGCTGGTAATACGAAGCTGTCTCCTTCCATTTCTAAGCCTTTCATTGAAATGATACATGGGTTAGCTCCGCGTGCTACTACTTCTTTCACGTTACCACGAATTCCAAGGTTTACGTGCTCTTGTGTAGCAAGGGCGATAACTGGTGTACCGTTTTCGATTAAGGCGATTGTACCGTGTTTTAATTCTCCTCCAGCAAATCCTTCTGCTTGGATGTAAGAGATTTCTTTTAGTTTTAACGCACCTTCTAAACCTACGAAGAAGTCTACGCTACGTCCGATGAAGAAGCAGTTACGCGTTGTTGCTAAAAATTGTTTTGCTAATGCGTCCATCTCTTCTTTTTGATCACAAAGTACTACCATTGCATTTGCTACAAGTCCTAATTCATGTGTTAAATCGAAATCAAGAACTTCACCTTTTGCTTTTGCAATGTCAGCCGCTAAGATTGAAAGTACTGCAAGCTGTGCTGTGTATGCTTTCGTCGATGCAACTGCGATTTCTGGTCCTGCATATAAAGGAAGTGTATAATCAGCTTCACGAGAAAGCGTAGAACCAGGTACGTTTGTAATTGTTAATGCTTTATGACCCATTTCATTTGTTTGCACAAGTACTGCACGGCTATCAGCTGTTTCACCACTTTGTGAAATGTAAATGAAGAATGGTCTTTCTGTTAATAATGGCATGTTGTAAGAGAATTCACTTGCTACATGTACTTCAACTGGTACTTTCGCAAATTTCTCAATGAATTGCTTTCCAACAAGACCTGCATGATAACTTGTTCCACATGCAATGATGTAAATGCGATCGCTATCTAAAATTGCATTACGGATATCTTGATCTAATTCAATTCCGCCATTTTCATCTTGGTACTTTTGAATAATATTACGGATTACAAGTGGTTGCTCGTCGATTTCTTTTAGCATGAAATGAGGATACGTTCCTTTTTCAATATCACTTGCGTCTAATTCCGCTGTAAACGGTGCACGTTCAATCGTTTCACCTTGTAAGTTTTTAATTGTAATGCTTTCTTTTGTTACGATTACCATTTCTTTATCCATTAACTCGATAAATTGATCTGTAACTTGTAACATCGCCATAGCGTCGCTTGCAATAACATTAAAGTTATCACCAGCACCTACTAATAGCGGGCTTTTGTTTTTAGCAACATAAATCATGTTTGGATTTTCAGCATCAAGTAGTCCGATTGCGTAAGAACCATGTAAAAGAGATAACGTTTTTCGGAACGCATCTTCTACACTTAGTCCTGTACTTACTTGTTGTTCCATAAGCTGCACGATAATTTCTGTATCTGTTTCACTTACGAACGTTACATCTTGTAAATATTCTTTTTTCACTAATTCATAGTTTTCAATTACACCGTTATGAACTAGTGTAAAACGTTTTGATGTACTTTGATGCGGATGCGCGTTTAATTTGCTTGGAACACCGTGTGTAGCCCAGCGTGTGTGACCGATTCCCACGCTTGCTGCTACATTCTCTTCTACGACTTCGCGAAGTTTTGCAATACGGCCTTTTTCTTTGTATACAATAACACCGTTCTCTGCTTGTACTGCAATACCTGCTGAATCATATCCGCGATATTCTAGCTTTTCTAAACCTTTTAATAAAATTTCCTTTGCATCTTGCTCTCCAATAAATCCTACGATTCCACACATGTTTAGTCGCCGTTACAAATGCTTACACTGCTCTGCGAACATGTAACGACATAGTCCGATACCATTTTTATTTATACTAAAAAACGGATTACATATTGCTAGCCCTGTAAGCTTGTAACGGCTTTCACCTTCCTCTCGATTGGGTTAAAGTCCGTATATACTTATACAGCTAGTATTCATCCGTTCCTCTTCTCTCATCACACTTTCACCTTTGTCCACTAAGTCACCTTAATGTTTTAAGTAAAAGATTGCGGTTGTGATGAACAACCGGGAGTCATCCGCCGAAATCTCGATAAACTCCACCTCGTCAACTACACTACTTGTAGTTCTGGCGCTTTTATAATTTACAATATTTCCTTTGAGAAAAAGAACAAGACCATCGTATAACAAACAATATAAATCGTCAATGAAATTTTTTTCATTGTCTATAAAAAATATGAAAAAGGAGCACTTTTTGTGCTCCTTTTAAATAAAATAGGCTAATTATTCAACGCCAACTTCAGCTTTCACAACTTCTACAATACGATGTACATACCCATCACAAATTTCTTGTGTCGGTGCTTCTGCCATTACACGAATAAGTGGTTCTGTTCCAGATGGACGAACAAGAATACGACCGTCTCCGTTCATTTCTTCCTCTACAACACGAATAATTTCTTTAATTTTCTCATTTTCTAGTGCTAGTTTCTTATCTGTTACACGAACATTTACTAGTAATTGTGGGAATTTTGTCATCTCGCCTGCAAGCTCAGATAATGGTTTTTTCGTCATTTTCATGATATTTACAAGTTGAAGTGCACTTAACATTCCATCACCAGTTGTAATGTAATCAAGTAAGATAATATGACCTGATTGTTCTCCGCCCAGATTATATCCACCACGTTTCATCTCTTCCATTACGTAGCGATCACCAACTGCTGTTTTATCACTTGTAATATTGTTTGCTTCAAGCGCTTTGTAGAAACCTAAGTTACTCATAACTGTTGAAACAACTGTATTATGTTTCAATTGACCAGTTTCTTTCATATACTTCGCGCAAATAAACATAATTTGATCGCCATCAACGATGTTTCCTTTTTCGTCTACTGCGATTAAACGGTCTCCGTCACCATCAAAAGCAAGACCAATGTCAGCACCTTTTTCTTTTACTAATTCAGCTAATACTTCTGGATGCGTAGAACCTACTCCGGCGTTAATATTCATACCGTTCGGTGAAGTTCCCATTGTTGAAATATCAGCTTCTAAATCTGCAAATAAATATGGAGCTAAAGAAGATGTAGCACCATGTGCACAATCTAAAGCAATATGTAAACCAGAGAAATCTTCCTCTACAGTTTGTTTAATGTATTGTAAATATTTTTGTCCACCTTCAAAGTAATCACTCACTTGTCCAAGGTTAGTACCTGTTGGACGTGGTAGCTCATCAACTTCTTTGTCTAATAACGCTTCAATTTCTGCTTCTTGCTCATCTGTTAATTTAAATCCATCTGAACCGAAGAACTTAATTCCATTATCTTGTACTGGGTTATGAGATGCAGAGATCATAACACCTGCTTGCGCCCCTAAAGCTTTTGTTAAATAAGCCACACCTGGTGTAGAAATAACACCAAGGCGCATTACTTCCGCTCCAGTTGATAATAGGCCTGCTACTAAAGCTCCTTCTAGCATATGTCCAGATACACGTGTATCACGGCCAATAATTACTTTTGGACGATCTGTATCTTTTGTTAATACATAGCCGCCAAAACGTCCTATTTTAAAAGCTAATTCAGGTGTTAATTCCTTATTTGCAACCCCACGTACTCCGTCTGTACCAAAATATTTACCCATTATTATTCGCTCCTTTTTCGTGCTCTTTTTGATTATCTACTGTTGGTTCTTGGCTCGTTTCTTGGCCATTGTCTTTTTCTTTGTCTTTTTCTTTGTCTTTATCTTTTTCCTGATCCTTTTCTGGATTAGGTTCAGGATTTTTTGGTTTTTCAGTTTGATTTTCTTGATTGTTTTTTGAATCTGGTTGTTCAATATTACCCTGTACTTCTTTATCCGGCTTTTCTTTCTTCACAATTGTGACTTTAGCACTTTTTTGTTTTGCTTCTATCGAAATATTACCAGGACCACTCACTTGAATAGAAACATCTTTCGTCCCCGGAGATACATTTTGCAGATTAATCGCCGCTGTTATTTGAGCAGCTGTTATTTTATCTACTATACTTGCTTCTCCTGAAATATCAACGCTTATCTTTCCATCTTGTGGCGAAAGTAGCTGCGCAGTAACATCATTCGGAATTCCACTTTTTTGAATCGGGATACCATCAATAGTTTTACTTTTCGTTTGTTTTACCTTTTGTACCCCTATGGAAACCTTCACTTGATTTGGTTTTGCACTTGTTACACCTTTTGGCAATAAAACAGAGGCATCGAATGTTGTAGAATCCGTCAATTGACTAAGATCTACCTCGACCCCCTCTATAGATTGTATATTATCCAAAATGTCTTTTGGACCTGCTATCGTTACTTCTTTTGGTTCAACACTAATATTTGTAACAGCTAAACCTTCTGGTAGATTCCCTTTTTTCGAATATGTTAAAGGAACTGTTTTTTCGACATTATTTGCTGTAGCTTGTGTCGCTACATTCACCGTTACACTTATTTTAGATGGACTTGTTTTTACATTTAAACGTTTTCCTTCTTTATTGTATAATGTAACGTCTGCTGTTTTTGTAACTGTTTTATTAACACCTTTTAAATCTATATATGCCTTAGCAGATGAAATACTTTCTATTTCTTCTTTTGTTCCAACTACTTCAACAGTGTCAGGCTTAATACTTGATTTCTCAATGGTAGCACCTGCTGGCATCTGGTCTTCATTTGATAATTTTAAATCTACATGAACATACTTTTTCGCTTTTTCATGAAGAGTGACTTTAATTGTTGCTGGCTGAACTGTCCCCTTCACATCATCTGGAAGCCCGTTCGCTTTTAAAGAAACTTCATAAGTTCCTTTTTGACTATCTCGCAAATCAACTGATATATCAAATTGTTTTTTTGCTTTTGCTGTAGCAACTGCTGATTTTGGGCCTTCCAACTTCACCTTGACTCCACCTGCTGGAATACCACTTACAATATATTTCTCTTCATCATACTTAAGGGTAATAGGATAATCAGTTAATGTTTCTTTCGTTTCATTTACGAAAGGTAATATACTCGATGTCGTATTTTTTTCAGTTAAAGTTGCTGACATAAAAAGCATACACGCCAATAGTAATGAGATTCCTTTTAAAAACCAATGATTCTCCATTAACTTATCCATGACGCTTTCTCCTCCAATTCCATAAAGACGAAGAAGTCGTTTTTTCGTTCCCACTAAATTCAGCTAACAACATATCCTTTAGCTGTTCTGTCTTCAAATCACGATGTAACTCACCGTTTTTCGTTAAAGAAATTTGGCCTGTTTCTTCCGACACAACTACTGTAATACTATCGGTGACTTCACTAACTCCCATTGCAGCGCGATGCCTAGTTCCTAACTCCTTAGAAATAAATGGGCTTTCTGATAAAGGAAGGTAACATGCTGCTGCTTTAATTGTACTTCCCTGCATAATTACTGCTCCATCATGAAGAGGGGTATTAGGGATAAAAATATTAATGAGTAATTCCGATGATACATTTGCATTTAGCGGAATACCCGTTTCTACATAATCATCCATCCCAGTCTCTTTTGACAAAGTAATTAGTGCACCAATTCTACGTTTTCCCATATATTCCGTTGCTTTAGCTATCGCTGTTGCAACAATTTCAGGTTCATCTTCCCCCTGATTTCCCACACGCGAAAATAAGCTACCCCGTCCTAGCTGCTCAAGTGCTCTTCTCAATTCTGGCTGGAAGATAATAATAACGGCTAAAAATCCCCACGTTAATACTTGTTCCGTTAGCCAATATAGCGTATGCAATTCAAGTAAAATACTAATCATCCGGACGACAATAATAACTGTAATACCTTTTAAAAGTTGCACAGCCTTCGTGCCCCGAATTATAAGAATTAGCTTATATATAATAAACCATACAACAGCAATATCTAATGCCGTACTAAGATATTTCAAAATGGTCGTATCTTCAAAAGGCATGCTAACCCTTCCTCCTACTTACGAGCAATTCTATCCATATATTGAAATATTATTTTATGCTCTATCTGTATGTATTTCCAACAACTAGTTAATTATACCATACATGAACCAAACGACAATTACAAACGCCCCCCTTTAGCTTAAATTGGTAAGATGTCAAACTTTCTTATCCTACAGTATAATATAAGTCATTATTATACGCCTATTTTCAAATAAAAAAAGCAACTTCTCAGTTGCTTTTCTTACATTTATTTTAGTTTTTCACCGAATAAAGAACCCATTAAAGCAACCGCTGTTGTTGCTGTTCTATTTCTCTCATCTAAAATCGTATTTACTTCAACAAATTCAGCAGATGTAACAATATCAGCTTCTGCTAACATTTCCATCGCTAGGTGGCTTTCACGATACGATAGACCACCAATTACAGGTGTTCCAACTCCTGGTGCGTCATGAGGATCAAGCCCATCTAAATCTAATGATAAATGAACACCGTCAGTATGAGATAAATACGCAATTGTTTCTTCCATAACAGCCGTCATACCCATACGATCAATTTCATGCATTGAGAATACTTTAATGCCTTCTTCACGAATAAAGTCCTTTTCTCCTTCATCTAATGCACGTGCACCGATAATTACAACGTTCTCTTTCTTCACCTTTGGATATGACCCGTATAAGTCTACAAGTGAAGAATGTCCATATCCTAAACTTGCAGCAAGTGACATACCGTGAATATTTCCAGATGGTGAAGTCTCTTCTGTATTTAAATCACCGTGTGCATCATACCAAATAACACCTAAATTTTTATAATGTTTCGCCACACCAGCTAACGTACCGATAGCAATACTATGATCGCCGCCCAATACAAGTGGAAAACGACCTTCTTCTATAATATGATCAACCTTAGTCGCTAGTTCGTTACATACAGTTGCAACTTGAGTAAGGTTTCGTAATTTTGTATTTTCATCTACTTCTTTTTCTCTCTCTATACATATATCTCCCATATCTTTTACGTCATATCCAATTTGTTCAATTCTTTCAACTACCCCTGCATAACGGATCGCGCTTGGTCCCATATCAACCCCACGACGCATCTGTCCTAAATCCATTGGAACTCCAATAACTGAGATTTCTTTTTTCATAGATAGTATCCCCCTTTTATGCCTTCACTAAATATTTTAAATCTTTTATATAGTCTGACTCAACTCGACATTTTTCTGCATAGATATACATTTTATTCACTTATATTTACGTTAGAATCCCAATTTTTAAACCATTCTATGTATAAAGTTAACTTAATGAACCAACTAACTTTTCTATCAGCTAATATTTTTATCAGTGCTTTTCTCCATCACCACCTAGGATTACACAAGATACCCTCAAATAACTGGATAAAAAAAACACTTCTACATTTAGAAGCGTTTTTTTGATGCTAGTTTCCACACTGCTGCAATATTTTTTGCTGTCATTTCGATATTCTCTTCTGCCGCTTTATATGCTTCTTCTAATGTCATTGGGCTAGCCGTAATACTAAACACTGCATCAATTCCCTTTTCGTAAACAGTCGTATAATTCGAGGATACAGATCCACCAATAGCAATTACAGGAATATGACGACATTTCGCCCGCTTCGCGACACCAGCAGGAGCTTTTCCATAAGCTGTTTGTTCATCTATCCTTCCCTCACCAGTTACAATAAGATCGGCACCCTCTATACACTTATCAAAATTTGTATAATCTAATACAATTTCAATCCCTTTTCTTAGCTGCCCCTTTAGTACTGCAACGACAGCCGCTCCCATTCCTCCAGCTGCCCCTGCACCAGGTATTAGGGACACATCAAAAGATACATACTGTTTAAGTATATTAGCATAATGTTTTAAATTCCCGTCTAGCTCTTTCATCATCTCTACATTCGCACCCTTTTGTCTCCCAAATACGAAAGACGCTCCCTTTGGTCCAACTAATGGATTGTCGACATCACATGCTGCTTCTAGCTTTATATCCTTCAAACGTGTATCCATACGAGAAAGGTTAAGAGCAGTAATCAAATGTAATGTTCCTCCAGAGGGCTCAATTATTTCACCTTTCCTATTAATAAACTCTACGCCTAAAGCAGACAACATACCTGCCCCACCATCATTTGTAGCACTTCCTCCAAGCCCTAAAATAATGTGTTTAGCTCCTTGATCTAATGCATGTAATATCAGTTCGCCTGTCCCTTTTGTCGTTGTAATAAGTGGGTTTCTCTTTTCAATTGAAACGTGTTGTAATCCTGATGCTGCCGCCATTTCAATAAATGCTGTCTCCCTATCCTTAGACATACCATAATAGGCTTGCACGCTCTCTCCAAGCGGCCCTGTCACATTAAGTGATATAATTTCCCCCATTGTAGCACCAACAAGAGATTCGACCGTTCCTTCACCTCCATCTCCAATTGGTACTTTAACGTACTCTGCTTTAGGAAAAACTGCTGCAAAGCCCCTTTCAATAGCTTCACATACCTCTATAGCTTTCAGACTTTCTTTATATGAATCCGATGCAATGACAACTTTCATAATTATCCCCCCCTTATTCAATCCCTTTTTTTCATTTTAAACGATATACGGAAAAGTTTCCTTTTTGAGTGAAATTTAAACACAAAAAAAGCTTACATCATTTGATGTAAGCTTTTCCTATTTATATGGAGCCTAGCGGGATCGAACCGCTGACCTCCTGCGTGCAAGGCAGGCGCTCTCCCAGCTGAGCTAAGGCCCCTTAGTAATTAAGCGGAAGACGGGATTCGAACCCGCGACCCCAACCTTGGCAAGGTTGTATTCTACCACTGAACTACTTCCGCGAAAATGGTGAGCCATGAAGGATTCGAACCTTCGACCCTCTGATTAAAAGTCAGATGCTCTACCAACTGAGCTAATGGCTCGTAAATGGCTGGGCTAGCTGGATTCGAACCAGCGCATGACGGAGTCAAAGTCCGTTGCCTTACCGCTTGGCTATAGCCCATTAATATTTACTAGTATGGTTATCTTTTCAAAAAAATAAACCCTCTCAGGTTATTTTAAAGAAAATGGTGGAGGGGGGCAGATTCGAACTGCCGAACCCAAAGGAGCGGATTTACAGTCCGCCGCGTTTAGCCACTTCGCTACCCCTCCGACATTTAAAAATATATGGTGGAGGATGACGGGATCGAACCGCCGACCCCCTGCTTGTAAGGCAGGTGCTCTCCCAGCTGAGCTAATCCTCCAAAAGTGGTGACCCGTACGGGATTCGAACCCGTGTTACCGCCGTGAAAGGGCGGTGTCTTAACCACTTGACCAACGGGCCAAAAAAAAAAACAAAAACTTTTCCCAAGCTTCCAACCGGGCTTGAACCGGTGACCTCTTCCTTACCATGGAAGTACTCTACCAGCTGAGCTATGGAAGCATAATGGCTCCGCAGGTAGGAATCGAACCTACGACCGATCGGTTAACAGCCGATAGCTCTACCGCTGAGCTACTGCGGAATAATATAAGCCTGGCAACGTCCTACTCTCACAGGGACAAGGTCCCAACTACCATCGGCGCTAGAGAGCTTAACTTCCGTGTTCGGTATGGGAACGGGTGTGAC
>NZ_QNRN01000018.1:0-132530 GCF_003315125.1 Bacillus sp. DB-2 | reverse complement strand
CCAAAAACGACTCAACCATCGAGCTCCGATAGAATATCGAATCTCGATGGCTGCTTAGTCTTTTTAATACTGTCTACTTGACAGGGATAAGACCAGCCTCAGACCCTTTTTATTATTTTACATATACCTCTTCTAACAAATGTAAAAACTCGCCTTGTTTACCTGCTAATTCAGGGCATTTGTTAATATCAACCCACTCATAACAAAATACTAAACCTTTGTCTTCCTCACCAGCACTCACTATATGTTCCCACGTATCTTTCACATCTGTTAATAATGAAATATGGAAAAAATGACGTTTTTGATATTCCTTTTTTTCTTTCATATAAATAATGTAATCAGAAAGGAAGCGCTCGATACAAAAATGGCGTAGTCCTGACTCTTCTTGTACTTCACGTAAAATTGCTGCCTCTAACGTTTCGCCTTCATCTACTGTCCCGCCTGGCACTTGGATACCAGCCTCTCGTATATCACGATGTTTAAAAACGAGTAGTTGCATAACCCCTTCTTTTTCTCTCGTAATATATGCATGTACCTTTTTCTTATATAACATCGTCATCTTAGCCCACTCCCCTCAATTCATTACTGCGTTACTTCTTCAATCGTCAGTTGGTTTTCATATAAATATGTAGCTTGCGGATTTCCAACATACCGTACATGCCACGGTTCATAACGATAACCGGTAATCCCTTCTTTCTCTTTCGTATATCTAATAACAAAACCAAATTTATGGGCATTTTCAGAAAGCCACTTTCCTTCTTTCGTCTCCCCAAAAACAGTTTCTAGCTGAAATTTAGCAGATTGAGATGTAATATCCATAGCTAGTCCTGTTTGATGTTCACTCGTACCAGGGACTGCACTAGACATCGCTGTCTTTGCTTCTCCATCTTGTCTTTTATACATCGTATTTAATGCTTTTTGTCGATCAAAAGATCTAAATCCAGAGACTGCAAAAAGGAAAATCCGCTCCTTATTGGCTTGCTGAAACATTTCCTCAAGTGCCACCGCTGCCTCTTTCCTCATCTTTTTCTTCTCTTGATCACCTTCACTAGAGTAACGTACTTTCGGAACAACTAAATCTGGCGGTCTATACCCATCTGGTAAACGCCTATTTTTATTCACAAGTACAAGCATCGAACTTGGATTACTAATGACTGCGATATCCCCATCCATATTAGCAATCGTTTCTTTAGCTTTCGGAAATATATTGTTTACATTTACTTCCTTCGCCTCTTGCTCCTTGTACATCTTATAATTTATTCCTGCTACTCCAATGATCAGTATCATTGCTACGATACCAAGTAGTGCCCATTTTTTTTTCATATAACGACCTCTTATTTTAATAATTTGGCCATTTCATACTCATCGATACCTTTTCCATCGATGATAAGAGCAGATTTTTTGACACCTTCTTGTTCAAATCCAATTTTGCTATATAGTGCCTGAGCTCTTGTATTGTGGGCCATTACCGTTAATTCTAAACGCCATACATCATGTAATCTTGCCCACTTCTCTACTTCTTTAAACAGACTCGTTCCAATACCTCGGCCACTATACTCTTGCAAAATACCAATTACAATGCCTGCCACATGTCTCTTTCTTTGAACATCATTACCATTGGCTAAAATAAATCCAACTACTCTATCATCTTTAACTGCTACAAATATTGTTGCATATTCATTTTCTATAAAACGGTGGACCATCTTTTCTTGTTGCTCTACTGTCGTTTTTCTTTCCCCTGGTTCGTATAACATAAATTTCGTTTCTTCGTCTAACTGCTTACTTAATTGTAAAAATGATGCTGCATCTTCTACTCTAACCTCTCGTATCACCTTGATCCCCTACCCATTCTGTTAGTTAAAAATTTTCCTTGTAAAAAGATTTTCTCCACTATTCTGAAAATTCCTTTTTAAATTTCTTACTATAAATAGACAAATTTTGATATCAATATAATAATAGGGAATTTTGTCTATAATGTGACGTTTATTTCTACCTATAGATTATGAACAAACAAAAAAAAACGTAAGCTTCTTGCTTACGTTTTCCCCATATTAACGAGTATCCTGATTGATGAGGGCTAATAATCAGTTGGATGAACACTCCGGCTAATTAAATTCCCACTTTATCCATTCACTTTTTCAGCTTGCCAAAAATATTCTCCAAATGCCTTAGCAAGAGCATCAATCGATCGATTCAATTCTTCATCTGTATTATCTACGCCACCAACTTCAATTAAAATCGCCTGTCCTGATAAGTCTTGATTATAGACTCCATTTCCTGTTTGGAAGCCTTTTTGAATAACACCACGGCTCACTCCTGGATATTTCTTATTAATTTCCTCATGAAGAGCTGTTGCTAATTGTAAGTTCTTTTCATAATTTTTATTTCCTTTCCCAATTACAAAAGCAAGCTTTGCATATGATTTATCTCCAATTGTTTTTGTCGTGACATTTTTCCGTGCACTATCACGGTGCAAATCGAAAAAATATTGGAGTTCTTTATTACCGGCCATCGCTTCTTGTACAATTTCTCGTGACAGTTTATAAGAACTATTACTGTTTAATCCTTTACTTATTAACTTTTGGCCGACATCAGTCTTATCGTTAGTAGCACCTATACCTTCACTTTCCAGTTGTTCCCGAAAACGATCTCCAACTATTGAAATATTCGTTACAGAACTCGTTGCTTTATTCGGATCTGGGTCATTCGTTAAGTTCAGTAACGGCAAATAAGATTCCCAACTATGTGTATGATAAATGAATGCAACTTGTCTTTTTCCCGTCGTTTGAGATGGTTGTTTCTTCTCTTTATTCGGATCAGGCTTAGGAACTTGTCCAGCTTCTCCAGTCCGTTCCTTCACTACTTCTTCAAGAGGAACACTCGATTCTATCGGTAAGTTGGAGTAATTTGTTCCTTCACCTGCTATAACGATTTCTGTATCATATTTCCCAAATCCCGGAAGTTCTTTCCCAACAAAACTACGTACATCATCAAAACGAATATTCGTAGCCATCGAAAAGAGGAATGAAGAAACAGAAAAGTCTTGATTCAAATTCCGGTACTCCTGTGTAAAATAATGATTCTCCTTCCCAATAACGTACATGTAACCATTCATTGATAACTCATTTAACCAATTATATAAATACATTGACTTTGTCTCTTTCATGGAAGTTACCATTACACTAATAAGAAAGAAAGTCGCTAATACCGTAGTAATAATAAATATAATTAACTTGCGTACACTTGTTAATTTCACGTAAAAAAAGCCTCGATTCATACTATCACCCTCTCTATTTCAAGTTATGTACAAGCTCTAGAGAATAGACCGCTTAAATTCCGGCTATATTGTTAATGAGGTGAAATGAATTGAAGCTACTAATAGGAACATTACCAATCGTCTTATCATTTATTTTTTATTTGTTTGCTTTACATCCTAAAATTCGTATTGTGCTACATATTTCCGCATACTTAGCACTGTATGTACTCGGGACAATTATTTCTATTAATATATATGATGTTTTAATACAAAATTTAGTTTTCATGACAAGCATTCATGGAATTTTACTGAATCCATTTTTCCTTATTGCAGGAGCGTATATAGGAACATACACTTTATACTTACTTTTGTCTTACATTATTACAAATATAAAAAATGGAGCGTAATGAAATGCAACCACCGTTCATCTGTCATAAATGTAAAAAAAGAATAACGAGAAGGAAAGATCTTATTACCTCTACATGGCATTTCCGCTTTTATTTATTTCACAACACTTGTTTCAAAAATCAGCAATTATTTGTCTCACGTTTTATTCCTATAAATACACTCTTTGGTTTCTTTCTTATTATACATGGGCTTATTGCTGGCAGCATTTTAATGTTCACGGAGCCATCTATCGTTTGGCTTATTTTTTTACTTCCTATCTTATATCGGTTTCTTTCCTATTATTACGTTGAACGTTTTTTCTGTAAATAACTAGTAGATTTACCTCTAGGGATGCTTAAACACTCCCATTCATTTTCTTTTAACATTTTACCAATGTAAATGATTTGTCCAATATGTAAAGCATAATGAGAAATTTGCCTTTCGATTGCTTGCATGACAGTGTGCTCTTCTCCGCGAATGTATACTTTCTGCAGAACATTCTCTGGCGTTAAATTATCCAAAGCTTCAAAAACATAATCCCATCCTTCTTGCCACACAGTAAGAGCTTCTTGTTTTGAATTGTAGCCTCCCTCAAATTCAACATCTCGATTACGATCTGCTTTTTCACCATCAGACGTTAAAAAATCCGTCCATCTTGAACGCATATTACCATGTAAATGCTTAATGATAATCGCAATACTATTCGTCTCTTTATGAGAAGACCACATTATTTGTTCATAAGATAATTGAGAAAGTACACGTTCTCCTTGTTTTTGTGTTGCCTTGAAATTCGAAATGGCACATTGTAAATATTCTCGTCCGATATCCATGTTTACCCCTACCTTCACACTAACTAATTTTCGTTCCATTTGGCAATTCCATATTAGGCTGAAGCAACACAACATCACCAGCTTCAGGAACTCCACCTAATACAAGCACTTCCGATTTAAATCCAGCTACACGCTTTGGCGGAAAATTTACAACAGCAACAATTTGCTGACCGATTAAGTCTTCTGGATTATATCTCTTCGTAATTTGAGCACTTGACTGCTTGACCCCAAGCTCCCCAAAATCAATTTCTAGTTTAATCGCTGGCACTCTCGCTTCTTTAAATTCCTCTGCATGTGTTACAGTTCCAATTCGTAAATCCAAAGTCAAAAAATCTTCAAAACTAGCCATTTTATCATTCCTCCCAATTATTACTTAGACAAAATACAAAAATCCCCTTTTAAAAAAAGAAAGGCGCCTAAGCACCTTTCTTTTGTAATTCACTTAATTCATTTGATTTATAGAAGAAGAACCCGAGAATCCCGCCAATACATGATGGGATTAACCATCCTATTCCTTCTTTATATAATGGTAACATTTGTAGAACATTAGAAATTGCGTCAATTTTAATATTCGCACTTTCTAAGCCATTAAATAAACTAATTGACAATGCACCTAATATTGCACCAATATAAATTGTATTTCGCTTTCCAATCCATTTATGGAAATATGAAAGTACGATTAATACAATTGCAACTGGATAAATAATCATTAACACTGGTAAAGTGACTGCGATTAATTGTGTTAAACCTAAGTTAGATACAATTAAACTAAACACACATACCATTGTTACAATCGTTTTATGCGAAAGTTTTGGGAATACGTTTGTAAAGAAGCCCGCACAAGCAGATGTTAATCCAACAGAAGTTGTTAAACAAGCGAGTATAATAACAAGTCCTAATAAAATTTTACCACTTGTTCCATATAACTCATTTACAACATTCGTTAAAATAAGTCCACCATTCTCTGAGATCCCAAGTGATGTACTTGTTGAACCAAGATAAGCAAGTGATAAATAGATTAACGTTAAACCAAGTACAGCAATAATACCAGATACAATTGTTATTTTTGCAACTTGACTACTCTCTTTTATTCCTTTAGAGCGGATAACTTGTACAACGACAATTCCAAATACGAGTGCGCTAATTGCATCCATCGTTAAATATCCTTGAATAAATCCACCAAAGAAAGCATTTTCTTTGTATGCCGCTAGCGGCGCAGCTGGTTCTCCAATCGGATCAATAATTGCCTTTCCGACAATAACAGCAACAATCAATACTAACAATGGTGTAAGAAATTTCCCGAACCAATCCACTAATTTAGATGGATTTAATGATAAATACCACGTTATTCCGAAGAAAACTATAGTGAAAAGAAATAGCATGTACCACTCAGAAACCATTGTCTCTGATAGAAATGGCTTCATACCCATTTCAAATGAAACAGCTCCAGTACGCGGAATCGCGAAAAATGGTCCAATCGCTAAATAACTAATCAATGGGAAAATAAACGCAAATATAGGGTGAACTCTAGAAGATAGCGCTTTCAAGTCCCCCTCTACAAACGCGACAGCTGTTACAGCTAATAGGGGTAATCCGACTCCCGTTACAAGGAATCCAATTGTAGCAATCCAAACATTTTCTCCTGCTTGTTGACCTAAAACTGGCGGGAAAATTAAATTTCCTGCCCCTAAAAATAGTGCAAATAACATTAAACCAATCGCTACCGTATCACCTGGCCTTAAACGTCCCTTCATGCTTTTCATTTGCATAGCACTTTTTCATTGTTTATCTCTCTTTTCACAATATGCTATGCATCCTCCTCTCTGCTCAAGATGATAAAATATGCCCCTTACAAAGCAATGTCTTTCTCCATAATTTCTCCATTCCCCTTATTCTTACTCTAATTATTAATTTTTGATTTTTTTGAATATTCAAGTCATTAGAGTGTTATAACGTGGAGTTTAGTTGTCAGACCTCTTTGTTTTTATCACACATATAGTAACATATTTGGCTGAAAAATAAAAACATATTTTTAAATAGAATTTTTTGAAAATCAAAATTATCCACACATACCTCCTTTATTTATTTTATTACACAAATTTTTTTAGAAATTTACGATTTTTTTATTTTATTATATTTGAATATTTTTATACAAAAGAGAGTAAAAGCCATCAAAAAATAAGATGGCTTTTACTTGTTAGTCTATCGTTTCAACTTCACGTGGATTATTCATCTCTTCAACATACACAACTCTAAATCCATGATCTTCTAAATCCTTTAGCAATGTTTCTAATTCACTATCTTCAAACTCTTCTCCCAATGTAAACATTATTCTACGTACTAATAAAGCATCATTATCAAAAGTCATTAAGCTTTGAATACCAGTGTATTTCTTTAGCACTGTCGATAATTTTTGAATGGCCCCATTATAATCTTGTGTTCCAATCATGACAGAATATTTACTAGAATGGACTCCCCATGCATCTTCTAATAACTCAAAAACTTTTTTATGCGTTAAAATCCCCAGGAAAACTCCTTTTTCATCAACTACTGATAAATAAGGTAATTTTTTTATTGTAAAAAATACTTTAAAGAACGAAGAATCTTCTCTCACATATCCTTCTTTATCATTTAATATTTGTACTACACTCTCTTCAAGTGAACCTTTATATTCTAAAATATCTACTTTATATATATTCCCTAAGTATTTCTCTTTTTTTTCATCTAAAACTGGTACACAACGATACCCAGTTTTATTTAAATGCTCCAGTGCTTCCCCTATCGTAATTGAACTTGAGCAAAATAACACTTCCCTTTTCGGCACATAATTTCCTTTAATCCTCATAAACAGCCTCCTTATGTTAAAATACTTTCTGTGCCATAACTATATTATATTTTCAGAAAAAAATAAATATATTATTTTATTTTTCTGAAAATTATTCATTTTTCCGTCATAATTTATTCATGAATCATTCACTTGTACTCTCTTCAGCATCAAAAATCCCTTCTGAGTTCTGGATCACTTTACTGCATCATTGTACGGACCTAATTGCTTTTTAGAAAAACAATGATTTGTCTCCTTACTTTTCATTAACATATTTCCTTTTATAATTAAAAAATAGGTTGCTACTAGAAAATAGATCAGCCCTAATATCCAATCCAAATTTGTAGCTAGATTGTGTAAAAGAACATATCTCATATATGCATAACCAATCGGAACATGTAGTAATACAACCGCACCTAATCCCGGATTGTATATTGTTTTAGCTTTTATATTCGCAAAAATACCATGCCATATGAATTGAAAAAACCCCATTAAAATAGGTGCCATCCCAAGCCATATTATATTTTGAAAGAAAACCGGAAGTAAATAAAAAACATACGCAATCAAAATATTTATTACCATAGCAGATTGCGTATTTAATGGATAGCGATCTGGTATATCACTTTTAAATATAACTACATTGAACAGACCAGCGAAATAACCTGGCCAACGATACTCTTCAAATTGATGCACTAAAATGGCTACAAAACTTAACGCTAACAGTACTTTTATTTCACTTATTTCTCCCAAATTCGCGACTAAACAAACAACGACAACAATAGCCACAACTAACCCTATATCATACCAATGCTTTCTAAAGAAACTAACCATCGCTATCACCCACTATCTCAATTTTTATAAAAATAGCGTTCAAATAGGAAATCAATCTGTTTTTCTATAGGCAGTACTCTTATATCTGCCCCTGATTCAAGAATTGGCATCATTAATGCTGGAAGAAAAATGGATCCAAATATTTGCACTGTCATCATCATTAAAATTTCCTGATCCGCTTCATTTGTTATTTCGCTCAAAATATTCTTCACTTTACTAAAACCTAGCCTCTTCAAAAAATCTCCATATTCGTATTGAGATGTAAATACCGTAGTTCCCATTGCAATAATCTTCCTGACTAACTCAGGATATTGCCGGATTACTAGTACATAATCAAATAAAAATATTTTTAATCTTTCTTTCGCTGGTACTGTAATATCATCTAAAATAGAAAAAGTGCCTTGGAAGCTAATTAACAAAACTTTAATCGCCTCACTAATCAACTTTTCTTTTGAACCAAAATGGTAATTTACAAGCGCAATATTTACATCTGACAATGATGCAATTTTCCTTATCGTTACCCTTTCAAAACCTTCGTTTTTAATTAACTCCAAGGTTGTATTTAAAATCTTTTCTTTCGTTGATATGTTTTCATTTCCTCCCAACTTATCTCCCCCTCTAGAATTTATCGATTAAACAATGATTTAAACACTGTTTAACTTTATGGTATCACTTTCCAATTTGAAAAATCAATTTAATCCTTTCGACATTTACCTACATTTCTTTTCATTCATCCCATACAAAAAACGTGAAAATGCTAAACTGTTCACGTTTTTTGTATGGATGCTGTTATATACCCTCTCCTGCTTTATATCCCACACATAAAATAAATTTCTAAAAATAATTTAAAACTATCCATATACCAATACGTAAAGAAAAATATATTGTAACTTCCTCTGAAAAAAGCTAAAATAAGAATAAGAATTTTCTGAATATTCTAAGAGTAGGTGATTGTATGTCCTTATTGCGCTCACATATATGTAAATTTATAGCCGGTGTTTTGATTATTTTTGTCATAAGTCCCCTTCCAGCATTATTCATTACACATAATTACTCCTACTTAACTGGATTTGTAAGCATTTTTCATAATTTAGCACAGCCTTCTTCCATTTCAATTCCAACAATTGATTGGATGCATGAGCCTATCCTTTTCTCAGCAAGTCAGCTTGTACATACACAAAATATACTACATACCTCTAACCATTCGTCACCACTGTTCCCCTACATATGGGAAATATATTTTTTATCAATCGTTCGTTTCACATTCACTCTTGTAATCGGTTTCTTTATAAGTCTAGGAATTGGCCATCTATTTTTAAAAGCACCAAACTCATTAAAAAAGTGTAGTTCTTTATTTCGCTGGATACCGTATTCTTTTGGCACTGTGATATTACAATGTTCAGTCCTATTATCACTTCTCTACATATCTAAATTCATAAAGTTTCCTTTCTTCTCTTCTTTTATCATCGTATGTAGCACTTCTATGATAATCGTTATGCAAGCAATTAAAAAATGGCTACCGTTCTTAAATACTACTAATGAATACGAAATAAAAAATTCATCTTTCCTTGTTGATACGTTATTTATTGCGCTTACTTCCAATCATAAATCTATTTTGAGTTCCATTATTCTTTCATTCGTTTTTATGGAATGTATTTTTCATACAAACGGACTATTACAATTTATCGTCCAATTTGGTAGAAATGCACCTATAGTTGTCACAATTGGTTTATTACTACTTTATATTCCATATAGCATCTTATCGTTTCTCCAAGCTTTATGGACAACAAACCACTCTAAACAAAACACGTATACTTTAACTAGAAGTATTTCGAAACCATAACATAGAATAACCATCTACTTAAATTAAAAGTAGACGGTTATTCCTATTATATAGAGGACAAAATAACAGCAAATTAAAAAACTACTATAGAAACCTACCATTATTTACCCATTTTCTTTGACTAATCTTTTCATTTGGATTTATTATAAAAGTATAACATAATTACAGGAGGTGACATCTTTATTCCAAATTAGGAATAAAGAACACACTTGGACATATTAAATATTTTTCTCATCTTTATACTTATCCTTATTTCTGGTTTTTTCGTTGCTTCAGAATTCGCTGTCGTAAAAGTACGAAAAAGTCGAATTGACCAGCTTGCTAATGAAGGTAATAAACAAGCATTAGCTGCAAGAAGCGTTTTATCTAACTTAGACGTTTATTTATCCGCTTGTCAGCTTGGCATTACTATCACCTCTTTAGGACTTGGTTGGCTTGGTGAACCAACTGTGGAACATTTACTGCGACCACTATTTGAAAAAATCAATATTACTGGAACAATGGCTAACACGTTATCCTTTATTATTGCTTTTAGTGTGATTACTTTTTTCCATGTTGTATTAGGCGAGTTAGTTCCTAAGTCTTTCGCAATCCAAAAAGCTGAAGCAATCACATTAAAATTTGCAAAACCGCTCATATTATTTGATAAAATTATGTATCCGTTCATTTGGCTTCTCAATAGTGCAGCTATATTTTTCACAAAATTACTCGGTTTAGAGCCTGCGAAAGAAAATGAACTTGCCCATTCCGAAGAAGAACTACGACTCATTTTAGGTGAAAGCTATAAAAGCGGCGAAATTAATCAAACCGAATATAAATATGTAAATAATATTTTTGAATTTGATGATCGTGTTGCTAAAGAAATTATGGTACCTAGAACTGAAATGGTTTGTTTATCTACTGAAAATACGTTAGAAGAAAATATGAAAATCGTTGCAACTGAAAAGTATACACGTTATCCTATTATTGAAAAGGATAAAGATGATATTATCGGAATGATAAATACGAAAGAGATTTTTCATAATCAAACAAAAGGCATTTACAAACCACTTGATGCCTACATACATCCTGTTTTAACTGTATTTGAAACAGTTCCCATTCGTAAAACGTTAATACACCTCCAAAAGAACCGCGTACAAATGGCGATTGTTATGGATGAATACGGTGGAACTGCTGGCCTTTTAACGATGGAGGATATTCTTGAAGAAATTATCGGTGAAATTCAAGATGAATTTGACGCAGACGAATCACCGATGATTGAAAAGCGTACTCCTAAGCTTACTGTTTTAGATGGGAAAGTACTCATTTCTGAAGTAAATGATATGTTTGGCCTACATATCGATGAAAGTGACTTAGATACAATTGGTGGTTGGCTTCTCTCTCAAGCAATTGATTTAAATATTGAAGCTGGCTATTCAGTTGAATATGATGGTTTTCAATTTAAAGCATTAGAACTTGATGGGCATCAAATTAAAAAGATTGCTGTACATAAATTAGATACTACAAAGGAGTTATAAAGTGACTGTTTTACTAACAATTTGTATCATTGCTTGTTTCATTGTTTCATTTCTTGCCTTTATATACCCCATTATCCCTGGCATCCTTGCCGTATGGGCTGGCTATTTCATTTATCATTTTGGAATAAATGGTGGAGAGTTAACGACATCTTTTTGGATTATTCAAGTCATTTTTACACTCTTCATTTTCGTTGCTGACTTTATTGCAAATGGATACTTCCTAAAAAAATACGGTAGTACAAAATCGGGCGAACGTGTTGGTATGGTTTCTATCATTGTTGGATCGTTCTTCTTCCCACCATTCGGGCTTATTATCATACCGTTCTTATCTGTATTTATTACGGAACTAATGCATAAAAAGGCGCCAAAAGACGCCCTTTTAGTCGGAATTGCAACTGTAGTCGGTTTTTTAAGTAGTACAGTAGCGAAAGCAATTCTCCAAATCATTATGATTATCATCTTTGTATGCTATATCATTTTTTAGCCATCCCTATTTTGGGATGGTTTTTTAATATGAAATACCTACTCGACTTTTCTCGTATAAGCTTTTATTACGTAAACTCCATGTAAAATGAGCTGTATCACCAACTGTGATTTTCGATCCATCTGTTGGCAACATATCTTGTTCAGTTCGATATACACCGGTTACATCACCATCTATTAAATGCGTCGGACAAACAACAGTCCAACATAGTTTACTATTATTCAGCGCTTCATAAGTAGCTAAATGATCTTCCGCAGCTGTTGTCATTTTTCTTTTCGATTCTTTTGATTGGAAACGATATATACTTGGGTTTGTTCGTGCTTGTAAAATACCAGCAGTTCCTATTGTAACAATTTTCTTTATGCCCTCTTCTTCCATTTGCTTTATAATAATCGGTACACTCTTCTCTAACGTCCCATTCCGATCAGTTCCAAGAGCACTAATTACAATATCACATCCTTTAATCGCTTCCTTTATATCATCTCCGCTTAATACATTTCCCTTAATAACTTGCAACCTTTCATGCTCTATTTCCACTTTACTCAAATCACGAACTAATACCGTTACTTCATATGAATCTTGTAATGCCAATTTCATAATTTGTGATCCTACTCTACCTGTCGCTCCTAATATGCATACTTTCATATATTATCCCCTCTTCAATTCTTTCTCTCTATTTTTCCCTAATACATACAAATATACAACAAAAAAGCTTCCTCGTTTATGTGAGGAAGCTCTATTATTTATTTCTTTTCTTTCGAATCAGAAGACTTGTCTGTTCCGCTTGTTTCTTTATCTTTCTTTTCATCTTGCTGCGAAGTTGTGTCATCCTCTTTCTTTTTATCCCCATCTTTACTACAACCTACCATTAATAAAGAACTTGCAAGTGCCATAGCAGTTAATGACTTAACCCATTTGTTCATTTGCGTTTCCTCCCTTTGATAGAATATGTACAATCCCATATTACTCTTTTTTTTTAAAGGGAAGATTTAAAAATAGTAAAGATACAGTAAACTTTTGTAAATTTTCGGATAACACAGCCAATCCTTAATCCTCCCATTCTAATTAGACATAAAAAAACTAAGGCGCCTTTCATTCCACCTTAGCTTTTCACGCGAATTTTTCACTTTCATATACATGTTTAATCTTATATTCCTTCTTCACAACATATTGCCAAACACTATAAGCATAACGATTCATTTTCACAAAACAATTTTCCAGAAAAGAACGAAACTCCGGGTTCGCAACTTCTACTGCCACTTGAGCAAACTTTAATGCTAATCGTTTCAAATGTGTAATATAACAAATAGCAATCCCAGTATCCCCTGTATACTCATTATCTGTTTCCCTATCCATTTCAGTAAATTCCGGCCACATTTGTTTACAAGTTATATGTTGTATATTTTCTCCTTCTTGAAAATTCACTTGTTCATTATATGCTTGTAACATATACGGCAAATGATGCTGCAAAATATCTTTTAATTCTTCATCTCGAACCTTGCTCGTGTATTCTCCAACTTTATATATAAGTGTGTAACTATATGTCATCAATTCTTTCATACAATCCATTAAAGCGCCTCCCTGCCTATTTCATCTCTATACTATAAATATGATGCGATAACATTTGATATTCTTGCTAGAAACCAATCCCATCTACTAATTTTCTCAAAATCTTCTTCAGAAAATCGTTTTGATTTATGAAAGTCTTCTTTTAATCGACTCCAGACGTCAGCAACGACTGTCTTATCATATATGAAACAGTTAGATTCGCTATTTAAGTAAAAACTTCTATTATCAAAATTTGCTGTACCAATATCAACCATTTCCTCATCGATGATTGTTACCTTCCCATGAAAAAATCCATTTCGATATTGATAAATCTCCGCTCCAGCATCTAACATGTCTTTCAGATAAGGATAGGCAGCCTGTTTTAGCAATACTGCATCACTTTTAAATGGGACGAGGATTTTTACATGGACACCACGATTTAATGCATCTTTCAGCCCCTTCACCATTTCTTTACTCGGTACAAAATATGGTGTAGCGATAATTAAAGAATGTTTTGCCTTCTTTAAAAACGCTCCATACTCCTTCCATAAACCTTTTCCATTCGAAAATACGTATTGATATTTTACATTTCCTTGTACAGGTAACTCTTGATGTATAGGAAACTTTTCTCCCGTATCTTCTTGCCAATCTTCCGCAAACTTCCGTTCCATATCAGTAGCTCCATTCCCTTCGATGCGTACATGATAATCACGCCACGGACCAAATTTAGGATCCTGTCCAAGATATTCCTTTCCGATATTGAAGCCACCAATGTACGAAACTTTCCCATCTATAGTAACAATGCGTCTATGATTACGTTGATGCAAAGAATAAAATAAGTTTTTTAATTTAGGTTTTTTACTAAATGTAAACTTCACGCCTTTTTCTTTTAATTGATTAATTATCTTTTTCTTAAGCTTATATCCGCCAATGCGGTCTACTGACAATTTCACATCTACTCCGCTAGATGCTTTTTTCTCTAATAACTGTAAGAATTCTTTACTTACCTCATCTTTACCTACAATATAAAAATGAATATATACATTCTTTTCTGCACGATTTATATCCTCAAATAAGCTTCTATATAACTCATCACCGTTCGTATATACTTGAAAATCCCCTGATCGGATTTTTTCTAATTCATATCCACTAGCCATTTTCTTCCCCATTTCCACATCAACGTTCATCCATATGAATACACCTATAAAACAAATTATTACAATTAAAAAGTGCTTCATGGATACGTTCCTTTCTCTAACTACTGTTATTCCTATATCTTTCCTTTTTTAAAACATTATCATACAAAAAATATGTCATTGCATGATATACGTCCATATCAAACAGGAGCTCATCTGCATATTGTATGTTGTATCTTAAAATAAAAGGAGGAAATAACAATGGGCTTCGCACATGGTAATGGATTTGCGCTACTAGTCGTATTATTTATCCTCTTAATTATCGTCGGTGCTGCTTGCTTCTGCTAAGCAGTTATTGTAGTACGATATGGGGATGAAAAAACTATAAAAGCGGACACCTATTTTTAGGTGTCCGCTTTTCATTTCAAAAATCTCCTAACCTATTACAAAATAGTACCACTAGGAAAGTATTTCACATCAAAAAGTTAGCAGTGTAGCTACCTTCTTACTCTCTGCCTTACGAATATGGCGCTGTTCTGCACGTGATACAGCAATTCGATGCAATTCTTTCTCCTCTTCTGTCTCAGGGATAACACGCGGTACAGGAACTGGATTATTCTCCTTACTAAGCGCAACAAAAGTAACGAATGAAGTTGCTGCTACACGTTTTTTACCTGAAATTAAATCTTCTGCTACTACTTTCACAAATATCTCCATAGAAGTTCTTCCCGTCCAAATTACGAAAGATTCATAACTAACACAATCTGAAGAACGTACTGGATGTAAGAAATCTACCCAATCCATAGACGCTGTGACACATTCCATTCTCGAGTGTCTCGTTGCTGAAATTGAAGCAACCATATCCATCTCCGCCAATATCTTTCCACCAAATAGCGTGTTATGATCATTTAAATCCGTTGGAAATACTCGACTCGTTTTAAACACTCTTGATTCATTAGCTGTTTTACCCTTTACTTCAGTCATTGTTATCACCCCTTTAATTATTTATCTCTAATATCCCAATATACACTACACCTCATGAACTACACGTTTAATATTAACAATTTTTAGAACTTTTAGTCCACAAAAAAGAACCGATTTTATCAATCGGCTCCTCTAAATACATATTGTTCTTTCGGCTGTTCAACTTTATTCCATTTCGTTACTTCTAACACTGGAATATTCGCATGAAACGGCTGATAAAATTCAGTTGAAATTTCTCCCTCTATCTGAATCCAATCATCATTTTTCCACTCTACACCTTCTGGCTTTTTAACTAACATACCATATACACCCGAATCGGCAACACAATGTATAATGCCGAAACGGAACAAGAAATATTGTTCCTTTTTAGAAGAGTCATCTCGGAAAACAAATCCTTTATAAGACAGGGTTTTACCAGTAAATTCACCAGGATAATTATAAATTGTCTCCATACCCTTTAAGAAATCTTCATCTTTTAAAGTGATATTATCTTTCGTAACAAACTCTTTCTTCCCTTTTTCCATTACACCACGGTATCCTTCTTTCCCGTAATAAATGCTCGTGTCAGGTCTTAGAAATTGCCTTGTCATAAATGGATCTTTACTTTCTGCTTGCGCTACTGGAAAATGGAATCCCTTCGCCTTAACAATATCGGAATCTAATGTTGCAATTGGGAAAAACAATCCTGTAATGATTGGAAAACAGAATAACGTGTAAGAAAACACTTTTTTCCACCATGTATTCTCATCTTTCGAATGATCATGCCCGCAATGACTATGATCACAACTACAATCATGTTTCTCTTTTTCTTTTTGATGTTCTTTTTGGAAAACGATAATAATTTGTACAATCGTTAAGAAACCTAAAATAATAGCTGCAGTTTTTGATAAATAGGCGTACTTCATATTTATATACTTCGTAATATTACCGGAAATATGAAGCTGTCCAATTAAAATTGTAAAACCTAATAATATATATGCTCGAAACATAACCTACCACCCCATCACATAAATGAGTAGTGAGCTTGCATAAACAACAAGTGTAACTGTAACCGTCACAATAATTACAAATTTTGTTTTAAATGTCGCAAGCATCATAAACATATTTTTAATATCCACCATCGGTCCATATACAAGGAACGCGACAAGTGACGCTGTTGAAAATGTACTTTGGAACGAAGAAGCAATAAATGCATCCGCCTCTGAACAAAGTGATAAAATGAAAGCAAGTCCCATCATTACAGCTGATGAAGAAAACGGACCTTGTCCAATAGCAAGCAATGTTGAAGTTTGTACAAACGTTTGAACTGCAGCAGCAATTAACGCTCCTAACACTAAGTATTTTCCCATTGAGAAAAATTCCTCAACAGCATGTGTACATACATCCCACATTTTTGTACGTAACGGACGCTTATGATTCACTTCTGGGAAGTGATCATCTCTTAATTGATGTTCTTTAAACATAAATGATAATATAATTCCAACGATAATTGCTACGATAATCGCTACAATAGAACGATACCATACCATGTGCATACTACTTCCAAAAGCAACATATGTTGCAAATAATACAACTGGATTAATAATCGGTCCAGTTAACATAAATGCAATTCCTGCATAGGGTGGAACCCCTTTTCCGATTAATCGTCTTACAATCGGAACAATTCCACATTCACATCCAGGAAACATCATACCTAAAAAAGTAGCTAATAAAACAGACAGAAATCGGTTTTTAGGCATCCATTTTGCCACCATATCTTCTGTCACAAACATTTGAATGAATCCTGAAATAAATACACCAATTAGCACAAAAGGAAGTGCTTCGATTAATATTGAGATAAAGATTGTATTCATTTGCAGGAATGCTTTCGGTAATTGAAACAATTCCATGATGTATTTCCTCCAACTTTTCATTAACAATATGTAATTTTAACCCCATTTCATTATTTGAACAAGAGTTATATGGAATTCATAACCTTCATACACATTACATTTCACAAGTTATATTCTGTTCCAAAATTGAGATTTCATAGCAAAAAAAGCTGCGCTAGCACAGTTTTATAACTATGCTAGCGCAGCTTTCCTATCATTAAAAGTAACGTTTCTTCCAAAAAACAAATGCTAAAGTGAAAGATAATGTTACACATATTATAAGTACAATTACAAAACCATGTGCTTCCCCTTCAAACGGAACCTTTACGTTCATTCCAAAGAAACTAGAAACCATCGTTGGTAATGATAAAATGATTGTAATAGAAGTCAACAGTTTCATAACACTATTTAAATTGTTAGAAATAACCGAACTAAATGTATTCATCATTCCACTTAAAATGTGACTATATATTTCCGCCATTTCAATAGCCTGCTTATTTTCAATTAATACATCTTCTAGTAAATCTTGATCGTCTTCATACATTTTCAAAAATGTACTGTTTCGCATTAATTTTTGAATTACAATTTTATTTGCCTTTAATGATGTTGTAAAATAAACTAAACTTTTTTCAAGGCCGAGCAATGTGAAAATTTCTTTATTTTTCATCGACTTATTTAATTGGTGCTCTAAATCGATTGTTTTTCGATTAATTTGCTTTAAGTATCTTAAATAATAAGTAGAAATTGTATATAAGAGCTGAAGTGCGAAGCGCGTCTTTTTAAACGTATAAAATTCTTTAATACGTTGATTAATAAAGCGTTCAAAAATTGGATTTTCTTCTAAGCAAATAGTAACAAAACAATCTGGCATTACAATCATACCTATTGGAATCGTGTCATAAATTGAATTTCCTTCTTCATCATGTCTGACTGTCGGAATATCCACGATAATTAAAGTATTATTGTCTTCCTTTTCAATACGAGAACGTTCTTCATCATCCAAAGGATCTTTAATGAAATCTAAGTCTACATTTAAAGTTTGTACTAGATACTGAATTTCTTCTTCTGTTGGATGAAGTACATTAATCCAGCAGCCCTTTTGCATTTCCTCAATCTCTTGTAGTTTTCCGTTTCGGTCTGTTAAATAAATATTTAACATACTATCACCCCGATTCTTTTTACATGTGGGAATCTACCTCACTTAAACAACAGTTTTTGAACCGCTATTTTCAGCATATGAAACAAACGATTAAATTTCAATAGAAAAATTATTTTGAAAACGTTTTTTTAAGAAAAATCTTGTAAACATAGAAAAAGACAGAGTGTTCTCTGCCTTTAAAAAAGCTTATGTTGCCTTTATAACATATTTAGAAAGCATCCACAAGTTAAAGCCGACCGAAATCGTATAGCCAGCGTATGTTGAAATGATAAAACTTACATAATCAAAATACGGTAGCAATACAATATTTAAAACTATCTTCACAGTTATTCCGATTACTAATCCTAGCACTGTTTTCTGTTGTTGATTAATTCCTTGTAACATGGCAGCGGTTACTGTAAATAGTGAGAATAGTATACAAGCAGGAGCATAGTACTGCAAAATAATACTGCCCATCTCCGGATCATTTCCAGCACCAAATAAAAGAGTATACACTGGTTTTGCTAAAATCATCATTCCAATCGCCGCCGGTACGGTAATTCCTACCACTAATAAATTTGTCCTTGTAAAGTGTTTATACAGTAGCTTCTCATTTCCCGCTGTATAAGCTTTCGTCATCTCAGGTACAAGGGACATACTAAAAGCTGTTGCAACAGAAACCGGGATAAGTACAACCATCTGAACAAGGCCAATAATCGCATTAATCTTTTCTGCTTCTCCTTGCATATATCCTACTTGTATAAGTAGCTTATTAATTGTAAATGTATCAATCGTCTGATATAACGGAATCGCTAATCCAACTACAACGAAAGGAATAGAATATGTAAACAGTTCTCTATACAACGAAAAAAAAGTTTTCGTCGTTTGTGGTATACTGGCAATCTCTTTTTTCTTTAAATGTTTTCTCCTTCTCATATAATACGCACTTAAAACACTTAATCCACCTAGTGCTCCCATAAATGCTCCAAACGTTGAAATACCAACTGCCAACGAAACAGAAGCTTTTATAACATATAAAACGACAAAGCTTCCTATCAAAATAGTTAAGACCCGAAAAAATTGCTCTACAACTACACTGAGCGCAGAAGGTCCCATAGATTGAAAACCTTGAAAGAAACCACGTAACAAGCTCATTACAGGAACGAGTATTAACGCAAAACTTACAATTTGAATATTGTGCGTGACAGCTACCACACTATTCCCCGACTGATCATTTCCATCAATCACAAGTTTAGCTAAATGTGGTGCTAACATATATAATGCTAAACAAGAAATAACGCCCATAATGACCATAAAAACGATACCACTCTTTAGCACCCTCTTAACAGTGTGATAATCATTGAGTTGATCATATTTTGAAACCATTTTTGAAACGGCAAGTGGCAATCCCATCGTTGCAATACTAAGCATAATTGTATAAGGACGGTATGCATACGTATATAATACGTACCCACTCGTACCCACCATTGCTGTAAATGGTATAACATATATAAACCCTAACATTTTAGATATCATCGTTGCCATCGTTAAAAATATCGTTCCACGTAAAAACGGTGATCCTTTCATCACATTCCCCCGCTACGCTTTATTATTACACATTATGGACAACTCCTTTTTTTTAGAACCCAAACAATTAAAAAAGCCAATGAAAAATCATTGACTTTAACGCGCTGCTTTTTTCTTTTTTAAATACTTTAAACCGAAGTATAGAGCAACAAAGAGAACAGCTCCTATAATTATGTAATGTGTGTAATCAGATGCATACTCTTTAATGTGTCGCCAATTTCCACCAAGCTTTTCACCTAAGTATATAAATAGTATTGACCATGGGATAATCGCAACTACTGTATATAGTGTAAATAGTTTTAACGGCATTTTAGCTAATCCTGCTGGAATAGAGATTGCATGACGTACTACTGGGATAAAGCGTGCAGAAAAGATTACTCCTGCTCCGTAACGCTTAAACCAACCTTCCGCTATGTCTAAATGGTGTTTATTAATAAGTAGATATTTCCCATATTTCTCTACAACCGGACGCCCTCCGTAATATCCAAGCCAGTATAAAAAGATTTGGGCTAAAGTACCACCAATAGTTCCGGCGATAACTGCACCGACAAAACTAATTTTACCATCCGCTACTAAAAATCCAGCATACGAAAGTACAATTTCACTCGGGATAATTTCAATCATTAAAGCTAGTGCTACTCCAAAGTAACCTAAGCTTGCAAAAAATTGCAATAACTGATCTATTATGCTTGCTAACATTTTCTTTTCTATCTCCTTTTTCTTCACATACCATCCCATTATCACATAAAGATTGGCATCTGCCAATATCTTCATTTTAACAATATGTACAATTCTAGCAGTATTAATCTATTATTTTTTCTTTCTGCGGGTCTTTCATGTAGGCAAACATTTCTTTAATTTGCTCTTCTGTATTTCTAGCAATTGATAAATTAGGCAATTCATTCTCATCAAAAAACTCCACATCTTCTGTTTCAATACTAGTTTTCTTTTCGCCACCAATAATCTTACAGCCAATAAAAATTTTATATACATGTGTTGCTGAAGGCGATGGTTGATGTTTTTCTTTATCAAATATAGCGAGTAGCTTAAAATCATCCACTTCATAGCCCGTCTCCTCTAAAACTTCTTTTGCTGCTACTTCTGTTGGCGTATAACCAACATCAGCCCATCCACCTGGCAATGCCCATTTCCTATCACTTTTTTCTTTCACAAATAATAGTTTTTCATTTTGAAAAATAACTGCCCGTATATCAACTTTAGGTGTTTGATAGCCTGTCTCACTTGCAAATAAATTCTCTACTACTTCCCAATCTGTCTTTGTATAATGTGACATCATTGAAACTGAAATGTCCCGTAATTGTTGAAAACGCTCTATATCATATACATCCTTAGAATACGTTAAACCCGCTTGAGCTATAGATTGTATTTGTTTTACCCAATCAATCCACTTGACCGTCATGTTTCCACATCTCCATTCTTTATTAAGTAAATATTACGTCAATTAAATTGATACATCTTTATTATACAAAAAAAGAGATTGATAATGTTCCAATCTCTTTCAAAATTAATCCAATTCATGTAAGTGGTCTTGTATATACTTCCTTCTTTTATTTATATATTCATCAATCATATCAGCTTCTTGATCAAATGTTTCTAATTTTTCTTTCATATATGGATCTTGTAGTAAATATGGACGAATCGATTCACACAAACCTTCTACTTTCGGCATCATAAACGAAACGGTAAATTGTTCTTCTAATATTTCTTCCAAAATACTTCGGTATTGTTTTCTAAATACAGGTATATCTAACAATCTTGCACTTAACGTATTATAACCTTGAATACGAATATATTCATGATTAAGTGGTCTCCCTTGTACATCTCTCCCCCAAGTCGCATCATAATCCCACGGTATCACTTCAAATAAATTTGTCTCATCGTTATGATATAGTGCATAGTTATGAACGAAACCATCAAAGTTTTGCGTAAAAATAACTCCAGCTAACCATCGTAAATATTTATCTACATGTAGAAACTTCCCGATTTCTTTTTCATAATCTTCCCTCGACAAAGTATTCGCTTGAAATACAAATTCACTCAGTTGTTCTTCACTATTTTCATTCGAATATTTAAATTCATAACCCGCAAAGAGCTCTGTCTTAACATCTTTATCTCGCTCACTCATTAACGAAAAATTCGCATCATCATCTATCGCATAATAAATAGAACCACTCGGTAACCCTCTATTTTTCAAAAAGTTTTCATCAACTGATTCTAACTGTAAATACACACCTTGAATTTGACCATTAATTTTTATAAATACATGTTGTGATTTTGGCGAAAGTACACCAATATCATGAAAAAAATCTAAAGATAATTTATTTCGTATGAGAGACGGATCCATAAACTCAGAATTCAAATGAAACTCTTTCGCGCCTTGAAATTTTTTCGGTTTATAAAACATAACATGATAAGACTTTTTCTCAAATTCGCGAATATGAGCCCCTCGGTATACGATATCAATGTCATACTTCTTTTTTCCATAAGTTAATTTTGCTGGCACTGGACTATCTGACCAAATGTCCTTTTTCAATTCCACTAAGTACATTGGATGAACAAAAAAATCATATGAAGGCAGCATGTTTTCTCATCCCTTCTCAGTTCTCTTCATTCAATGTATGCGCCTTGTCTTGTCCATACATCCGCTATCATCTATTTATATAAAATTACACTCTTGTCCTGTTCAGAAAGACTTCATCTCTCATATCATGTTAAGGAAAAAGAATACCTTTTCAATTTAACACTCGATAAGGAGGATTTCTATGAAACGTGATATTAGAAAAGCTGTTGAAGAAATCAAAAGTGCTGGTATGGAGGATTTCTTACACCAAGATCCAAGTACTTTTGATTGCGATGATGATAAATTCTCTCATCATAAATGTACAACTGGGTGTAAATGTACAACTGGACGTAAATGTACAACTGGGCGTAAATGTCCAAGAACAAGATGTACTCGCGTAAAACATTGTACTTTCGTTACAAAATGTACTCATGTTAAAAAATGGACGTTTGTTACGAAATGCACTCGTGTACGTGTTCAAAAATGGACTTTCGTTACAAAAGTGACGCGTAGAAAAGAATGCGTTTTAGTTACAAAACGTACTCGCAGAAAACATTGTACGTTCGTTACAAAATGCATACGCTTTGAAAAGAAATTTTTCTGGACAAAACGAAGTTTCTGTAAAAAATGCGAATTCTTCCCTCACGGACACGGTAGCTCTTGCGATGATGATTGTGATCATGGTAAAGACTGTCACGATGACGGGCACAAATGGAATGATTGCAGAGACGGACATAAATTCCCATCTTGCAAAAACAAGAAATTCGATCACTTCTGGTATAAAAAACGTAATTGCTAGTTTTTTATGTCCACCAAAAAAGGTCGCTTTGCGACCTTTTTTACGTTTACTGAAAATGACTTATATCTGCAAATTGTTTTACTTTACCACGGTTTTCATCAAATTCAATCACACTAAGACTCGCGCTATGCATAAATGGCTCTTCCCATACATGTTCAATTTCAAAACCTGCAAAATGCCCTACGAGTAATTTCGCTGCTGCAGCATGAGTAACTATTAAAATATTTTCTCCTTTATGCTTTTCTAAAAGAAAGTGTATCCCTTCAATTACTCTTTTATGAACGGCCGCAAAGTTTTCCCCTGATGTTGACTGAAAAAGATGTGGTTCATTCCAAAATAAATGTACTTCTTCTGGATATTGCATTTCCAAGTCAGCAATTGTTTGCCCTTCCCATATCCCCATGTTTATTTCATAGAAACGTTCATCTTCTATAATTGGAAGATCGCGTTCCCCTTTAATCAATTCGGCAGTATGAATCGTTCTTTCACTTGGACTACTATATATGGCGTGGAGAGGTAAATCCTTCATACGCTCCCCTAATTGTTTCGCTTGTATCATACCATTCTCAGTTAAGGCTGAATTTTTTCGTCCTTGCATCCGCTTTGCTACATTCCATTCTGTCTCACCGTGCCTTGTTACATATACTGTTGTCTTCATTTCCTATTTCCCCCTTATCATTTCGGCCGCAATTCCCACGGCTCTACTCTCCCTACAATCCATTCTGTGCATTTACTTTCAATTCCTTTTATAACACCGTCAGCTATCTCTTCATGAGTAAGCCACCTTGCATATGTATCTTCTAAAATAAACCCTAATATAACTCTGTAATAACTACATAATGCCCCGCCTATTTTTTGTGACTTCGTACGTGATGCACTACTACCTAATATATGAAATAAACTGTACTTTTCCGACGACAATTCTACCTCATTACAAATGAGTCGTAATGCATGCTTTGCACTAGAGTGTATCCAGGCAACAACTAATGTTATTGGACCATTTTGTTCAATTGTATTTGTAATAGATTGCTTTACATCATCGTCATTTTGATAATCTAAAGGAAGGCACGTAATATTTCCCGGTACAGAACTCACTTGCTTAACATTTTCCAATTTCGTACTATCTCGTCCAATAATAGAAACATGAAACCCTTGATCACAAAGCCACATAGAAACTTTCTTTAGCATTCCTGTTCCACCAATTACAAGCGCATGCAACTTCTTCCCCCCTTAGTAAAATGTCATATGAGGTTTCTCATCTCTATAATAATTTAGACGGTCTTGTAACGTCCCTGAATGAAACTCAAATTTATGACCATCAGGATCAACAAAATATATAGACTCACAATCTCTCACATCACGCTCTCTTCCTTGTAAAATATGAACTTTATTTTCTTCTAATCGCTGCAGTAAGCGTTCAAAGTCTTCTTGTTCAACAGAAAACGCAATATGCGTATAAGATTGATGAATCTCATTTCTCGGAATATGTGTTTCTTCATTAAGCGCTATCCATACTCCACATATATTAAAATATGCAAGTTTTCTCCCCTTGACTAATAATTCTCCTTCCAATACTTTCTCGTAAAATGTAATAGAGTTTTCTAAATTGGACACTGAAAAACAAAGATGATTGATTCCCTTTAACAACTCTAATTCCTCCTATACAAATAAAAGATGAGTGAAAATTCACTCATCTTTTATTATACTATTTCTTTGTAATATATGCCCATTTATAACTGAAGTCTCCACCAAACGTATGGTTAGCGATACCTTTTACATATGTCTTCTCTAAATAAGCCGTACTTTGCTGATACGTAGGTGAGATTGCAGCATCTTGACCAATTAAGATTTTTTCAGCTTCTGCAAGTGCTTTCCAGCGTGCTGCGTCATCTTTTAGTAGTTCTCCTTTTGATTTTGCTACTAAATCATCGTACTTCGGATTTGAATAATCCATTTCATTAAATGAGCTTCCAGTAACGAACATATCAATATATGTCATTGGGTCTGGATAATCTGGGCTCCATGCAGATAATGAGAATTCATATTCAAATTTCTTTTCTAAATCTAACTTCTGCTTATATGGTTGTTGCTTCAAATTCACTTTAATACCAGGTAAGTTTTTCTCTAATTCTTCTTTAATAAAGTCGCCCACTTTTTTACGACTACCGTTATCATCATTTAGTAATTCTACTGTAATTGTATCTTGACCAAGTTCTTTCTTCGCTTCTTCCCACAGTTTTTTTGCTTTCGCAGCATTATCTTTACTGTCACGGAAATTTTTATTTACAGTACGGAAGTCTTTTCCATCTGGTCCTGTCGTAAACTTTTCAGGTACTAAGAAATACGCTGGCAATGATCCATCATTCAAAATTACATCCGCAATTCCTTTTTTATCGTACGCTAAATCAATCGCCTCACGAACCTTTTGATTTTTAAACGTTGCATTTTTTTGATTAAAACGTAGGAAATACATACGTGGGTCTAGCTTCGTTTTAAATTCATCTGGTTTATTCTTTTTATATTTGTCTACAAACTCAGAACTTAAAATGACACGATCTGCTTGATCACTATCATATAAATTTACCCCAGTACTTGTCTCTTTTACTATACCCACATTAATTTCTTGTAATTTTACAGTATCTTTATCCCAATAATTTGGGTTTTTCTTTAACTGGTAACTTTGTTCATGTTTCCATTCACTCATTGTAAATGGTCCATTGTACAATAATTTATCTGCTTCTAATCCGTATTTATCCCCTTGTCCTTTTACATACTTTTCATTTAATGGGAAGAATGTAGGGAACGAAGTAAGCTCAAGGAAATAAGGTGCTGGTTGCTCTAATTCTACTACCAACGTTTTATCATCCTTCGCTTTAACACCTAATTGATCCGACGGTACTTCTCCTTTATTTACTTTCTGTGCATTTTTCACATCAAATAAAATAAATGCATATTCTGCTGCTATTGCTTTATCTAATGTACGTTGCCATGCATATACAAAATCTTGCGCTCGAACTGGATCACCATTTGACCATTTTGCATCACGTAATTCAAATGTATATGTCTTTTTATCTTCACTAATCTTCACGTCTTTGGCCATACCTGGAGTTGGTTTATTATCTTTATCTAGACGATATAATCCTTCCATTGCATTTACAAATACACGGAAAGATACAGAATCTGTTGATTTAGATGTATCCATTGAAGGAATTTCAGCTGTTTCTAGTAAGTTTAATACTTGCTTATCCGCTACTCCCTTACCTGCTTCTTTCTTCGTTGTAGATGCCTTCTCCCCATTTCCGCAACCTGCAACCAATACACTAGCCGATAATGCAACTGCAGCAATCGTTGTTACCTTTCTCTTCATTCTTCCTTCCCCCAATCTATATGTATAAGTTAAAACTTGTATAATATATTTTATTATACAAAAAATTCTGATTATTTTAAATATTTATTTTCATAAAAAGAAAAAAAGCGGTCAGAAATTGCTTTCCCTCCGCTTTGTTGAATAGCATTTACTTGCAATCCATCCTCTATTTCAAACGGATTTTGAACCTTGAATATTTCTTCCATCATCTTCAAAAACTCTTCTTCATTTTTAGATTCACCATTAATCGTAAGGGAATATGGCTCAATTTCACTCAATTTATAATCAACAATAAATTGAATTGTAACTTTTTGTCTTGGCATCCCTGGGCTGTATCCTTGAAATTCTACTAATTCCATACCTTCCGAACCACGATAATATATCCACCCTGAATTTTGAAAATAGCTTTCAAACGATTCACCAATCGAAAAGAACGGATATTCATAAAGCGAACTTGTACGTACTTTTTGTATAATATCTCGATCAGTCGGAAAAAAGAAATGACTGAAAAAAATACTAGCAACTGCTAAAATAGTAACGATTGTTGCTCCCATTTTACTCGTTCCACCACTATCACGGATGAGATAATTTTCAACCGATTCATCTTTAATTCCCCGTGCTTTTATTCGATATATACGCCTTTCTGCAAATTGATAATATAATCCATTTGCAAAAATCCCCATCCCAAATAGAATGAAAATGAGTAATAAAAACGTAAGAGGCACCATATTAACGATTGGCAACGCTACGTTGAACCCCATATAATAAGAAAATGCATCACATGCTACTAATAACAGTATAAATAAAGCAGCAGGTACGTAATACTTGCGATATCCAAGCCAACCTACATTAAAAATAGCAGCCAGACCATTCCAGCTCCACCTAGCAATTCGCTTATTCTCAAGCTCCCATTTTCTTTTGTAATATGGATATTGTCTCCCTACATATACTTCTAATTCTTTGTCTATTAGCGAGCTTTCTTCACCTTGTTCATTATGCAGGTTTCGTTGACAATTTGCACAATTCAGCTGATCATTAATACAAGGTCGCCCACAATTTATACATTTCAAAACAATCCCTCTTTCCATCCATACTTCATTGTGAACTACCCACCACTTAGTATCTCTTACGAGCTTACCCCGAAGTGGGGGCTTCTCGGTTCATCGTTACTTTTGATAGCTAACGAATTTGTCTTAGGACAGCCGAGCTAACTCCCTCGTTCCAAAGGTTGTTTCTTACGATTTATTTAAAATACCTTCATGTTTCAATAACCACTCTTTCCTCCATAAACCACCCGCATACCCAACAAGTTTTCCACTCTTTCCTATTACACGATGGCATGGAACGATAATTGAAATTGGATTCCGGCTATTTGCCCCTCCTATCGCTCGTACAGCTTTCGTATTCCCAACCTTCTCCGCAATATCTAAATATGAAGCACTTACGCCATACGGAACAGTGTAAAGTGCATCCCATACATTCTTTTGGAATGGTGTTCCTTCAGCAGACAATGGAACTGTAAACTCTTTTCTTTTTCCTTCAAAGTATTCATCTAATTCATTTATACATTGTTCAACAAGTTCATTTTTATGTTCTTCTTTTCTATCTTCAACAAATATAACAGACGTAATTCCTTCTTCGTTCGCTGTAATTTCTAACAAACCTAATTCACTATCATAATAAGCCTGGTACATATGTCATCCTCCAATTCATTACATATTATTTATTGTAACACGAATAGACGAAATTTTTCGTATAAGCGTTTTATTAGGGAAACAAAAAAGAGGATGATATAATGTAAGAAAATTCAATCAAGGGGGATATTTGATGGAGTTTCAACTCTTTTCACCTTATACAATTAAGGACGTTACGCTAAAAAACCGTATCATTATGTCACCTATGTGCATGTATTCATCAGAAAATGAGGACGGCCAAATAACTAATTTTCATCTCGTCCATTATGGAACCAGGGCTGCTGGCCAAGTAGGTTTAGTTATGATTGAAGCAACAGCTGTGTTACCTGAAGGACGAATTTCTAGCAAAGACTTAGGCATTTGGGATGACACTCTAATTGAAGGCTTACATAAAACGACAACATTTATACATAATAACGGTGCAAAAGCAGCCATTCAACTCGCTCACGCCGGAAGAAAGGCTGAATTAGAAACAGATGCTTTCGCTCCCTCAGCAATTCCGTTTAACGATAGAATGAAAATACCAGTAGAAATGAATAAAAAGCAAATTAAAGAAACTGTTTCTGCTTTTCAAAAAGCAGCTTTACGCTCTAAACGAGCGGGGGTTGACGTTATTGAATTACATGGTGCTCACGGTTATCTTATTAATGAATTTCTTTCTCCGCTTTCCAATAAGCGGACTGATGAATACGGGGGCTCACCTGAAAATCGCTATCGTTTCTTACGCGAAATCATCGATGCTGTAAATGAAGTTTGGAACGGACCGTTATTTGTTCGTATTTCAGCAAATGATTATCATCCTGACGGGTTAACGGTTCAAGATTATGTGCAGTATACAGGATGGATGAAAGAACAAGGGGTAGATTTAATCGATTGTAGTTCTGGTGCTGTTGTACCTGCACATATTGATGTGTATCCTGGTTACCAAGTACAATATGCTAAACATATTAAGGAGCATGTTGACATCGCGACTGGTGCGGTAGGATTAATTACAACCGGATCACAAGCAGAGCAAATTTTAAATAATAGCGAAGCAGATTTAATTTTTATCGGACGCGAGTTACTTCGTAATCCATACTTCCCAAGAATAGCTGCCAATGAACTTGGCTTTGAATTAAAAGAACCATATCAGTACCGACGAGCACCCGGGAAAATTAAAACTAATAAGTAAAACCGAGAAATTATTCTTCTCGGTTTTACTTATTTTATTTCTATAATATCGTTTGAACTATAAATATGAATACCAGATTCTTCACGTAGCGCTGTTATATACATTCCTTTCGCCACATCTTTAGCTGAAATTGGTTTATACTTTTTAAAAGCCCCTTTAAATATAAACGGAAGAATACGAGATAATTTCTCAGCCATTCTTTCCCCAAAACGATATTCTTGTCGATTTCCAACTAATAATGACGGCCTGAAAATATGTATGCCACCAATAACTAGCTTTTTCAGCTCCTCTTCCATTTTCCCCTTCACTTGCGAGTAAAAGAAAAATGATTTAGGTTTTGCTCCCATTGATGAAATAACAAGAAAATTTTGCACACCTTGTTTTTCAGCTAAGCAGGCAGCTCGTAATGTATATTCATAATCTACTTTTTTAAAATTCGACTTCGACTTCGCTTTTTTTATCGTTGTTCCTAAGCAACTAAAAACATCATCTACTGCAAAAAATTCTTTGTATTCCTCTAATACTGAAAAATCCACCTGTTTCTGTTGCAATTTCTCATGCTGTAATTGTAATGGTTCTCTTACAAAAATAGTAACCGAATCGTAGTAATCTGAGTCAAGTAATAGTCGTGTTATTTCTTGTCCAACTAGCCCACTTGCGCCAAGTACTAACGCTGTTCGCTTATTCATATATGTGTATACCTCTTTATTTACTATTCTCTCCTATAGCTAATCGTCGCTAACAGGAGTTTCCGTTCTCCCATTTTACCATAAGTAAAGCACTATGCGTACGCATAGTGCTTTACTTACTCTTTTTTCTCTTCTTTTTCTTCCGCTGGCAATTTTGTAATTGTTGTAGCATCCCCTAAATTACTTATTAGTCTTCTTAAAAAAATTAAAACAAAAGATAATGGCAAAACAACCGCAAGTATTAATAAGATAGCTTCCATGAAGTAACCCAAGCGCTCATCCCCTTTTTTCTGCTCCCTCCCAATATATGAAAGTAACATTGTCACATATGCACCAATCATAAAAATTAATACCTTTCTTTTTGACAAATTTATAACAAAAACAAATCGTAATGATTATTATTTATTGCAACTTTCATAAAGATGTATTATACTAGGTTCGCAACCTAAAACGTAATTATTCCGTTTTGTGTTAAAACGATATTTTCTTCTTATATTTGGAGAAAATATAATTGTAAAAAAGAAAAGAGGAGAATTATATGCCTAAAAAATTAGCTCTATTTTCATTTATACTTATTTTCACACTCATCTTTGCTGGATGTTCTAACAACAAAGAAGGTGCGGCGAAAAAAGATGGGAAACTTTCTGTTTATACAACCATTTTCCCACTCGCTGACTTTACAAAAAAAATCGGTGGTGATTATGTAAATGTAGAAACAATTTACCCACCTGGTGCGGATTCTCATACATTTGAACCAAGTCAAAAACAGACTGTACAAGTGGCGAAAGCCGATTTATTTGTTTATAACGGCGCAGAATTAGAACCATTTGCCGAAAAAATGGAAAAATCATTAAAAAAAGAAAACGTAAAAATTGTAAATGCATCTAAAGATATCGAACTTCGTGCTTCATCTGAAGAAGAGCAGCACGATCATGGAGACGTTCATAAAGAAGATGAACATCATCACGATAAAGACCCACACGTTTGGATAGATCCTACTCTTGCGATGAAACAAGCAGAAAAAATTAAAAATGCACTTGTAGAATTACAGCCTGAACATAAAAAAGAGTTCGAAAAAAACTTCGCGGCACTACAAACAAAATTTACTGATTTAGATGATCAATTTAAAGCAGTTGTTGCAAATGCAAAAACGAAAGAAATATTAGTTTCACACGCAGCTTACGGCTACTGGGAACAACGATACGGTTTGAAACAAATTCCAATCGCTGGAATTTCAGCATCTGATGAACCATCTCAAAAACAGCTTGCTGACATTACAAAAACAGTAAAAGAGCACGGTCTACAATATATTTTATTTGAAACATTCTCTACTCCAAAAGTAGCATCAGTTATTCAAAAAGAAACAGGTACAAAAATTTTACGCTTAAATCACCTTGCTACTATTTCTGAGGATGATGCAAAGAACAATAAAGATTACTTCACATTAATGGAAGAAAACGTAAATACTTTAAAAGAAGCAACAAGCTAATCAACTATATTTTCTAGGCAGCTGAATATGTCATTCAGCTGCCTTTTTATGTATTTATCCTTGACTTGATCGAAATAACAAGTAGAATTATCCATATTAGCTTGTAAGCTATACTAATTTAGAAGGTGAGTTGGAACTATGAATCTTCACATTTGTGAAGTAACAGCAGCAAATTGGCGTTCAGTAGCTGCCTTAAGCGTAACAAAAGACCAGCAGCAATTTATTGAAAGTAATGCGTTTTCCTTAGCAGAATCATTATATGAAGAAAACGGAACGTCAGTAGGCTTATATGACAAAGAAACACTCGTTGGATACGCAATGTATGGATGGTATTCCCAAAAACATGAAAGCGTATGGTTAGATCGTTTTATGATTGACCAACAATTTCAAGGAAAAGGATACGCAAAACGTTTCCTTCGCTTACTAATTCAATTCTTGCAACAAAAATTTGAATGTAAAATAATTTATTTAAGTTTACATCCTGACAACAAACACGCAATGGGACTATATGAGTCATTTGGCTTCCGTTTAAATGGGGATATTGATGACGAAGGTCCAGTTGTAGGTGTTGTAATGGAATTACTTATAGATGAAAATACAAGCCTGTGAAAACAGGCTTTTTATTATGCATTTATCAATGTTATGTTTTCTATTTTTAGTTTCTTTTCCTTATATACTTCATTTTTGTAATCTAGTATTATCTCATTAAAATGCTCATAAAAAATAAGCCTGCGATTTACGCAGACTTATTTCACACATTCTTCAAAATGTTCTTGGAACCATTCTTTATTAATATCTCTTCCGATGAAAACTACTTCGCTTACTCGCTCTTCGCCCTCTTGCCACTCTCTATCGTACGAAGCAGCAAATAACGTATGCACACCTTGGAAAACAATACGTTTATCTACTCCATCAATAGATAAAATTCCTTTGTAGCGATATAAATGCTCCCCTAGTTCTTGAACGACAGCTGACATCCACTCATTCAATTTTTGTAAATCTAACGGACGTTCTTCACGTAGTACAAACGATTTTACACCTTCTAGATGGTTACGTTCTGTATGAGGGTAAATTTGCAGCGTATCTTTCGTTTTAAACGTTTGAATTTGTAATAACGATGGAATATCTACCTCACAGTTAGTCGCCTCGATTAACTTTGCAGTCGGGTTAATTCCTTGAAGTTCATGCAAGAGATTTTCTTTCTCATTTTCTTCAATTAAATCTAATTTATTAACTAACACAACATCAGCAAATGCAATTTGTTCTTTTGCTTCTAGTCCCTTTTCAAAATGTTTATGTATATGATAGCTATCTACAACTGTTACAACACCGTTAATTTGGTATGCAGATTGAATAACTGGATCTAAAAAGAAAGTTTGAATAATCGGACCTGGATTTGCAAGACCTGTTGTTTCAATTACTAATCCATCAAAGTCCATTTTCCCTTCTGCTTTCACATCCAGTAATTGTTTTAAAGCAACAAGTAAATCTTCACGCACAGTACAGCATAAACAACCGTTTGTCATTTCCATAATTTCTTCTTCAACGTTCATAATTAATTGATTATCGATACCAATTTGCCCTATTTCATTTACAATCACTGCTAATTTCTTGCCGTGATCCTCTGATAAAATTCGATTTAATAATGTCGTTTTCCCTGATCCAAGAAAACCAGTTAGTATTGTTACTGGAATCATTCCTTACATCTCCTTATAGCTATATGTTTCTACATTATAGCATATAGAGAAAAACGTTTTTGTAGCAAAACATATTTATTGTATGTACAACCGGGTAACTATATAATAATATGTAGCAAGAAAGCCTTTTCAAAAATATTATCATTCATCAAGGGGGTACTTATAATGGAACGAGTTCAAATGGCCGAAACACTAGAATTTTCTCGTATTATTCAAGGGTTCTGGCGTTTAGCAGAATGGAATATGACAAAGCAAGAGTTACTTTCTTTTATTGAAGACTGTATGGATTTGGGGATTACTACTTTCGATCACGCTGATATTTATGGTGGGTATACGTGTGAAGGATTGTTTGGAGAAGCGTTACAATTAAAGCCTTCCTTACGCGAAAATATGCAAATCATCACTAAATGTGGAATCGCTCCCCCATCACCTAAATTTCCAGAGCGATATGTTGCTCACTACAATACGAGTGCTGAACATATAATAAAAAGCGCGGAAGATTCATTACAAAACTTACATACAGATTATATTGATGTATTACTCATCCATCGTCCAGATCCATTTATGGATCCAACTGAAGTGGCAGAAGCGTTCTCACGCTTAAAGCAAGAAGGCAAAGTTCGCCACTTCGGTGTATCTAACTTTTTACCTTCACAATTTAATATGTTAAGTTCGTATTTAGATTTCCCGCTCATTACAAATCAAATTGAAGTTTCTGCGATGCAAATGGAGCATTTTGAAAAAGGTACGATTGATTTATGCCAAGAAAAACGAATTAATCCAATGATTTGGTCACCTCTTGCTGGTGGTGAAATCTTTACTGGTCAATCAGAACGCGCCGTACGTGTACGTGAAACTTTACAAAAAGTTGCTACTGAACTAGGTGTTACTAGCATCGATACTGTTATGTATGCATGGTTACTCGCTCATCCAGCTAACATGATGCCAATCGTTGGCTCTGGTAAATTAGATCGAGTAAAAACGGCTGCAATGGCAACAAAAGTTAATTTAGACCGCCAACAATGGTTTACAATTTTCGAAAGCTCTAATGGACATCCTGTACCATAATAAACAAAAAGAAGAGCTGTTTCTTTACAGCTCTTCTTTTTCATATGTATTTCTCGTCATTGCAAATACACACATATCCCTTAATCCATTTCCATCCACCGCAACACTCGCGCTTTCTAAAGTACCCTCTAATTTAAATCCTAATTTCTCAGGTATCGCTCTACTCTTCTTATTTAGAGAATCACAACGAATTTCTACGCGGTTTGCTTTCAATTCAGTGAAAGCATAATCTGTTATACCTTTTGCAGCTTCTACCATATAGCCCTTTCCACTAAACCTTGAATCAATCCAATACCCGATTTCAAATTGAGGTATATCCCAATTAATACGATGTAATCCGGCAGATGCAATAAATTCACCTGTTTCGTTCGAAAAAACTAGTAATCTCAAATCTTCACGCTGCAAAAATTGAATATGCGATTTTCTAATACTCTCTTCTATTTCTTCCTCTGTTTGCTCTTTTTGTGCAAAGACCATCCAAGGTTTTAATTCTTGTATTGAAGCTTGAATTGCGTCATATACAACTTTACCATCACCTGGTTTTGGCATTCGAATAAAAAGCCTGTCAGTATAAAATTCAGAAGGAAAATCGAATAATAACGGATTCACTGTAAACACTCCCTATAATTCTTTTATATATAATAATATCCATCTCAAGTTATACAGTAAAGAAATTTCTGAATTTTAAACTTTTTGATCATTCACTTCCATCGCCACACGCACTCCGGATTCAATCGCACCTTGAATCCATCCGTGATACAGCGTTGTATGATCTCCGGCAAAGTATATTCTCCCCTCAGGTTTTACAATGACTGGCTGTAATTCAGATTCTTGACCAGCTTGAAATAGTGCAAACCCTCCAAGCGCATATGGATCTAATGTCCAACTCTTTGATATTCCAGACATGAACTCATCATATACTTGACCACCTAATATTGTTGCTAAATTTTGTAATGTGTAATAGATACGATCCCCTTTTGATAAACCATCCCATAGTAATGCATCGTATGACCATGTATAACTCCCTAGCATAATGGCTGGTCCTTTTGAACCGATTCCATGACTTGGATAATACGCATAACGTATAGGAAGATCTGTTATAATTCTCCCACCTAATTGCCCTTGTTCCTCCCAAAAACGACTTTTAAATTGAATCCCTATTTTTGTAGCCGGCATATAATGCAATTCGCGAATTGTTTTCCACTTCGCATGAGATATCGAATCAAATGGATCTACTTCTACAAATCGCATTGTTGAAAAAGGAATTGTAACAATAACTAAATCCCCTGTAATACTACTATATTCAAAAGTTTCCTCGTTCCGGTAATAGGCTGTTACACTATTGGCTTGTTGATGAAGCTTCATTAATTTTTGATTATATATAATATTTTCTTCTAATTGTGGTAAAAAAGACTTTGGTAATCTATCATTCCCACCTATTATTTCGCAAAATCCGCTCTCCTCTTGCATAATATATAAAAAACGTAACGTCTCAACAAATGACCTTTCTAAAAAACCTTCTAAATCTAATAGAACACCTATCATCTCAATCGTTACTGGCGAAAAATACGTATTATATTGATAAGGATGATATTTTAAAAATTGACCTGTAGAATATCTCCCAAAATCCTTTACTACAATATCCCAATTTTTCTCTGGGTTCTTTTTTATAAAATTTATAATGGGCTGTACCGCTAACATTAATAGTTCCTCAGACGTTTTCCCAACTTCATTCATTTCCACAGGATATCTTAAAATACTTGGATCTTTTTCGTATTGTTTTAATGTCGTTTTCCGACCATTTACGTAGATAATATCTGTCTCATTCCTATTAATAAAAGGGCTCACCTGTAGCCCAAACTTTCTTATATATGCCATCGTTAATGTATGCGAATACGGAATTCTCATTGCTCCAACATCTAAATATAATCCGGTATCTTCCATTCTAACTGTCTCTATACGGCCACCTACACGGTTGTTCGCTTCAAAAACCTTCACTTCATGACCTGCTGCTTTTAATAAAGATGCCGAAACTAATCCAGCCATACCAGCCCCTACTACAATGATTTGTTTCGGACGTGTCGTCTTCTTCAATCCCTTATTTATAACTTTTAACGTTTCATCCATCTCATTGTTAAACATTATATCTTTCTGCACAATCCCACCCCTTACTTCATGAAATACAAATTAGTGGTTTAGTGCATTTTATTCATAAATTCACTTAAACATAACACCACCACAATTTGAAAATTCACTAAAAATACATAAGGTGCAGCTCTCCCCCTTCCACATGCTTCATATTATAAACATACAGATAGTAACTGTATGGAAAGGGTGGATACACATGAAACGTACTTACGATTATCAGGCTACAAAAAAACATTTAGAATTAAAGAAACAGCAGTTATGTAAAAAACTCACTAGCGTTAAACTAACTGAAGAAGAACGCAAGCAAATACATCTAGAAATTGATAACTACGAATATATATTAAACTTAGTCGAAATGAATCATTATGAACGAGGGTTTTCTCGTTAAAAGCGGATATAATATCCCCCTCTTTTTTGTGTGAGCATTTCACTACGCATTTTTCGTAAGTAAATATATAATAGGATGTACATTAAGATTGAGAGGTATATTCTATGATCAAATTAAGTGTATTAGACCAATCACCTATTTCAGATGGTAGCACAGCAGCCCAAGCTATTTCGCATACAGTTGCGCTTGCACAAGAAGTTGAGAAACTCGGATTCACACGTTTTTGGGTATCCGAGCACCATAATTCAGTTAGCTTAGCTGGTTCAAGTCCAGAAATACTCATTTCACATATTGCCGCGAAAACTGATCGTATTAGAGTTGGTTCTGGTGGTGTTATGCTGCCACATTATAGTCCATATAAAGTTGCCGAGAATTTCCGCGTTTTAGAAGCACTTTATAGGGGCCGCATCGACCTTGGTGTCGGGAGAGCGCCTGGTGGTATGCCGATAGCAACTCGCGCACTTCAAGAAGGTAAAATGGTCTCACTTGATCAATATCCAGAACAAATTGCAGATGTTGCTATGTACTTACATGATCAAGTACCAGAAAACCATCATTATGCAAACTTAAAGGCTACTCCAGTTATCCCAACATCTCCTGAAATGTGGATGCTCGGTTCTAGCGGAGAAAGTGCAATAATTGCCGCAAAGCAAGGCGCTTCTTTTGCATTTGCACAGTTCATTAACGGATACGGTGGCCCTGAAGTAATGAAGGCTTACCAAGAACAATTCCAACCTTCCTATTTAGGTGATAAACCAAAATCAATCGTATCTATTTTTGTTATTTGCGGAGAAACAAATGAAGAAGCGGAGAAGATTGCATCAAGCCTTGATTTATCGATTTTACTATTAGAACAAGGAAAACGGACTACTGGTACTCCTTCTATTGAAACTGCTCAAAATTATTCGTATAGTGCTTATGATCTATTCCGCATAAAAGAAAATCGTCAACGTATGATTGTCGGTGATCCGTCTTCTGTGAAAGAAAAAATATTAAACTTAAGCAAAGCGTATAATACTGACGAATTTATGATTGTCACGATTACTCATCAATTTGAACATAAATTAAACTCTTATCGCCTATTGGCAGATGCTTTTAATTTATAATAACGAAAAGGAGATGCATCACATATGATGCATCTCCTTTTCTTACTACTAATCAATTATTTTTGCTTCCTATATATTCAATAGCTTCTTTTAATAACTCATCAAAATTATGAGGATAATCATGATTTAAGTTAGGCACAACTTTATACTTATGCTCTATATTTTTATCCTTTAATAACTTTACAAATTGCTGTGTACCTTCAAAACAATCTTCATCTTGATCCCCACATATTATATATCCTTTTATGCTTTTATCATGCAATATTCCAATCATTTCTTCCCATTCTTCCATTTCCGGGAGCCACGGTGCCACAAAAATAAAACCGTTCACTTCTATTTCACCTTGTAACATGGAATGTAACGCTACTCTTGCCCCAGCAGAAAAGCCACCAATAATAATATTCCCAAATGTTTTATTCACTTTAATCTTATTGTAATGTCCTTTTAACTCTTCTCTTCTTCTTTCGATATTATCCCAAACATATCCATCTGAAAATTGAATTTGGGAAGATTGAGGCAATGCTAGCATAAAACCTTGTTCCATTACAGAGTTCCAATATGGTTCTATTATTTGTATATTTTCTTGATCCCCATGCAGTGTTATTAGTAGATTTTCATTTTGTTTGCTGTATTTATATTTCACGTCTGCTTGTTCCGATTTCTTTGCTAATTCTTCTCTTTCTTTACATAATTGAACCATTCTATGAAACTCTTCAAATTTATGTAGTGATTTTAAATCATCATCGGAAATTAAATACTCACTTCCGTACCAAAATCCATTTTCTATAATTGCTTTCTTCATTAAATGCAACGCTTCTTCTTCAAGTCCTGCTGCACTTGCTAATGCATATTTAAAATTATATATTTGCGCTTCATTACCCATTACATCTTTAGCATTATTCATTATATAAGAATACGCTTCAAAACTTCCTTTATTTGCATAACAATGTAACGTTTCATTTAATAACTTAATATAAGTCATACTATTTTTCATATAGAAATTCCCCCGTAACCTTTTATAATAATTATTTCTCCAACACTCCTAGCATTCTAGGGTCACGGTATAAGTAAATTCTACAATTCAACTTAACAATACCTGATTCTCAGAATGATATTTAATAATTAATATATGTATACGCATAATACACCACTCCTTCCTATCCACTAGTTGTAGTATAAAATTAAATAGACTGAAAAATCAATTTTTTAACAACAAAAAAAGACAACAATATATTATTGTTGTTCTCATAACATCTATCCACTATTCTTTTTTTTCTTATCTGGTTTACTTGAAACTAAATAATGCTTTTCTGAAATATATAAGTCTCTTTTTAATATACGATTTAAATATGGTCCTAGTTTCACTCCGCATATGAGCTGATCTTCGCTATCTTCAACAATTGGGAACATTTCTTTTTCTGTTACATATTGATCTACGGCCTTTTGTACGATATCAATTTCTTTAACTAGGTTTAAATTTTCTTCTGTATGCTCAAATACCTCCAGCGTTTCCTTCGTTATCAGAAAACAATTTGTTGGAAATGCAGGTAAATAGGGCTTTAACAAATCATAATTTACTGTGTAATCATCATTTACTAAGACTGTATAAACGATATTAGCATTTGTTTCTAGAAACTTAGCCATTGCTTGCTCTAATTCGTCTTTCGTAATTTCCCGCTCTTCTTTTCCAGTTCTGAAAAAGCGAAACATCGCATCTCCTCCTTTTTACTATATTATAGCATAAAAGAAAACTGAAAAATTACAAAAAACTCTATTGAAAGAATTTTTCAATAGAGTTTTTCTTTAATCCATTTATGTTTATTTTAAGAATGCACTTAACATCCATACATGTTGTTCTAATGTCGTATGAATTGCTAATAGCATATCAGCCGATGTTTCATCACCAGCTTCATCAGCTACTTCCATACCTTCTTTTAATTCTTGGATAAGTGCAGAAAAATCGTTTACTAAAATTTGCACCATTTCTTCTGCAGACTCTTTGCTTGTCCCTTCGACTACAGTTGAAGTTGCTAAATACTCTTTCATTGTCGCTAACGGTTTTCCTTCTAACGCTAAAATACGCTCTGCTAATTCATCAATGTATGTTCCCGCTTCATTATAAAACTCTTCAAATTTCTCATGTAATGTAAAGAAGTGCGGTCCTGTCACATACCAATGATAATTATGCAGTTTGACATATAATACATTCCAGTTTGCTACCTGCTTGTTTAATACTTCAACAACATTCGTTTTCGTACTCATACAATCCACTCCTCTTATCATGTTACTATCTTTTAATGACCTAACTTCATTTTACCATACATTCCCTATTCTTTTGAATGAACAGCTTATATGTAACAAAGTTTTAACAACCTTAATATTTCCCTAATATCATATAATTCATGTATCCTTTCAACTACTTCATATGTCTAATTGTCCAAGCTCACACATATGCATAATAGTAAGTCAAGCTCATCATAGAAGAAAGAGGGATAACATGGACAATCAACAATGGCAAGTAGCAAAGAAAGTCGCTGCTACTTATATCGGAACGGTCGTTGGAGCTGGATTTGCTACTGGGCGAGAAATTGTTGAATTTTTTACAGTTAACGGATTGTACGGAACCATTGGCATATGTATAAGTGGATTTTTTTTTATTTGGCTCGGTACAAAAATGATGTTACTTTCATCACAAATCGGGGCATTTTCAGCGCAAGAATTTAATAAATATTTATTTGGGGATGTATTTGGAAATGTCGTAAATACTTTATTATTACTCGTATTATTTGGCGTAACTAGCGTTATGTTATCAGGAGCCGGGGCAGTATTTGAAGAACAACTTCGTCTCCCGAGACAACTTGGTATTTTCATCACAGTCATCGCCTGCCTCATTATTGGGAGCCGGGGATTACAAGGTGTTTTTGAAGTGAATACACTTGTCGTACCTATTATGATGATTTTTATTATCGGACTTGCTATTACAACCTTTATTCATGGTACAACTCCTATTATTGACACCGTTCCTACAGAAAGTTGGAATATGAAATGGATTACTAGCCCTATTACATATGTTGCATTAAATCTGTCTCTCGCCCAAAGTGTTCTCGTCCCATTGGCCAGTGAAGTAAAAGATCGAAAAGCTATTTTATGGGGTGGTATTTTAGGCGGCGCGGGGCTTTGCTTTATTTTATTATGTAGCCATTTAGCAATATTATCAGTTGAACAATTTTATCAATATAACATCCCAATGGCTGAAGTTGTAAGAAGGTTTAATGCAACTTTCCATTTTTTCTTTGTTCTTATCATTTTTGGTGAAGTATTCACAACATTAGTTGGGAATATATTCGGAATGACAAAACAAATGCAATCCATTACCGGATGGAAAAGTAATAACATTATTTACTTCATATTACTAATTAGTTATTGCTTTAGTTTCATTGGATATAGTGAATTACTTCATATTCTATACCCTATTATCGGTTGGGTGAGCATCATTTTACTACCGATTATTGCCTTTAAACAACTTCAAAAAACATAAAAAAACATCCGTGTATACGGATGTTTTTCATCTTCATTCACAGTCTTCACATACTTCCCAGTACGGCCCCATTTCTACTGCAAGATATGGCTTTAATTGCAAACGAATCATTCGACTTGGCATGCGTTCCAATACGAATTGAATGCCGTCTTCCTCTTCATCCAACTCAACTTTTGAAATAGCAATTCTTTGCATAGTAGTAATAGGGCTTCCATCTTTATATAAAGTGATTTTCACCTCATCATACTCATTAAAATACAATTCAACATTCATTTGCTTTTTTAACATTTCATCAACAATTTCATAATTATCATTTTGTTCCTGGATTATATATTTCCAGCCGCCTCTATCTAATTCTATTGGAGCAGCTTGGAATAATGTCATCAAATCCTCGTATAGCATAAGATAACCCCTCTCTTACTAAAAAACGATGAGTATTTTATATACCCTTTATCTCTATCACTATCCATGTTTATTGTACCATATATCACAAATCTTACCGCATTCATTTGCTTTATAAACACATACAAAACATATAGTATTTTCAGTTCACTCTCTATTCACTAGTATGTTCCCTTACTGATAACTTATCACTTTCCTTATTTCCTACACACTACTTATAACTCTTAAAAAACCACAAAAAAGAAGAGTAATTTATATCACTCTCCTCATAAGATTTTCCCTGTAGCTGCTAATGCTAACACTATAATTAAACTTGCAAATAATAGTGATACAATTAAACTAAAAATCGGTAATATTTTCTTTTCATTATTCTTAAATAATAACCTTAAACTAAGAATGATATTTAATGGAACAAATATAAAATAAAAGTATTTAACGATTTGTAATGAGCTATTTGAAAGTGTTTTAAATACAAACACTTCAATTAAAAAAGCAACAAAGAATAAAATGCTTAACCAAAACGAGACATAGCTAAGCCAAGAATATCTTTTCGTTCCCCAATACACTCCCATACTGATCTCCTTTAAACGTAGTATATATTATATTAATTATACACCCGCTTAACAAATTCCTCTATTTTTCGACAAACATTAAATGCATTGAACCTCTAATCCGTTTATCAGCTAAAAGACTGTCTCTAATAGCACTAATGCTATTTTGAGACAGCCTCCCCTTTTTATACTTTAAATCTTTCAATTAATACTTGTAACTCTTCAGCCATTTGAGATAGTGTACCAGCTGCAGAACCAATTTCCTCCATGGAAGCTAACTGCTCCTCAGCTGACGCTGCAACACTTTGTGTACTCGTCGCATTATTTTGTGCCGTCATAGCAATTTGACCAACCGAAATAGATACTTCATTTGCACCTTTTGACATCCCATTAGCCGTTTCAACCATCGTTTTAATTTGGTCAGCAATTTCATTTGTAGATTGTAAAATTTCAGTGAAATTTTGTTTCGTTTCATTTGCAATAACAAGTCCAGATTGCACTTCTTCATTTACATTATTCATAGATTTTACTGTCTTACTCATATCATCTTGTATTTCACAAATTAATTTACTAATTTCACTTGATGATACACTAGATTGCTCTGCTAATTTTCGTACTTCATCAGCAACAATTGCAAAGCCTCTTCCATGCTCACCAGCTCTTGCAGCCTCAATTGCTGCATTTAAAGCTAGAAGATTTGTCTGATCTGCAATATTTTGAATAACTTCTAAAATATCACCAATTTGCTTTGATTTGTTATTCAACAACTGAATAACAGCATCTGACTGTGAAACAGATTCCGCAATAGATTGCATTTGATTTACTGTTTTTCCAACTAGCTTTCCACCATCTTCTGCTTTTTCGCGAGTGTGAGCAGAAGCAGTATTAATAGATGATGAGCTATTTGCTACATGCTGAATCCCTTCTGTTACATCAAACAGTAACATAGCACCATTTTCTACGCTTGCTGTTTGCGTCGTTGCACCACTTGATATTTCATCCATTGCTGATGTAATTTGTTCAGTCGCTTCACTCGCTTGTCTCACACTTGCTGTTAACTCTTCAGATGCAGCTGCAACATGCCCTGCTGAAGTATTAATTCTTCCAATTAATGTACGTAGTGAATGAGTCATCTCATTAAAACCTTTCGCAAGTTGTCCAATTTCATCATTTGAATGTATTTGAATCGTTTGAGTTAAGTCCCCTTCGCTTATTTCTTTAGAAGTGACAACTAGTCTCTTTAAAGGTTTGGTAATAGAAAGTGTCACGAAATAAATAAGCACTCCACCTACAACTAATGAAATAAACATTACAATTAACATATTATAAAATACAGGTTGAGCAGCTTCAACTATTTCATTTGAATATATCGTCCCTGCAATTTTCCAACCTGTTTTTAAATTTGTCGCGAATATCATTTTCTTTTCACTACCACCATAAGTGTATGAAAAAGTGCCATGGTTATCTTCGTATATTTTCTTTCCCCAAGAATCATCTGCCTTGTCACCCGATTTTTCTTGAGGGTGAGCAATTATTTTTTGTTTTCCATCTAAAATGAAAGCATAGCCTTTTTTACCAATATTGATTAACTTTGTTGTTTTTAATAAATTATCTAAGCTTAAATCTACCGCAATAACACCATTTTTATCTTCAGTTTGTTTTGCGATTGTTACGACAATATGTCCATTCCCTTGTGCCTTATATGGTTCAGTGACAACAATTCCACCTTGCTTATTCACTGCATCTTTATACCAAGAACGCGCTGTTGGATCATAATCTGCTGCCATTTGTATATTGGGTTCTTGTACAAATTTTTTATCGTTTCCAGCAACATATACTTGTTCTACATCTTTGTTCAAACTAATATATTGGGATAATGTTTTTCTTAGCTCATCCTGATTATCCCCTTGATACATATCACTATGAATCACTCGTGCAAAATTATTTACATCGTTGAATTTCGCTTCAATCATTTGATTGATTAAATTATCCAATATTTTTATATTATCCTGAGCGCTACTCATAATTTGTGATTCAAAATTCTTTTTAGCTGTTTGATACGACATGCCCCCAATAATAGAAACTGCCGCAATTAATATAACAAAAAAGGAAATTAATAGCTTTTTTGCTACTTTCATATCTCTAAACCAACTTACTAGTTTACTCATTATAAACCTCCTGCATTTCAATATTAAGCTTTAAAGATTAAATAGAGCTAATTTTGAATATATCCCATTCCTTAGTTTCTATTTTTATAACTTGTTTTGATGAACACTTTGTAAAGTTTAAACAAATTAATTTCTTTTGTCTATATATACGAATAACATTATTATAAAATTTACAAATATAAAAAACCAAAGGAACAAGCCCTTTGGTTTTTTACATTTTTTTATGTTGTTTAGAAACCTTTTTCCATCTATCTCGTTCCGCTCTTGCCAGAGTAATGTTTTGTTTTCTCATAACATATGCCAATTCTCTTTGCAGTTTTTTATAGCTTAGTAAGCGCTCTACGGGTATAGTTCCGTTATCTATAGCACTTCGCACTGCACATCCTGGTTCACCTTCATGTTTACAATCTCGAAAGCGGCAAGTATTTGCAAGATCTTCAATATCGGAAAATGTAGTTTGAATTGCCGTGCTTCCTTCCCAAAGCTGAAGTTCCCTCATACCAGGCGTATCAATTACTAAACCGCCACTCGGTAATTGGAACAATTCACGGTGAGTTGTCGTATGCCTTCCTTTACTATCTTCTTCACGTATATCTCCGGTTTTTGCTACATCTGTTCCTATTAATGCATTTAATAAAGTAGATTTCCCTGCACCTGAAGATCCAACTAAAGCAATTGTTTTTCCTGGTGAAACAAATTGTTGCAATAATTCTATTCCGATGTACACTAAGCTATCAACAACAAATATAGGAACACCGATTGCTACCGCTTCAGTTTCTGCAATTTTCTGTTCCACATCTTCACATAAACTACTCTTCGTTAAAACAATAACAGGCATTGCACCGCTCTCATAAGCCACCAGCAAATAACGTTCCATCCTTCTTACGTTGAAATCATGGTTAAGTGCATTCACTAAAAATAGATAATCTACATTTGTTGCGATAATTTGTTCTTCAGTTCTGTTACCAGCTTCTTGTCTTGAAAAAGAACTTCTTCTCGGAAAAATACGGTGAATAATTGCCTTTTTCTCATTTTCTATTTTCTTTATATACACCCAATCCCCAACTGCCGGATAATCTCCCTTCGTTAACGCTTCATGACGAAACTTCCCAGACAGTTCCGCTACATATTCACCATCATTACAAATAATCCGATATATATGCTTATGCTCAAGTAAAATACGCCCTACTTCATAGTTCTCTACAGCTTGTTCTTCAAAAAAAGAATCCCATCCGAAAGATTCTAAAATATTTTGATCCAAATTGATATCCTCCCTAGTTTGAACTTAGTGGAAGGATTGTGCGCTCACTTATAGAGTATCGCCCTTTCCGTCCACCTTTGTATTTGGTTTATTATTCATATAAGTTAATTTCGCCATAATACATCACCCCGTTCTAATTTTAATTACTCTCATTATATGGAATATCCCATTAAAAAGCTACCTTATTTAACGTAATTTTCAAATAACTTATTTTTTAGCATTCTAATTTGTCCACGATGACTAATTTCATCTTCTATCACATGAAACCAAAGATAGTGCTGGTTATACGCTACACCGTTAGGCCACTTTCTTTCTGACATTAGCCATTCGTCATCCTGTTCACTCAAACACTTTAGTGTTTCTTCTCTCACTTTTTGCAAAAGTTGTACATAATACGGTATGTCATAGCCACGAATAGATTTCCCAGCTTCCCCTAAATACAGTGCATCTTCCCATATTTCTAATTCTTCTTTTGTAAAGTCACGCTTTTGAAATGAAATAAGCTGATGTGCTTTTTCAATAGCTACTATATGCTTTAGTAACGCTCCGATGGAATTCCCTCCACTCGGCATAATTAAATCTAATTGCTCAACTGATAGATCGTTTATTTCCTGTAATGTTACAGCCCTCGTATGTTCCAGCATGCTTACTAATTCCCCTATATTTTTTGTATAACCATCTACACTTCTTATTCGATAATCTATATTCATATCACGCCCCCCTTTCTACATTCATATTAAGGAATAACCGCTTCATATAATAGACTGAAATATATCAGATTTTTCTGTTATAATTAAATTGAATACGGAATAAACCTAAACAAACTTTCTCAATATGCTTATATGAAATATTAAAAGGAATCAATATAAAATTATCGAATCTTATTCACTAAAAGGAGTGGATTCGATGGAAATGTATCAATGGCTAACCGCTGTTCTCGTTGGTGGCATTACTGGCTTCGTTTCCCATCTGATCAATAACCAAGGCAAGTTATTGCTTCCACGCCGTTTAAAAACTTTTTTTCATTTTGGATTTTTAACTGATATTTTTACAGGTAGCCTCGCCGCACTTCTTGGACTCGTTTTATTCGATGTCACCTTAATAAAAGAAATTATAAAAGTCTCCATTGTGACCGCTATTTCCGGTCAAACGTTTTTACTTCACCAAGCTCTTGGTGGTGAACAGGCTAAAAATACGCAAATTGGAAAAGCTGATGAGAAAATCCAAGAAATTGACAAACTATTACGACGTTAGTCTATACTTTCTCTAAAAATTATTGTTATAATAAAAAATAAATATTTTCTATTGTGTCGTTTGTCAGAAGAAAGGGTGTTTCGTATGACAAAAAAGAAAATAGAAGATTTCTTAACAAACACCGAAAAAGAGAAACTGCTAGAAAACTATAAATGTTTACGAGAAGCCCGCACAAAAAGCGAAGCTAACTATTTTGGTGAAGCAGTAAACCATCTATTAAATAAAGCAAAACAACGAATTATTAATGATGCAGGCATACATGATGAAAATGCAGCAACTGTTCAATCAAAGAGAAAAGCACTGTTTTAGCTAAAACAGTGCTTTTTATTACGGCATTTTTCACATTACTTTCACATCTATTTCACAAATATAAGTAGTCCTATATGTTAAACTAAGTATATCCTTTTCCAAGGAACTATATGCCGATATATAAATCCCTATCTCTTTAGGGATTTTTTATTTTTTTGGATTTCCCCGATTTATTTTTAAAGGCTTTATGATGCAATTCCTGTTTCACTATCTTCACTAAGCTTTTCACTTTTTCTAAACAAAAATAAAGCTCCTATATATAGTAACGCAGTAAAACTACCTACAAGTATAAAATTGTGAGATGCTGCAAATAACATTCCTGCTATTGCCGCTCCAATCATTTGGCCAATATACATAGAAGCATTAGCAAGAGCGGCTCCTGTTCCTCTTGCTATACTAGACATATTTTGTAAGCGCCCCATCATCAATACAAACAAAATTCCTGTCACAAAAAATAAAACAAAGAATAATAACTCCACAAATATAATGTTCTTTACATGAGGAAGTAATACATATAGCACAGCTGTAAATACAATTCCACCATAGAAAGAAAGGTTATAACCAATTTTATTTACGATTCTTGGGCCAAAAATATTCCCTGTTAAATTTCCTAACCCTAATACGAGCATAGCTGTTCCTATTTCATGGACTTGTAAGCCAAATTGAATGGAAAGCCATACACCAAAAAATGAAAATGCAGCAAAATTACCAGTTTGAAAAACAAAATATGCAAAATAAGAAAGTGAAACCTTTGAATCTGTAAGTAATTGTTTATAGCGCTTTAAGATGTTTGTTTTACTTCCACCTATATGAACCGGTTGTATTTCTGGTAATACTACATAAATAAGAACGACAAGTAGTGCTGATAATATACCAATGACGAAGAATGGTGTTGTATAATGTATCGTTGCTAAATATGCTCCAATTGGCAGGCCTAAAATTTGGGAGATTGATAACCCTGCTGTTGCAATTCCAATTGCTTTTACAATTTGCTTCTTCTCTATAAGGAGCGGAATAGATGCCCATACTTGTGGAGATACAAAAGCTGCACTTACACCTGCTAAAAATCTAAATGTTAGCATCCATAAAAAACTCGGTGCCATTCCACACAAAAATGTACTTAATGCAAAAAAACTCATTCCTAATACCATCACTTTTTTTCTGTTTAAGCCATCTGATATAGGACCAGCGATAAGCGCAAATCCAGCGTATCCTAAAGCATATGAACTCACCATCCATCCTGATAATTCAGTTGATACATGATACACCTGTTGTAATGTCGGCAAAAGTGGTGAAATTAAGAAAGTATCTGTACCAATCATAAACATTATCGTAAAGAATACAGCTAGCACTCTTTTCATTTAAACCTTCTCCTTTTATATAAAAAGAGGGCCCTATCCCTCTTTTCAACTAATCTTCTAAAATAGATTCAATCTCTTTCATAACTTTTTCATTCAATGAAACATCCACTGCTCTTACACTTTCTCTTATTTGCTCTGCTCGTTTCCCACCAGGAATAACAGTATCAATTCCTTTTTTGTTTAATAACCACGCTAAAGCTAAATGCGATACTTCGAGATTCTTTTCTTTAGCTAAGCCTTTTAACTTCTCAACTTTCTTAAAGTTACTCTTATATGTATTTTCTTCAAATAGATTTACACTTTGACGCCAATCCCCTTCGTTCAATTTGAAATCTTCTGTATATTTTCCACCTAGTATCCCAAAGGCAAGAGGCCCGTACGGAATAAATGAAATACCTGATTCTATACAATATGGCAAAAGTTCTTCCCCAGCAGCACGATCCAACATATTATACGGTGATTGTACAACATCTATATGTCCGTGCTGATTCGCCTCTTTTAGTTGCTCTACATTTACGTTAGATATTCCAATTGAACGAATTTTCCCTTCTTCTTTTAGGCGAGTAAGCTCTCCAATTGAATCTATGTAACTTGTTTCAGGATTTGTAAAATGTAAATAATATAAATCAATATAATCAGTTTGTAATCTTCTTAAGCTATTTTCCACAGCATTTCTTAAATAGCTTGGTTCATTATTAATATGAACCTCTCCATTTAATAACGGCTGAATTCCACCTTTTGTAGCAAGTACAAACTCGTGGCGTTTTCCTTTTAATACTTCTCCTACCAATTCCTCTGATCTACCGAAACCGTATGAATCTGCTGTATCAAAAAATGTAATCCCTTGCTGAATTGCTTCTTCTATTAATCTTTTTCCTTCTTCCTCATTCACATCAGCATATAAATTATGTCCCCCAACAGCGTTTGTTCCTAACCCCAACTTCGAAATATTTAGTCCTGCCTTTTGCAATTTTGTATAATTCATTTTTTATCCCCCTATATTTCTATTGTTCGATTATATTCGAACAATAGAAATATACCACTTTATATGTTATAGTGCAAATATATTAACTTATACAAGCAGGTGAAAAAATGCGTACTCTCTATCATCCAAATCGAGAAGAAATTCAATTCTCTTCTGTCTTATATGCACTTAGCGATCAAATTCGTTTACAAATTGTAACTATGCTACTAGAGAAAAATGAACAATCTTGTGGTGCGTTAAACATTCCAATTGCGAAATCAACTTTATCTCATCATTTCAAAGTTTTACGTGAATCTGGTGTTATGTATACACGCCTTGAAGGCACACAACGTTTCATTTCAATTCGTGAAGATGACTTAAATGCTAGATTCCCCGGTTTATTAGACGTCGTAATACATGCAACAGAACCGTACTAAAAAACATCTCATATTCATATGAGATGTTTTTTAGTAATTACTATTCTTTTAATAAATCTATTAATCCATTCCCTTCAGATGTACGTTCATACCCTAAAGGTACAGTCCTTTTTATAAGTTGCGCATATATTTCCGGCTCTGATAATTTTTTACCATACTCTCTCTCACACTGCTTTATGAGAAGTGCTAGCGCCCCAGCGACATGCGGCGTCGCCATTGAAGTACCACTTAATACCGCATATTTCCCCTCTGGATAGGTAGACAGTATTTCATCACCCGGCGCTACTAAATCAATTTCTTGATTTGAATTACTAAAGCATGAAATTTTCCGCTCTAAATTAACAGCACCTACTTCAATTACTTCAGAATAAGCACCTGGAAAATCTAATTCTTCCGTATCATCGTTACAATCTCCATCATTTCCTGCAGCGCACACGACAAGTACGTCTTGTTTTACCGCATTTTGAATAGCTTCATGTAACTCTGGTACATCTTGCGGACCACCAAGTGACATTGAAATGACTCTAACTCTTTCTTTATTAGGCCCTCTCCAATTTACTGCATAATGAATGGCCTCAATAATTTGCTCATAACTCCCAGAACCATCTCCCGCTAAAACCTTTAACACTAACATTTTAGCAAGTGGTGCGACTCCTAAAACACCAACACCATTTTCAGTCGCTGCAATTGTCCCCGATACATGAGTACCATGCCCATTATTATCAAGATAAATATTGGGATTTCCTTCATAATCTTTTGTGAAATTTCTCCCACCAATAATACGATCTTTTAAATCTACATGATTTACATCACAACCTGTATCTAAAACAGCAACGACAATGTCTTTTCCTTTCGCGCTCTTTTCCCATACTTGCGGAGCATGAATCAATTGTACACCTGGTGGAATTTCATTTACTTGTTCAACTACTTTATTTACAGTAAACGGAATTAATTTAATGCCTTTTTGTTTATTCGCTGTACTACTATTCATCGTAATCCCTCCTGAAAATATATTATTTTCATTTCAGACCACTATTGAATGCGTTTAGATTTAACATTCGTTTTATTCGTTCCATTTCCCTTCCTCTCAAATGTTTCTCAATAAACAAAAGAAAAGGACCATTAATGGTCCTTTTCTTTTTCAGTTTTTCAATAGAATAATATAAAGTGAAACTATAATCAGTGGGTGGTGTTCATCCCCCACTGATTATTAGCCCTCACCAATCGGGCGTTTACGGGCAATTGATCTCCCACCTAACTTCTTTGCTTCAGCCGAGTTTTGAGGTGGGAGTTTTACTGCCCACAAATAGCGGGATAAATTAAGACTAAATCTTACTCTTGTTCAAAAACTGCTCAATTTCTTTTATTACATGTTTTGCGCCTTCTATACTAACAGTAATATTTCCATTTGCTAATGAAATATTTTGATCTGAAACATCACCTGTTATTTGACAAGCATTGTATGGTTGATATTTTTGTAAAATGACTTTGTCTTCTTCTACAAAAATTTCAAGTGGTGATTTGATTTGTATTCCTAATACATCCCGTAATTCTTTAGGAATAACTATCCGTCCCAATTCATCTACTTTTCGAATAATTCCTGTTGCTTTCATGTTACTCCCCCCTTACTCTCTATTATTTTTTTCACCTCGCTATTTTCATTTTATCACTATATATTTGGTAATGCCTTACTCTTTTTAGAAAATATAGTACAAAAGTTAAAAAAACACATTTAACGAATATTCAATCTTTCTTTCAATTGTTTTAAATAACGCGATCGTATAATTAAGAAGTATACAACTTGAATACCTACGAAAATACTTAATACAATTGTATTTTCTTTAAACAGTGAGTACTCAAACATTTGTCCTAACGCAGTTAATGCTACTGCCCCGTGTAATGTTGCAACTCCAACTGGAACGAAGAATAAAAGCGCTAAGCGGATTGTGACTACTTTCGATAATTCCCCTCTCGTCAATCCAACTTTTCGAATCATTTCAAATAAACGAGTATCGTCCTCCAAATCTGAAAATAAACGGAAGTAAAGGAAGCTTCCTGCACAAACGAAAAATACAATACCAATAAAGAAACCTACAAATAAAATGGGTCCTGCGATTTGTAGACTTTGATTTTGATCGTACTCTTCTGCACTAAACGTTGAATGTTCTTCATAAGGCTTAATCTGATTCGTAAGCTCTTTACCAACCTCAATTTCATCTTTCGTGGATTGTGTTTTATACATATAATCTTTTTCTTCTTTAAATCCATCTTGTAATGAATCATATTGATTTTTAGAGATTACATACACATTACCTCTTAGTATTTTACTTAATGAAGAAGTATTGACTTTTTTCACATTTAAAGGTTCATTCATATTTGGTAAAGTAATTTCTTTTCTTTCTTTCATCGGTGGTCCGGGTATTTCGACTGACAAAAATAAAGCCTCTTTATTTGATACAGTATTAAATGGTTCTCCTGTTAACTTTGCATATTCTTTATAATCTGATTCTTTTATAAAAATGGCGCTTCTTAACGACTGCTCCTCCGTTTTCTTCGATGAAATATTTATTTTTGAAGCTGCTATATTATGTTTCTTTAATCCTTCGTCAATGATTTTCAGATGCTGTGACTCATTGCTATTACCTTGCTTAGACTGATAGTGAAACGCAATTGGTCTGTCCATAATTTCTTTCGTCATCGAAGCAAATCCAACCAATGTACCTATTGCTGAAAATGCTACTGTTGAAATAATTGTTACAATAAAGAACATCCTTGCATTATCTCTCATACGGTATGCTAAATCTGACAAAGTAATAATATTTGTCTGTGTCCAATAGAAACGTTTGCTTTTTTTACATAATCGAATAATAAAGACGCTCAACTGCTTGTACAGCAAATACGTACCAATAATGACTACCGTTGTAACAGGAATCATCATTATAAATACCATTGCACCATGTGACATAAGAGCTCCTGCATAACCAGCGCTAAGCAATACTACTGCTAATATAGAAGAAATTATAGATGCCTTCGGTTCTGGCTTCGCCTCTGCTGATCCTCTAAACAATTTCATAATTTTATTTTTACGAACCATTCCTGCACTAAACAATGAAATGATCATAAATAATACGAAAAACATAATACTCGTCACAACAATCGCTTTCATCGGTATGTAATAGGATAAAGAGATATCTAGTTTTAATATCATCGGAGCTACAAATATTAATATCCCTGAAAACAACATACCTGAAAGAATCCCAAAAATTATTGCCCCTATTCCAATCATTATATTTTCAAAGAAGATAAGACGCTTTAATTGATATTTCGTCATACCTAGCATCATTAAAATTCCTAGTTCACGCTTTCTCGTTTTTAAAAACATTCCCATTGAATATAAAATAAAGAAGAATGTAAATAAGTAAATAATAGACTGCGCAAAAGACATACTTACGAATACGTACCGTCCTAATTCTCCAGCACTTAATGCCGGATGAAACGCAAAAAATGAATACACAAAAAAGGCCATAATTGCAAATGCACTACTCAAAAAATAAGCTGAGTATGTTCGTCTATTTCGCGTTACATTTCGAAATGCGAGTTCTCTAATGTTCATACTACTTCTCCGCCCTTCTACTAACTATACTTTTATATTAGTAAAGTTCGGAAATACCTTCCATCGATTCAAATGACAAAAACCTTACATTATTGAAAGGTTTTAAACAATTGCTTATATAAAACAGTTTCATTATAATGACTACATTCATACACGCATCCTATTGTATATTCGTTAGTTTTGCGAAATAATAAAGGATAGAAGTATGTACCAATATACATATAAACTTATTTACCGCTTTAATATGAATAGGAGGAAAACATAATGACATTACAAGAACAAATTATGAAAGCATTACATGTTCAGCCTGTAATTGATCCGAAAGTAGAAATTCGTAAACGAATTGATTTCTTAAAAGATTATTTAAAAACTACAGGTGCAAAAGGATTTGTACTTGGAATTAGCGGCGGACAAGACTCTACACTGGCAGGACGTTTAGCACAGCTTGCAGTCGAAGAAGTTCGTAATGAAGGTGGTAACGCAACGTTTATCTCCGTACGTCTTCCATACAAAGTACAAAAAGATGAAGATGATGCACAATTAGCATTACAATTTATTCAAGCTGATCAGTCTGTTGCTTTTGATATCGCTTCAACAGTTGATGCTTTCTCAAATCAATACGAAAACTTATTAGGCGAATCATTAACAGATTTCAATAAAGGGAACGTTAAAGCGCGTATCCGTATGGTTACACAATACGCAATCGGCGGACAACAAGGGCTACTCGTTATCGGAACTGATCATGCTGCTGAAGCTGTAACAGGTTTCTTCACAAAATTCGGAGATGGCGGTGCAGATTTATTACCATTAACGGGATTAACGAAACGCCAAGGACGTGATTTATTACAAGAATTAGGTGCAGACGAGCGACTTTACTTAAAAATGCCAACAGCTGATTTATTAGATGAAAAACCAGGTCAAGCTGATGAAACAGAGCTAGGCATTACTTACGATCAATTAGATGACTATTTAGAAGGTAAATCCGTTCCAGCTGACGTTGCTGAAAAGATCGAGAAGCGTTACAAAGTGAGTGAACATAAAAGACAAGTACCAGCGTCAATGTTTGATGATTGGTGGAAATAGAACATAAAAAAGAAGCTAATCTCATTTAGCTTCTTTTTTATACGTTAACGATATACCCCTACTCTTTTCTCTAATAAATCCTGCAAGCAATCTTCATGTTGTTTATTAAACAATGGCGGCATTTTGTCTAAAGGGAAAAACTGCAAATCTAACGTTTCATCACCGTCTATTTTTGTATTCCCTCCAACGATTGAAAACTTAAAGAATATTACAATTGCCTGTGCCTGATCTCCATTCGGATATGTTTGAAAATATTTCGTATACACACCAATGAGCTCATCAATTTCCACATCATATCCTGTTTCTTCTTTTATTTCTCGAATCGCAGTTTCTGCCGCAGATTCCCCGATTTCCATTGCACCGCCTGGAAATCCCCAAGCATTAAAGTCTCCTCTTTTTTGCAGAAGCACTTCACCAAATTCATTAAATACACAACCTCCTGCAAAATTCAAAATAACATAATCATGCCCTACTTTTTCACGTAATTCTTTTATATAATTAGCCATCTTCTTCCCCTTTTCATACATCTTCTATCGCTATTTCTTATCTTTTTCAAGCAATTCAATAATTCGATCTAGCTTCTGGTTCATATTGATCACATGTTGTTTTTTTTGCAGTACTGCTTTGCAATAACCTTCTAACAAACAAAGTAAATGATAGGAAAAACAAAACGATAAGTCCGATTACTAAACAAGTATATATAAATGTAAAAATATTGCTTTCGAACAAATCCATTCAGATTCCACATCCTTCCTCTTTTATTTTATCCCATAATTCTGATTTTTTAAAGTAATACATAATAAAAAGGGCACCTTTTACAGATGCTCTTTTTCATTGCTTAATACGTAAATGTAATTGTCGCTAATGAATAACCTGCCATTGCACTATATGGCGCAACTTGATAAGATACACGCTTTGCACCTTTTGGCCAAGCTATTTCATCTAGTACTTTCTTTATATCTTGCATCGTTCCATCCATTGACTGCTTATATCGTACTTCTACTTTTTCTGGCTTGGAAGCAAATTGTTGCTGTAATTTTTTCTTAAACTCATTGTAATTTTCCGCTCCGTATTGTGCAGATAAATACTTTAAATTTGTTTCTTTTAACATTTGTTCATATACAGCAGTTTTTGAACTACCGGCTTTTATTTTGCTTGTTAATTCACCAAAGTAGCTTGTAGTTGCCGCTGGATATTCACTACGATCCCATTCATGGTCTTTGCTTAATTGTTCATCAGATATATTAAAATATGAATATGTTACGCGGCCAGCTTTATCAGGAACTGGATCATCGAATGTAGTATCAAGGTGGTACCACTTGTTATCAATGTTCACTAAATTCCATGCGTGAGCTTGTCCATTCCCTGTACCTGTTACAATATGATTTTGAATACCTGCTTCTTTTAGTAATTGATATGTTAACAATGTATATCCTTGGCAAACGGCAGAACGATTCGCTAACGCTTCATACGCTGTATATGCTTGATAAGAAGTATCATATGATACTTCTTTCACAACATAATCATGAATAGCTTTCACTTTTTCATGTTCATCCATGCCTTGTTTAATGATAGAATTTACAATTGCTTTCGCCTGAGACTTTACATACTGTGTTTGCTCTTTTGATTCACGATACTTCACTTGTAATGTAAATGTATAATTCCCTGGCATCCCTTTTATAGAATATTTAGTAGACGCTACATTATATTTTACATACTCATCAGCATCTACAATTTTATTAAACTCGCCATACAATTGGTCCATAATATTTCTAGCATTTCTATCTTTTGTTTTATATGTGATTGTAATATTTTCTTCTCTATTATCAATCTGTTTTTTTAATTCTTTTCTGAAATCATTTAACAACTTTGCATCTGATTGTGTTGTCACTGTAGTCGGATTCGTAGCCGCATAAGATACAGCTGACGCCTGTAAGCCTCCCATTACTATAGTTGAACAAAGTGCGGCAGCTGTCACATACTTACTTGTCTTTCCCATCTTGTCACTCCTTACATTCTATAACTATACAAAAAAGTATCGTATAGTTTCAGAGTATACAATACTTTTCAAAATAGGTCATATGAGATTATGCATATTTAACATTTTTAAAAGGGTTGTTCTTTTAGAAAAAGAACAACCCTTTTTTTAGCAAGTTTGCAACACACAGCATGTATTTTCAAAATGGCGATTTTTCAAGTCTTCATTTCCAATACAGAAATAAAGCATCCCTAAATCTCCCCACATCATATTACAATTTTTAGTATCTGAATCAATTTGGAATAAGAGCGTCATATGCTGTGGATCTATCCCCATATATTGTCCAGTCTCGTACAATACCTCATCTTGTACAGAGAATGGTTCTCCAAACATTTGATGATTATCATAGTTGTCTGGGATTAGCTCTTCAAGTAATTGCAAGAAACGATCTGAATCCGCCTCATCTTCAATGAAAAGCTCCGGTAATTTATACGTCAGTTCAAAAGTAATTGCACACTGGTTATATTTCGCTTGTATTTCATCTGCTCTACGTAATTGCTCTACAGGGATATCATAATAAATTACACGTCCAGCTTCGGTTGGATCCACATCTTCTTCAAAGTAATTTTCAATACTAAAGAAATATAGCATCCCTGTCTTAGGAAGATTGTGATCCATACCAACGTTTTGTAAATCACTTAAATTAAATTGTGCGATAAAACGTAACGGATTCTCTTTGTATGTTGGATATTCAAATGTATTTGGCAAATCAGGAACTCCGCCCATTTTCGAACTGCCTATCGCAATTATTTCCTGTTGTTTTGGCACAACTTTTACACAAGGAAATACAGTATTAATAAGTTCCTGTTTCAAATGTGTTAGTTCATATTTATCAATTAATATTTCAATTTTCTGTTCCATAAATTCTCCTTACATTTACATACTTATTTGTATCATAGCACAAAGATTATACTTCATTCATTGTAAATTCAACAAGCCCTCAAAAAAACGGGCTTATCCCTCGTACGCGAACAAGTTTAAAAAAGCATAGTATACATTGTTCCTACAAACACGATAGTTCTTTATTTCTTCCAGTACATTTTCCCCTCGTTCATTTTTATTTTTAATTTAAGGAGGAATTCCACATGGGTTACGGATATAGTTGCGGTGGTTACGGCGGTGGTTACGGTTACGGCGGTAGTTGTGGTGGCGGTTGTGGTTATGGAGGTTTCGCTTTATTAATCGTTTTATTTATCCTTCTAATCATCATTGGAGCTAGCTGTTGGGGCGGCGGATTCGACTGCTAGTAAACTTAAAAACTATTGTAAAAAAGCGCGTACAATACGTGCTTTTTTGCCATTTTCAAATTTTCCATCTGAAAGGAAGTATGTTTAATGAAGATTGATGGTGTTTTCGAGGGAGGCGGTGTACGCGGAATTGCGCATGTGGGGGCAATTTGCGCGTTAGCCGAAAAAGGATATGAATGGGAGCGCGTAGCTGGAACATCAGCTGGTTCAATTATCGCAGCGCTTTTAGCAGCTGGATATTCTTGTTCCGAATTAAAAACAATAATAACCGATATTGATTATAATAAATTTATGAAGAAAACTTTTCTTGATAGAATCCCGTTTATCGGTAAAGGAATAAGTGCATGGTCTACTCTAGGTATTTATTCCAATGTATTTATAGAAGAATGGCTTGAAGAATTACTGCGAAAAAAGGGCGTTCACTTATTTACAGATCTACCTGATTTAAACAAACTCAAAATTATAGCTTCTGATATAAGCAACGGTAAAATGGTTGTCTTCCCCGATGATTTACCGAACTATGGATTTTTAAATTATCGCTTCTCTATTGCTAAAGCTGTAAGAATGAGTAGTACAATCCCTTTCTTCTTTGAGCCAGTAAAATGGAGAACACCAAAATGGAAGCAGCCTTGTTATATGGTTGATGGCGGGATTTTAAGTAATTACCCAATTTGGATTTTCGACTCCCCTACCTCTCCTCGCTGGCCGACTTTTGGATTTCATTTTGTAAAAGATGAAATTCAAGCTGATCCTGCCCATTATAAAGAACCTATTTCCATGTTCAAAGGACTATTTAAAACAATGATGCAAGCTCATGATTTACGGCATTTAGATAAAGAATCAAAAGCAAGAACAATTACAATTCCTACAGGGACAATTACAAGTACAAATTTTGAGTTAACGAAAGAAGAAAAAGAATGGCTGTACAATTCTGGTTATAACTCCGCAAATAAGTTTTTACAATCTTGGAACTTCAGACAATATGTTGATGAATATAGAGACGGAAATCAGGATCGAAAAACAAATCGATTTTTCCGTCAACTTGACTCATAATACTTTTATTTTCATACGAGAAGACTTGACGCTTTAATAGTAAATAAGCCTAGTAATTTCATATATTACTAGGCTTATTTATCTCCTACATACCACACACATTGCTTAAGGATAAGTTAACCCTTCAGCTTCTTCCGCGGTAATTACTATGTAACGGTTTCCGGTTCTTAATCCTAACAGTTCTGCTTTTTCAACTGCATCCTGTTTTGTCTCTGCATAAGCAGCTAAATATTTATCCCCATCGATAATTTGGCAAATCACATATTGTTTCATGTTTTTCTCCTTTTACCCTTTAATTAATTGCGCAACCTTTTTTATTCCAACTTCAATTTCTTCTACAGTTGCATAGGAATAAGAAAGACGTAAAAATTGGTTAGCACTTCTATCATACAAAGTGCCTGGGTTTAACAACACCTTTTCTTGTAAAGCTTTTTCAAATAAACTACGATTCGAAATTGGTAGATTTATATGTAGCCAAATGTAAAAGCTTCCTACTGGCTCATGCCAAGTTGCAATGCCACTACAATACTTTTCTAACATACTTATCATAAAATCTCTACGTTTTTTCAATTCACTTCTTACAAACTGTAAATGTTCATCATACAATCCATTTTCAAACCACTCCGCTGCAATCTGCTGGGATATAGAACTTGAACCATAATCAGTTTGCATTTTTATATCTGCTAATCTTTGAATAACGGATTCTGATCCAACAACCCACCCAATTCTTAAACCAGGACTAATGACTTTGGACATACTTCCAATATGTAGCACGATACCATTTTTATCATATGCCTTTAAAGGCTTTGAAACTGGTGCATCGAACCATAAATCTTGATATACCGCGTCCTCAATAATAGGTAATCCAATTTCATTACATATCTCCATCACTTCTTCCCTCTTCTTAGCGTTCATACTAAAATTGGTCGGATTATGAAAAGATGGGATTGTATATAAAATAGATGCGTTAAATTGTTTCTTATATTTTGTGATATAGGAAGTATTTATACCATTCTCATCCATTGGTATTCCAATCAAGCGCATTCCTGCTGATTGAAATACATTAAGCGAATATAAATATGATGGTTTTTCTAATAAAATTGACGCTCCTTTCGGAAGAAGCCCCATAGAAATAAGCTGCAATGCTTGGATTGCTCCCGAAACAATTAAAATAGAGTCAGGAGATACATATACCCCATGCCCTTTTAAATATTCCGCAATTTTTTCTCTTAAATGGAGATTTCCTTTCGGTTCCTCATACCCAAGTGTAACATTTGATTGTAGAATTTTATTAATAATACCCTTCATCTTTTTCTCAGGCAAGAGACTCGGTGAAAGTTCACCTGTTCCTAATCGAATTACATTGGGAGTAAATTCAGCTTGATTAATCTCTTGTACAGCAGGAAGATTCGGATAATGAAGTCCTGTTTCTACATAAGACTGCCAGTTTGGAGGCGGGGCATATGTAGAAGTACTCTCACTATTATTTATAACAATTGTTCCCTTCCGGCCATTCCCCTCGACATACCCTTTGGCTATTAACTCATCAAAAGCCATTACAATTGTACTTCGGTTCACTTCAAACGTATGCGCCAAATCTCTTTGTGAAGGTAATTTAGTTCCAATTGTCCATTCCCCATTAACAATTCTCTCTTTTATATAAGATTCTATTTGTTTATACAAAGGAATAGATGAAGACATATTAGGTTTCCAAACGAGCCTTTCCATTATCTCACCTCACATATTTTATGGTTGGTAACCTATCCAACCATATGGATGGATACAAATTTTCATTTCTTCTATACAATATAGACTATCATAATTAATCAAATTAAGTAGGAGGTAATCTGATGAGTGAAGCAATTATTCACGGTATCATCCTTGCATTTGGTCTTATCATTCCATTAGGTGTCCAAAATGTTTTCGTCTTTAACCAAGGCGCTAGTCAACCAAATATTTGGAGAGCTGCTCCTGTAGTCTTGACTGCATCTATATGTGATACATTATTAATATTAATTGCTGTACAAGGTGTCTCTCTTGTCCTCTTAACTTTCTCTTGGTTAACAACCACCTTGTATATGATTGGATTTTTCTTTCTTATGTATATGGGCTGGGTTATTTGGAGAAGCGATCCTTCAAATGATGTAAAACAAGAAAAAAGCATGCCTTTAAAAAATCAAATTATTTTCGCCGCATCAGTTTCATTACTAAATCCACACGCAATTTTAGACACAATTGGTGTAATCGGAACAAACTCTATACAGTACATAGGAAGTGAGAAATGGGCTTTCACTTTTGCAACAATTATAGTTTCTTGGATCTGGTTTATTAGTTTAGCTTTTGCTGGAAAATTTCTAAAAGGATTTGACTCGACAGGAAAAACGATTATAGTATTAAATAAAATTTCAGGGCTAATCATATGGGGAGTCGCACTTTATATGTTAAAACAAGTTGTTTTTCCTAACTAATTAAAGAGAATTGCATGTTATGTAATTGGCATGCAATTCTCTTTCGCATTATGAAGTTTGTTCCGGTTTCTGTTTTAACATCATTTTATCTTTTGCTGGTTTAATCCAAATAATTGCTATGACAGCACCAATAGCAGCGAAGATGCTCGTTAAATAAAACACTTCATGGTCTGCCCCTTTCATAAAAAAAGAATACAGGGGTGGTCCAGCTGCTACACCGATAAATCGCATTGAACTATAAAATGACGTAACTGTCCCCCTCTGCTCTTTTTCAATCCCTTGTGTAATAAGAGCATCTAGACATGGTAACACCATACCAATTCCTCCCCCCATAATAACGAGACAAAGAAGTAGCAAATAGATTCCTTTTAGAAATAAAGGTAAGAAGACAGATGCAGCAGCCAGTAAAAATCCAATATAGATACACTTTTTCATAATATCTTGTTTATCTCCAATTTTTTTACCAGCCATATATGAGCTAAGTGATAGTACAAGTAAAGGAATAGCGAGTACACACCCTTTCCATATACCATGAATATCGTACTTCGACTCCAGTATAGTTGACAGATAAAAAAGTATTCCGAATAAAATAAGCATAATAATTGCACCTAGTATAAAAATGGCAATTAACCATCTTCCCTTTTCTCGAAACGTAGAGATAATAGATTGAATAAATTCTTTAAGGGGTGGGACTTCTTCTTCTTGTTTCTTCGCCTTTACTAGTACCAGTAGTAAAACAATCGATATTACACATAAAACTGGAATCGCCCAAAATGGTAAGAACCATACAATAGCTGCAAGAGCTGATCCTAATATGGGACTCAATACTTTTCCAAATGTATTTGACGTCTCAATGATTCCTAAACCTGCACTAACCTGTTTTTCATCTTTGTATAAATCACCGACACATGGTATGACAACTGGCATAGCACCAGCAGCACCTATCCCTTGAATTGCTCTTCCGATAAGAATCCAAACATAAGGGTTATCAACTTTCCATGATACCCATCCCGTTATCGCTCCTCCAATAGCTGCAATTAATAAACTTGGAACCATTACCATCTTTCGTCCCCATCTATCTGATAAATAACCAGCAATCGGTATAAGTATAATTGCAATGATAGAATAAATTGTAATTATCATGGATACTTGGAAAGATGAAATATGTAATTTCTTTTCAATGGTTGGCAGGATTGGAATAAGCATTGAATTACCTAGCGTCATAACAAGTGGAACTGATGCAAGTGCAATTAAACAACAGTTTTCTTTTTTTAACATGTTGATTTCGGAACCTTTCATCATATATTTCTTACCATATAATAGCCCTGCTGGAAATTATGTTTACATTCCACCAGGGCTATTTCATCTTTACTACTTTCCATTTACAACAAAAGAAATTGGGTAAAATATAGCATTACTCCTATTCTTTGAATCCTGTTCACAATATATCCATACCAATTAATTGAAAATAAAAAAGAAAGGAAGAATCCTTCCTTTCTCCTATAACCTTCTACATTTAGCGAGTATATCCGCCACCAAGCTGTTGTTCTGCCATCGCTACAAGGCGTTTTGTAATTTCACCGCCTACAGAACCGTTTGCACGTGAAGAAGTATCAGCTCCAAGCTGTACACCAAACTCTTGTGCAATTTCATATTTCATTTGATCTAGAGCTGCTTGTGCTCCATGTGATGCTAATTGATTAGCGTTACGATTTCTAGCCATTACCGATCACCTCCTTATATATATTAAACTGTATCAAATCCGAAATTAAATACATGGTAATTTTTGGTTATTGATAAAATAAAAAAAGTCTCCTAAACGAGACTCTTTCATCATTTCACCTTATGAACTTACTACTTCTAATTTTCTATTCGTTAATGCTTTCATTTCTTCTTTCAATATATCTTTCGCATTATGCCCAAACCATTCAAGCGAAGCAAAATGATCAGTATCTCTCACTTCCCGGATGATTTCATCATAGTTTACAATACCTTCAAATAATGGAACCATTCCTATACGACTTCCAGCAGCGGCATATACATTATTTGGTTCAAACACGTGTAAATACTCCGCTGATGATATATTCTTAAAATGGTAATGTTGTATCCACGGCTTTAATCGATGAAAACTATCTACAGGGTCTGCACCAGACTCCCATATATGAAGAAAATCAAGGTTTATTTTTAAATATGGATGATTTACTTCTTCTAACAATTTCAAAGTAGACGGCAAAGTATCCGTTAACGTATTTGGATGTGTTTCTAATAGTATATACATATTATGCGGAGCAAAGAGATCACAAATCATGCGAATTCGCTTCACATACTCTTTTCTCTCTTGTTCCGAGAAATCCTCACTACCTTTTTGCCCGGCAAACGTACGAATTTTATTTGTATTAAACCAATTAGCTAGTGTTACCAGCTGTTCACATTTTTCCATCGTTTTTTGAAAATCCGCTAATAATGATATGTCCAAGTAATCACTTATCATCGTAACTTCTAAATTTTTATCCTTTAAATAATCTATTTCTCGTTCTGTCGTTTCACGCTCTTGTATATATAAATTTTGTGCATGGGTCCCCCACAACTCAATTCCTTCAAAACCGTTTTCATATGCAAATTGAACAATATCAGTAAATGAAATTAGTTGATGGCGAAATGAAATTGTACATAGCGAATATTTCATTGGTTTGAACTCCCTTATCTTAAATTCAATGAACTTGTATTAGTTAAGAAAGACTGATTTGTTGTAATTTCTTTCCATAACAGAAACTGTTTCTCTAGTTCATCCTTGATTTGCAGTTCAATTGTATTCATTTCATCAAGTTTTTCAACAATTGGTAATAACATATCTTTATTATTTGTCATTGCCATTTTAATAGCACGGTACTGTACATTTGTAAATCCTTGTACAATGTCTTCCACTCGATCACACCAATAATCAAATTCTTGCTCCGAATATTGTAAAGTTTCACGGAAGTATGCAAAGGCATGTTCATAGCTATATTTACGTATTGCCAATACGGGTATTTGCTTTACTGCCGTTACGAGCCCGGAAAGTGAATACCCACCCTCTTCATTTACCATTTTTATTATTAATTTTTTTAATTCCATTGTTAGTTCATTATCATCTTTTTTGAATGTTTCCATGAAATAACTTTCTACCATCTCTTGTGTTGGCTCCTGAATTCCTTCTATATCAATGAAATAGCCTCCACCAAATGGGTTGTCTTTAACAGAATGGAGCACTTTTTCTCTTTCCATATTCCCTTCCCAGCGAAAATCAGGATCAAGCATGAACCATTCGTCTTCTTTCTCTGTCTTCGATATCATTAAGTAATGCGGAAACGGTTTTTGATGAAACTTATTTTCTCTCTCAGGCAATAAAGACATATCAACCATTACAATTACGTAACGATTTTCCGGCTTATTTTCTACTAATTCTAAAAATGTTTCTACATTGCTACTTTTATCTTTTGAATGATCGTACCATTCGTTCACTTTTATCCCATACAATTTTTCATACCAAAGCAAGTAGTTATCATGGTTAATGTTTTCGGAATGATAAGAAATAATCCCGCCTTCTGTTATATCAAAGTCTCCATCCCATAATCCGAAATAAAATGGACGGTAATCTATATCGCTACGCCTTTTTATAATTTCACAAAAACAACTCACTAAACAGTGAACTTTAATTGAAGTCATACTCTCATCCACTTTCCTAAAGGTTAGTTATTCACATTTACTTCGTGTAACGGCTGCAAATCTTCCATAAAGTCGAGCAAAGATCCTACAGTAAGAAACGCCTTTGGGTCTATCTCATCCTCTGGAACGCATAGCTTTAAATCCATTTCTATGTATACTATGAGCTGTAACATCATTACCGAATCTATATATAAATCTTGATTTAAACGCATCGTTTCTTCTAAATGTGTCACGTTTTTTAGTTCCATTTTTTCTCTCATAATACTTAAAACTGCTTCTTTTAACATTTCACGACTCATGTTGTTATCTCTCCCATCTCTAATAACTTCCGACTTACTTTCCCTGTTTTATTTTTCGGAATCTCTGCTACATTTTCAATTTCATGTGGCACTTTATAAGACGGTAAATGCTGTATGCACCATTCTCTTATTTGTACTGGTTCAATACGAGAGACTACTTTCGCTTTTACTATTTCTCCCATCACAGGATGCTTGCCCCGGTATACAATTGCCTCCTGAATACCTTCTAATCGAAGCATCGTTTCTTCCACTTCTATAGGAAATACCTTTAGACCGGACACATTAATAACATCATCTATTCGCCCCATGAAATGAAGGCCTTGCTCAGATCTATAACCTAAATCTTTTGTATAAATCTCCTTTTCAGCAATTTTCACTACGATTTCTTCAGGTTCATCTTCATTTGAACCTATGTTAATACTTACATGAGGAAGTGGTTTTCCTAAATCCAAATGTGTTTCCATAGCATGACATATACTAATGCAACCAGCTTCAGAACAGCCGTACTGCTGCATCATGTATTTCGTCATGCCCTTTAACTTATAAAATAGCGTTTCTGGCAAAGGTGATCCTGATGTCATAATTTTATGAAACTGAAAAGTCCCTTGTGGAAAACTCCCCATAATATGTAACATAAGTGGTACTGCGTATATGATATGTTTTTCGGTATTACGAACTATATTTAATGCGAATTTAGGGTTTTTATTTGTAATGATTATAGGCTTACTACCTCTCGTAATTGCTGATAACGTGCCACAAATTAATCCGTATGAATGTGAAACTGGAGCCATTACAATTGGCACTTCGTCTTCTTCACATTTTAAAGCTTCATTGTAAGCGGCAATTTCTGTTTCAATTTCCGTCCATGCTCTACGAATCAGTTTTGGCTCTCCTGTTGTACCTGAACTATACTGCAATAAAGACGGTTCTTCTTGTAATAGATTTGGAACTTCTAATTTTGTAAAGTCGTTACTTTCTCCGTATAAAAGTGCAGTACACTTTGCGCGCTTTGCCATTTCAATAGCTGTATCCTTTGGCGTATCTTCATGAATAAGTAGTACAGATGCTCTTTTTTCTTTTAGGAAAAACACAAGCGTAATAATATCGAATGGATCTTTCAGACAAAGTGCAAATCTATTTCCTTCTGCTTCTTGAAATTGTTCCACTCCCTCGTAACCTTGTAATCTCAATTCAAAATCATATTTGCTAAATTCTTGTTTATTAACGATTAGCATGATTTCCCCCTGTAACAACTGATTTTTGTATTGTAAGTTGCTTTGCTCTATACAATGGATTTGGAACTTCATGAACAAGCGATTCCACATCCATATATAAACGACGCTTCGTTAATTGCTCTGCATGAAATGTAGGTGCATATAATTGTAATGCTTCAAAACGTTCTTTCAAATGCGAAAATCTTTCAAAATGATCTTCTATTTCTTCAACAAGAATGATCCAAAATTGTTCCTCTTTCAACTGATACTCATCTGCCAGCACGAAAGCCAGTTCACCTAGATTGAATAGGAAAAGCGCATCTAAAACCATTTCTTGTAAACATTCAATACGGTCCATTTCAAAGAAATCATTCATTTGACCATGCGCATATGTTTTATGCATTTTAGTAAAGTCAGGACATTTTTCGAGTTCTTTCAAAAATGGACGATAAAACTCCAGTCCTTCATGAAAATCTTTTAGTGCAATACGGACTGGTATTCCCTCTTCATGAACTAAAATCATGTTTTGTCCATGTGATTCTAATGCGACTCCATGCTCTACAACGAGGTGTACAACTGGGATAATTGCTTTTTGAATAAGCAATTGTAACCAGCTTTCTACTCCATATCTCTTTAACCACAAATCAATAGTTGGTGTCCCATTTTTTCCCTTGGCATATAAACCGTTAAATGGGATTGCCTCTTCTTTCTTATCTAAATATTTGTGAACGCTTTCGCGCCAAATACATCCTAATGAGCCATACGTAGCTTTTTTATTCGCATCGTACGTAACACTCGAAAATTCATTTAACAAAATTAAACGCGATTCATCCCTTAAATAAGGGTCATGATTTACTATATCTTTTAACCAATTCGATATAGCAGGTGCACTCACAACCGAATGTGGTTTTAATGTACGGATAGTTGAAGTATTGAGTAAATTCATTGATAACTTTACATATGGTTTCTCTCGATTCGTAACATTTCTTAATGTCCGCATCGACTGCTGCGCGCAATAATCATCTTCTGATTTCCCTAAATAAATAATATATTTATCCTGTATATGGTCAGTATAATTCGGAATAATAAAGTTCTCCCACTGCCAAGGATGAACAGGTATAAACATGTACTTCTTCGAATCACAGTCCATTGTTCGAATACGATCCATATACTCTTCGATTTTCTTTTCACCAAGTTCTTCTTTAAAGGTACAGTTATAACTCTCTTCACTTTCATATCCTACAGTCGTATATTTCTCATGAACTGCAATCCATATAATTTTCATTGGTTGCATAAATTCAAATCCATATTGAAAATTATCACGATATTGAAACCCGATGCGTGCTTTATAACTAGGATGATACGGGTGTCCATCTATTAAATGACTTTCAAGCTCATCATAAGATTTCGCAAGATAGTCTTCTTCACAACCTCTCTCATATTGTGCAATCGTATCTTTAAAGATTGTTTGTTCTAATTCTTGAATAAAAGAATCCAATTTCGTTCGATCCACTTGAACAATCCGAAAAATCTCCTGTAAAAATTGTGAAACTGATTGTATTTCTTCTTCCTCATCTTGAACTCTCATTATTAATGAGTCATGTAAACAAATACGCCCAAATGTCATACGTTCTTGCCCATAGCATTGGTACATTACATTTTGATCCTTTTCATCAAGACCTTGTATAATAAAAAGGATTTGCTCTCCCTTTTGTATACGAATCGGCGTAATGATTTCTTCATAAATTAACGATTCTACTAATTGCCGGAATACTCTTCTTCTTACTGAAATGTACTCTTTTGATTGGAGTGCCTTCAATATTTTTATGTGATAAACTTCTTCTTTCATAAATCCCTCCGCTATAATACGGAATATCAAATTCCATTATTTGTATTACGTGAAATTTTAGCACTACTTATGAACGAACAGCCACTTCTCTAACGAGTGGATTATCTACTTGTACATAAATTGCTTGCTCTAAAGGATTTGTCAGTTCATCAACATCGAAAAATCTCGTTAGCAAATTTGCTTTACATGCCAATTTATTTTCTTCCAACAATTCACTTAAAAATGTAGAAGGTTCGCGGTTATATGGACGGAACGCTTCAAGTACAGACCTTAATTCCGAAAGAAGAATTTCCTCCTTTATTAATCCCGCTGTACCAAAACCGTTAATTAGTCCAAACATATGATTAAAAATTAAATAGTAACGAAATCTTTCATCTACAATGTAATCGTCATATAAATTCCCAGTACGTTCGCCAATACCCGCTAGTTCATTATCTAGCACTGACTTCATTGAATTGCAGAAATAAAAACCTTGATTATCACGGAAGTAAAACTTAACTGGATAACCATCTTTCAATTGAACAACACTATTTTGTTGATGCGCTTCTAATGCAACGCCATAACGTAAATACATCCATACCATCGGCTTTAAAGAGATATTCATATATCGTCTAAACCACTCTAAACTTACTTCTTCACAGCTTCTACCTTCTAAATCCGCTAAGTGATGAATAATATTCGATAAACGAGTACGTTCTCCCGGTATAGCATCTTGAACTAGTCCTGCAATTAAAGTAACGTCATTTGCATGTTCACTATAAAAAGGATTCTCTCGAATAATCACTTCAAATCCAGACTCTTTTGCTCCATAATTTAAGGTAATAAAGGCTGGATCACAAATAAAATCAAAACCTGGATACTTTTCTAGTACTTCACCAATCGACGTATTTAACATTTCCTTCCCTTCAAGGCCACTCTCAAGTTCCTTCAACTTATTAATGCGCATTGAATTTGTTACTTTCACCGGAAATGAAAACTTAAGCATATATTTCGAATGAGGATGATATAGCGTCCTAAGTGATGATGTTGCCATATAATACTTACCTACGGGACCCATATACTCAAGTACTCCTTGATTTATCCACTCTTGTACATAAGGTTGATGTAATAGCCATTCTGCTTGTAGCGGATGGATTGGAATTAATGAATATTCATCTTCTTGACAGTACTCTTCAATAAATTCTTGACCTACCTTTTCATCGCTCTTTAATTCCTTTTTTATCATCGCCGTTGTAGAATCTTGTAACAATGACTTTTCACTTACTATACTTTTATGTGCCCGAAAATAGTGAAGTTGGCACTCCCCTTTTAATTCAGGAGAATACATGGAACTTTTCCAATCCAATATACCTTGTCTACTCTTTGGTGTAGGATGAGTTAAATGTCCAAATAATAAAGATTGCTCCGCCTCAATAAAAGTTGTATGGAAACCATATAATGCAGATGTATCTTCTGCTCTCTTTTTTGTAAATTCCTCAATATTTTGACAACTACGAATAACTCGAAGCATAAGTTCAGCAGGGTTAGTTCCTTCTCCATAGTTGATAGACATCTCTTTTATTAAAAATGTAATAACTGTAACGTAATCTGCTTTTATAACAGTTTTAGTTTCTCCGACTTGATAATAAAACTGTTCTCCAAACAAATGGCGATCTGTTGATGATTTATATATAACTTCTCCATACAAAGTAACCTTCTGTGCCGATAGCCGACAACATAAATATGTGGGGACTATATTTCTATTCAACGTATTACTGAAGATACTTTCTATTCTTTCATCCTCTGTAATCCATTCTCCACTCCCTGTTTCTCTTAAATAACAGTTTAAAAAGCTTTGTATTGTTGCATGTTCCGCGATTTGTTTCGCATGCTGCATACTGCTCCTCCTCTTTTAGACGAACACTATCATTTTTTTGTAAAACTTCTGACAGTTGAATTTTATTATCAACTATGATTCTAATTGATAATGATAATCATTTCAAGAAATATTTCAGAATTTTTTTATCTAGCTAAACTTTTCACCTTTTCAAAACATTTAATCCGGCAACAAAAAAATACACCAATATAATAATTGATGTATTTTTTCATTCTCGCAGATTAAGTTTACATAATAATATTATCGTATTCTAATTTGATAGTGATTTGTATAAACAATCCATATCTCGCCAAGCATATGCTATTTCTTCTACATTTAGTCTTTCTAAAAGTTTCGTGTCAATTTTTTCCGGATTATATTTTTCATAAAACTTTTTAGAAGGATTATTAGCAACAACCCAAACTAACAGAGATTGCATATTATCTTTTTTACATTCCGATAGCAATGCTTGAAATAATCTTTGTCCTATCTTCATTCCTTGATATTTTTGTAAAATGTATATTGCATATAATTCCCCATCACAATTATATGTACCTGTTCTTTCAACTCCCCCATCGATAAATCCGATAATTTCCCCAGTTAACGTCTCTGCTACAAATCTATATTGTAGATTGTCTTCTTTTTGAAAAATGTTTTCCCATTGCTTTTTTCTTTGTTCAAATGTTAAATTTTCTAAAATTTCGTTAGCGAATATCCCAGTATACGTTGTTTTCCAACTATCCACATGCACTTTTGCTATTGCCGCAATATCAGATTTCATTGCCTTTCTAATATGTATCTCCACCATACTCATCCCCCTTAGAAAATAATTATAGCAAAATGTTTTGTATGCATTAAAAAAAGAGTGAATTTTCATCACTCTTTTTATCTACTTTCAACTTCTACTGAAACAACATGATCGATTTCTTTTAAAGAACTATATAATTCAGTTGTATATAAATCTTCTGGAGCTAAAATGACCATTTCCAATTGCTGAGATGCCCCATTATCAATATCTTTAATTTTCACTCGTTTCACTTGCATATTTAAATTTTTAATTTGCTTAAAAATCCCGTCTAACTCTCGATGTTTGTTTACGGTAATTTTTATAGATAAGTCCTTTTGTCTTAATGAATAAGGGCCTGCAATTTTCACAATTTGCGGAAGTACGTTAATCGCTAATATAATTAAAATCATAGCAACCGTCGCTTGTATATAAAACCCTGCACCAATCGCAATACCTAGTGCTGAAGCGGCCCATACCATAGAAGCTGTCGTTAATCCTGAAATAACGTCATTATTTCTTCGTAAAATTACCCCTGCTCCAAGAAAACCGATCCCACTAACAATTTGAGCAGCGAGACGCATTGGGTCCATGTTTGTATGACCCGGTACAGAATAAACATTCACTGATTCAATTGAAACCATTGTAATTAAACAACTCGCTACGGAAATAACCATACTTGTTTTCACACCAAGCGGTTTATTCTTTAGCTGCCTATCTATTCCGATGAATAATCCTAAAAAGAGTGCTAAACCTAATTTGAATAAAAATTCATATGACATAAATTCTTCTCCTTACTTTACAATGTTTCCCTTCGAATATTTCACTATAACTCTTTTATGATATCAATTCCAGTCTTTTCTATTCATTTAAAGTAAAAAACCGAAAAAACATTTTTGACAATGTTTCCCCGGCTTTTTATTATAATTAAGATCTTTCTTTATTTTTGTTCTTTAATTTTAATTTGTGCATCTTTATAAAATGCTAACTTATTATCATTATACTCTTTTGTATGTTTATTAAATTGTTCTTTCGCCTTTTGCGCTTCCACATTTAACTCATTAACAGTTTTAACTTTTTCACCAATTTCTTTTAACTTCGTTTCTTTTACTTTTAATTTTTCATACAGTTCTTTTTCAGTCGCTAACGCCTTCGTGTAATTCTCATTCATCTTTTGGAAGGCATCATAACGATTTTTATACGATTCTTCTACTGTTTTTGCTTGTTTTTGTAATTTCTTATCTTCGAGTTTTTCAATATTTTTTTGAACGGGTGTCGTTTCTTTCTGCGCTTTTTCTAACTGTTCCTTCTCGTTTTTCAATACTTTTTCACGCTCGTCTACATTTGCAGTAGCTTGCTCTATTTTCTTTGAAACTGCTTCATTATGCTCTTTACCTTCTTGTAAAATTTGAGAATAAAGTTCTTGTCCTTGCTTTTCTAACTTCTCTAATTTTTTTGTGTCATCTGCTAAAGGTTTTTCTTGTGTAGATGCTGCTTCAAAAGCCGTAAATAAATTTTCTTCTGGCTTTTCACCGAAACAACCTGATAATAATCCTACTGATAATGCTCCAACTACTGCTACTTTTCCATATTTCAACTTCAATTCCTCCATTACATACGGTTATCATGCCAGAGGTTCACGGGGAAGTGATTCTCTTCATGATATGCTTCAAACTCATAACCTTTTTCTTTTAGACCCTTTAAAATTGCTGGCACAGCAGCAACTGATTGCGGGTGAATGTCATGCATTAAAATGACTTCTTGCGGTTTTGTTGCACCAGCTAATACATTTTGAGCGATTTGCGCTGCCGCTGCATCCACTGGTACTTTATTGTATTTCCAGTCTAAAGAGTCAATTGTCCAGTCCCACACTTTAAGACCACCCTCTACTACTTTGTTTCGAAGGTCTTCATTTAAACCAGGCTTCGACCCGTATGGTGGACGTGTTAATTGAGGTGATTTTCCAATAATATTTGCGATTAAGCTTTGATCTTCTTTCATTTCATTAACATATTCGCCATTTTTATATAACTTCGCAAAATTGTGTGTCATACTATGCATTCCAACATAATGTCCTTCTGCATTTTCACGTTTTACTAAATCAGGAAACTGTTTTACATTCGCACCAATTAAAAAGAATGTCGCCTTCGCATCATGCTGTTTTAACATATTTAATAATTCAGCCGTATATTTTCCTGGCCCATCATCAAATGTAAGATAAGCAACTTTTCTTTCCATTCCGTTAAAACGACTTGGCGCCGTTTTATTCATTTCAACTTTCGATTGTTCACTTGCAAGCTGCACTATATTTTCTTGCTTCGCAACAGCTTTTGCTGGTGAAGTAATAGATTGAAACATGAAATACCCAATAGCTACTATTGCAATCGCTACTGAAACAACTGCAACTCGTTTAATTTTAAAAGCCTTTTCCATTCTATCGAATTCCTCTCCCTATTAATCTTATATATAAATCACCCAATATAATTATACATCTATTTATTTTATTACACTATATAAACAATCTAAAATATGAATTATAATGGGAGTTTTATCAAAATTGTTGTTCCTGCCTCAACAAGCTCTTTATTCTTTTCATACCAATTCTTGATTGCACTATGTACAACTTTCAAGAAGATTTGTTTTAACCTGTTTGATCTTCCATCAATTCAATTCGCTTTCAACTTGCAATGAGATGAATTTATTTCCTCTATTTTAGGAGTTAATTACCAAATTCTTTCCTCTAGTATATCGTACAATTGCACCTTTTGTTTATATAAATTAAAATGATTTAACTGTAGACGTGAAAAAACTAGTAGCCCTTCTACTAAAAATAAATGAAGCAGTCCATTTCCATAAAAAAAGATTGGCTGAGGCCAACCTTTTTTTATACTTATTCATTTCGATTTGGTTTTGGTGTAACACCTAAATGCGCATTTAACTTATTCGAAATATCTTTTACATTCTTTTCATTTGGAATGTAATAATAAATACCACCAATACGTTTATCTGTTCCTTCTATTTGCATCTTTTCCATTTGCAAATCAGAGCCTGCCATATTTTTCGTAATAGCAAGCATATCATCAAACGTTAAGTTTGTTTTCATATTTTTATCAACTGCATCAAGTAAAGAGCCCATTTTACTAATAGATTGAACAGACATTGCTTTTTTCGCAATTGCTTCAATTACAAGTTGTTGTCTTTGACCACGCATTGTATCACTGTCAATTTTACGCGTTCTCGCAAGTGCAAGTGCTTGTTCACCATTTAAATGTTGGTAACCTTTTTCTAAATGAATCATACCTGCTTGGTCTTTACTATCTTGTTCAGTGAAAGTAACAGGTACATCAATATCAATACCACCAATTGAATCTACAATTTGTACAAATGACTCAAAGTTAAACTTCACATAATAATCAACTGGTACATTTAAAAATCTTTCCACTGTATCTCGTGTACTTTCAACACCACCAAATACGTGTGCGTGTGTAATTTTATCTAATTTTTTTCTAGATGGAATATAAACGCGTGAATCACGCGGAATACTTACTAATTTAACTGACTTATCATCTTTATTAATTGTCGCTAATAAAAGTGCATCTGTTCGAACCGCTTCACCATATTGGCTTTTTCTCATTTCGCTTCCATCGACACCCATGATTAAAATCGAGATATTATCCTTTAAAGGTTCCACTTCTTTGTCCCTTTTTGATGACTTATCAATTTTTGCATATGCATCACTTACAACAGCTTTTGCTTTGTTATATATAAACGATCCATATCCTACTCCTCCAAAAATAAGTAGGAAAAATGGAATTAAAATGAACCATTTTATTGATTTTCTTTTAGAACGTTTTTTACTGCTTCTCGTATCTTGTTCTAATTCAGAGCTCATGTTCATTCTCCTCTCTTTCTCTTTTCCTAGTATAATGTATGTCTAGTAATCTTCATATTGAATTTCCTTTCAATCACCTTACATTTTTGTAAGGTTACATCATGAATCCAATATGTATTCCATTTCACATTATACTCTCGTGCTTATTTTTGGCAAGTCACTATTTATCAACTTCAAAAATTTAACACTTCAAAACGTTCGAATTTACAGATTTATCATTCTGTTATTTGCAGGTAGTAAGACTTTCACCTCATAATTTAGCAGGAATAAAAGAGTCAAGTTTGTGCCGTGAAATTTTGATTGGTGATGACTAATAATCAGTGAGGGATAAATCCCCCACTGATTAAAATTCCACTTTATTATTTCTCATTTGGTGTGTATATCATTTGCTTTCCATTATTATAAATTAAAGCTGATTTTGCTTTTATTTTCGTTTTTTCTATTTCCACATCATCATTAGAGAAATTCACAATAATTTTAATCTCTTTTCCATAAGAAGCAGATTGTACTAACTTATCTTCTGACAAATATGCAAAGTTCGTCATTTCTTCTTTTACTGCCTTTTCATGAACATCATTCCAAACTTTCAGATGCTCTGTAATTTCTTTTTTATGCTTATTCCACTCTACTTCATCTAAATGGTACAACGGAGGAACATTATACAATAACTCATATAACATACGATTTCCAACCTCGTCCTTTACCTTCAAACTTCCCCATTCCCAGTGGTGCGTTGTAATAACCGAATCATTGTATACTAGTTTATATAATGGCACCGAATATACTGAATTTAAATATACTTGCTTATATTCTTCTTTTAACGGTACTTGTTTTGCATATTTTTCTGGAACATTTTGATTTGGTGACCAATATCCACCGACATAATACGGGCTTGTTTTATTTTTTCTCATATCTTCATCGTCCCACTTAATAACTGGTGTTTCAATTCCATGAGCAAATGCAATCGTACTACTTGCAAAATCATTTCCGCCCTCAGAGCCAACTACCATACCTTTTTCTTGTGCAATATAATCCATTCGTTTTAATCGTGCTTGTAAATCTTGTTCTTGTGTCGTTACATGTTTTGCCGAATAGTCATCATAAATTTCGCCCGTCGCGTCACAATCAATAAACCATGAATTATATTTAGGGCCATTTTGTAATATATCGTTCATTCGTTCTTTTACACTAGGAAGTGATAATGTCGGATTTAATTTTCGGCCTCTCCCTAAAAACCCTTGCACTTTCTCACCATTTTTCTTCGTTACAGTGGCTTCTTCATATAACGATGGGTCATTAAAGGAAGCTGTGTTCCAATTTTTATCACCTTTTTCATGAATAGAATGGTAAGAATCATACGGACCAACTAAATATCCCATTTCCTTAGCTTCTGTAACGAAATTAGGCTGCATAAATCCTTGTTCCCAGTTCGGTAGACCAATCCACGCTTTGTCTATCCCTACTTTTTTCATTTCCTTTATTATATCCGTTCCATCTGCTTTACCCCATTTACTTACTTCTTCAACTGCATCACCGAGTACTGACTTTAATAAATGTTTATTTAAGCTATACAGCTCTGTCTTCGATAAGTGATCTACACCTTTCTTTAATAACACACTAGCTTCCTGATTAACTTTCGGGAAAACATCCTCTTTATACAATTCCTTCATAGATAATACTTCGTTTGTATAGCGTAAAATAACATTTTTTTGGTACTTATCGATAAAGTCTTGTTTACTCACCTGCTCAAATACATTCAATTCCCCAGGCTCTGAACTATTCTTTTGAATAAGCTCTTTTATATGGCTAAACACCGGGCTATTTATTTGCTCTCTTAGCTTCGGCCAATTCACGTTACTTTCTGATAAACCATTTTGATTCCAAAAGTAAAAATGAGCTGCCCCGTAAAGTTTTTCGATTTCTTTATTTTTTCTTGCCTTTTCTTGTAATGTTTTAAATTCACCTTTTCGAGCAATATTATCCTTATACAGTTTAGCAATACTTACTGCATCATTATTTGTCACATATAATTGAAATCCGTACGTTTTATTTTTATTTATACTCGGGAATTCATGTGTAAAATCAAACCCTATTTTCGGATCTGAATGAAATTTCAATTCATTATTAAACATATTGTTCGCAATATATACGATTGAATATTTAGAACCATTTAATGCAAAAAACTTCATAGAAAATGATTCAGCAAATGAATATGCATCATCCTTTAAAAACTTCTTCCAATTCTCATCATTACTCGGAATTTGCTTACCTTCCCATAACGGAAGTGTATAATTTTCAGCTTGCACTTTTGGCCATGTGAAACTTTCTGCACCAGTCGATTCCACTTCAATATTTAAGTGGTCTTTTTTCTTTTCTAAATTCACTTTTACTTTTTGATCCGGATATTCCCATGATGTATGATCCTTTTCTTTTTTCAAATTCGACACCTTCATTTTTGGTAACGGTTGTGATGCCTGTTCTTTTACACCATCATGTTCTACAGTTAACGTAAAAGTCTCAGGATTTACATCGTAAGTAAAATCTTTATACGTCGCTTTCTTTATTTTAGACTCTTGTAAAGCATCATTACCTTTTACATCACACCCGACTAAAGTCGAAAATGACAATGTTGTAAGAAGACATATCGCTATCATTTTTTTCATCTTCTGCACCTCCACCAATGAATATACAGGAGGTTTGTTACAGGAATATGGCAAAAAATAATAGAGCTAGCATTATGCTAGCTCTATTATGAGCAAAAAAAATTTACGTATAACTATAATCTGTTTAAAGAAAATATGTAATACAGTGGGACTTTAATCCTTATTTTTTTATTCTCACTAATAATTAGATCAAGCAAATCTAAATTCCATCAAGCTTTCCTTAACTGAAAAAGTAAGTGTATATAATATATCCTACAACTAGCACTAAAATTAATATCCCTGTACCTTTCCAATTCATACCACCTGTCATATCAGCAGGGCTACCTGATTCCGCCCTGTTGAGTCCATCATTCAAAGAACCGGTAGGATTATGTTTCAATTCACTTTGTCTCATGCGTTCTCTTTTTTCTTCTGGTGACTCTTTTGAACTCATATAATCACCTCTAAAATTAATGTTCATTCCGAAAAATCCCCTTTAAAATAGATTCTCCATAACGTAAAGAAAGCTAGCGATGCTAGCTTTCTTTATAATCCAATATGTTCTTCCTTATTTACAGTAGTCCCTTTATGATCAATTTCAAGCTCACATACTTTCATAGCTGCAAATACTCTCGCTAATTGGTCAGCTATTTCTTTACGCTTCTCGTACGGAGTTAAAATAAAAATGGATGGTCCCGCACCACTAAGCGCTGTGCCATATGCTCCAAATTCCTTTGCACATTTACGAATTGATGGTAATAACGGTACAAGTTCTAAACGATATGGCTCGTGGAAATGATCTCGTTCCATCATTTCACCTACAACTTCCCACTTCTTTTGACATAACGCAGCTACTAATACGTTGCTTATCGCACTAGCTTTAACTGCTTCATGAAACGGAAACATCTCTGGTAATACAGATCGGCTTTCATCTGTATTTAGCTCTTCATTTGGAATAAGAGAAATTACGCCTAATTCCTTACTTTCAATCCTTACAACCGAAACATTCTTTCCATCCAGCGCTCCGATTACAGTTCCACCTAAAATAGAAGCAGCAACATTATCTGGATGTCCCTCAAAATTTGTAGCAATTTGAACCTTTTGATCAGTTGTTAAATATAAATTTCCAAGTTGATTCGCAAGCTCTATTCCTGCTACAATCGCTGATGCGCTACTTCCTAGCCCTCTTGTCAGCGGAATATTACTAGTAACTTCTATTATATGGGGTGATAAAGAAGGACATACTTTACATGCCGTGCTAACAATTAAATTTTTATCGTCTTTTGGAATTGAATCGTCAAAAGAATGTATCACTTGCCACTTATCAGCTTCTCCCTTTACACTCACTTCTAAATATAATGACAAAGCTATTCCAACAGAATCAAATCCAGGCCCGACATTCGCTGTACTAGCAGGGACACGTACTCTCAATGGTATCACGACATAATCACCCCTTTAATATGATCTTTAATTTGCTCTATATCATTTGAAACACTTGTAATATCTAATTTATTAGAAGAAATAGCAATATCAGGATCTTTCAAACCGTTTCCAGTTAATACTGCAACAACTGTTTCTCCCTTTTTGATTTTTCCAGATTGAACATGTTTAATTACGCCCGCTAATGAAGCATTTGATCCTGGCTCAGCGAAAACCCCTTCCGTTTTTGCTAATAATCTATACGCATGTAATATTTCCTCATCTGACACCATATCTATTTCACCATGAGACTGTTCGGCTGCCTCTACTGCATACGACCAACTTGCTGGATTACCGATGCGAATCGCTGTTGCAATTGTTTCAGGTTCTTCAATTACATGTCCTTTTACAATTGCCGCCGCTCCTTCCGCTTCAAAGCCGTGAATTCTTGGTTTCTTATAACCTTTTTCTTTCTCGTATTCACAGAAGCCCTTCCAATATGCTGTAATATTCCCTGCATTCCCAACAGGGATAGCTAGAACATCTGGTGCACTTTGCAACTGGTCACAAATTTCAAATGCTGCTGTTTTTTGCCCTTCAATTCGGTACGGATTCACTGAGTTTACTAATGTAATCGGCTCTTCTGCAGCAATATGTCTTACAGCTTTAAGTGCATCATCAAAATTCCCTTCTATTGAAATGATTTCAGCTCCATAGGCGACCGCTTGCGCTAATTTCCCATGCGCAATCTTTCCTTCTGGGATTACGATAATACATTTCATTCCGAGGCGTGCCGCATATGCGGCAGCTGATGCTGATGTATTACCTGTTGATGCACAAATGATTGCCTCCGCCCCTTCTTCCTTCGCCTTTGCAACTGCCATTACCATACCACGGTCTTTAAAAGAACCTGTTGGATTCGCTCCTTCATATTTACCGTATAACTGAATCCCTAATTGTTTTGATATATTTAATAATGGAATAAGAGGTGTGTTCCCTTCCATTAAGCTAACATCAGGTGTGTTTTCATTCACTGGTAAATAAGAAGCATACTGGTTTAATAATCCTTTATACATATTGTTTTTCCTCCTCAATAATGTAGTGGCTGTTTATTTCACTTGCGACAGCTTCTATCGCTCCTAAAACTCGTTCGAATTGATATTTTGAAGTGTGATGTGTCACAACAACGACTTCTGCAAGTTCACGATTCAAAGGTAATTGGATAACTTCTTTTAAACTTACAGAATAACTAACGAAACATTCTGTTATTTTTCGCAACATCCCAGGCTCATCTCGTAATGAAATACGTAAGAAATATTTCGAAACTACTTCTTCATCTCCTTGTAATTCGTACGGTTCTGGTTCTTTTAACACACTTTTATTTTTCGGAACTTGATTCATATTTTTAACGATTGAAATAATATCACTTACTACAGCAGAACCAGTCGGCAACTTCCCAGCTCCAGGTCCGTAAAACATCACTTCTCCTACTGCTTGACCGTGAACATACACCGCATTAAATTCATTATTAACATTTGATAACGGATGATGGTTTGGTAATAAAGTCGGTTCTACACTTAAGTGAATGGATGATCCTTGTTTCTCTGCTTTACCAATTAACTTCATAGTAAATCCTAACTTTTCAGCCATTTGTAAATCTTCTTTTTCGACCTTTCGAATCCCTCTTACTTGCACATCATCTAATGCAACATTCATCGAAAATCCTAAATTTGCAAGAATTGCTACCTTTCTCGCCGCATCTAGCCCATCTACATCCGCTGTCGGATCTGATTCTGCGAAACCCAATTTTTGTGCTTCCTGTAAAGCCTCTTCATACGACCATCCATTTTGACTCATCTTTGTTAACATGTAATTTGTTGTTCCATTTACGATTCCCATTATTTTTTCAATTTGATCTGACGCTAGCCCGTCTGATAATCCTCGTAATATCGGAATCCCACCAGCTACACTCGCTTCGTAACATAAGTCACATTCATTTTTATTTGCTAATTGCAAAAGCTCCGCACCGTATACGGCCATTAAATCTTTATTTGCTGTTACGACATGTTTCTTACTTTGTAAAGCCTTCACAATATGTTCTTTCGCTTCTTCAATTCCGCCCATTACCTCTACTACAATATCAATATTTGAATCATTTAGAACTTCATCAACATTACTTGTTACTACGATTCCATCAATGCAAACATCACGTTCTTTTTCCAAATCACGTACAACGACTGTCTTTACCTTTACTTTACATCCTGTATCAAGAGTAATTTTTTGATAATGTTCTTTCAAAATATGGACAACACCACTTCCGACAGTACCTAATCCTAATAGCCCAACATTAATAACATTATTCATCTTCTAATCTCCTCCTAAAATTTTATTTTTTATCTCTATCAATCACCTTGCTCTGCCATTTTTTCATGCAGGTGGTGGTTATTTCCGTACGTACTAATCGTTTCATGTTACCGCACCTCCTTTCAAAGTAATAAAGTGAAACTTTAATCAGTGGGGATTTTGTCCATTCCTCACTGAGTATTAGTTGAACCAATCGGGCTTTTACGGACAGTTGATCTCCCATCTTACTACCTCGTATCCGCCAAATTTTGAGATGGGAGTCTTACTGACCGTTAATGCGGGATAAAAAAACACACTCATCCCTAGGAAAGGGACGAATGTGTTTTCGTGGTTCCACCCTTGTTCCAACCCAGATTTATTTCCTTCTAGGTTGCTCAAGTTCAGATAACGGCTGATACCGTCAATAATTACTAGATTACTCGTTCACTATTGAAGTTCAAAGGTGGTAAGATCATTTCTCGTGTTAGGAAGCTCACAGCCTTTGGCTTCCCTCTCTGTAAACCGTAAAAATGTTCTCATGTCCTTATCGTTACTTTTTCGTTCATGTTTATTTGTTAACTCATTATACTCGCATAAAAAACAAAATCAATACTATTTTTAAATTATTTTTAATTTTCAATCTAATAACTATAAAAAAACACACTCATCCCTAGGAAAGGGACGAATGTGTTTTCGTGGTTCCACCCTTGTTCCAACCTAGACTTACTTTCTTCTAGATTGCTCAAGTTCAGATAACGGCTGATACCGTCAATAATTACTAGATTACTCGTTCACTATTGAAGTTCAAAGGTGGTAAAATCATTTTTCGTGTTAGGAAACTCACAGCCTTGGCTTCCCTCTCTGTAAACCGTAAAAATCATCTCATGTCCTTATCGTTACTTTTTCGTTCATGTCTATTTGTTAACTTATTATAGTTATGAAAATTTTAAAAAGCAAGCCTATTTTCACTCACTATTTTAAAGATACTTTTTTATTATATTTCACAATAACATTTTACAAAGACTTCTCTTATTACCTATATTTTAAATTTCTAACTTATAAATCAGCAGTTCATATATAAATAATTCATTCTAAAACGAGAAGCCTCCCACTTCCTAAAACTATATTTATAAAATATTTTTAATACAATCTTTTCGTATAACTTTCTTCTAAAGAACGCGCAACATCCTCTTCTGAAGCATTCACTTTCGCATGCTCCATTAACATTTTCGGTGCTGAAGGTAGCTCTGTTTTATTTAACCATGACTCTGGATCCCACACTTTTGAACGAATAAAAGCTTTTGCACAATGAATATAGCATTCTTCTATTTCAACAACAATTCCAAGTAACGGATTACGTCCATTCGCCTGCATTTCTTTCAAAATTTCTTCATCGTTCGTAATATATGCTTTACCGTTTATTCGGAGTGTTTCCCCAAGACCCGGAATAAAAAAGATTAACCCTACGTGCGAATTTGAAATTATATTTAAAATAGAGTCTATACGACGATTACCCGGTCTTTCTGGGATGATAATTTTATTTTCATTTAATACATATACAAATCCAGGTGCGTCTCCCCTCGGCGAAGCATCACACTCTCCGAATTTATTTGCAGTAGATAATACTAGAAAAGGCGATTTAGACAGGAAATCTACACAATGGTGATCAAGTGATGAAATAACTTTTTTCAAAGCCCGTTCACTTGGTTGCCCCAATATTTGTCGTAATTCTTCCTCAGTTGAAATTATTGATTTTATTTCCTTATTCTCTATCTTCACTAATAATCACTCCTTTTTCTTTATTTTCCCAAAATTCAATACAAATATTGTATAATAAAATTTGCAGAAAGGGGAATTAAAATGACAGAGTGGTTAACAATATTTGATCCTGAAAGAAATACACTTGGAAAGAAATTACGTGATGACGTGCATCGTGACGGTGATTGGCACGAAACATTTCATTGCTGGTTTGTAGAAAAAGATGCTGAGGATATGTTCTTATATTTCCAATTACGCTCTAATAATAAAAAAGAAGCTCCGGGTATATGGGATATTACATCCGCCGGACATATTATGCATGATGAAGATGTACTAATTGGCGGTCTACGTGAAATTGAGGAAGAACTGGGTCTTTCCTTCCAAACGAATGATTTAACATACAAAGGAATCTATAAAATAGATTATGAAATTTCAAGCCTTACTGATCGTGAGTTTTGTCATATGTATTTCCACAATGTAATAAAACCACTTCCATTTGCACCAGGTGAAGAAGTAGACGATGTGATGAAAGTACATGCGACTTCTTTTCTACAACTATTAAGAAGAGAGATTTCATCTTTAACGACTAATTCTGTTTTAAACAATAATCCGATAACGATAACATTTGAAGATATTTATCCTTATGATCTTGAATACTATGAATTTGTTATAGTGCAAGGACAAGAATCGCTAAACAAAAATAGTTTATAAAAAAATAGGACTCCCAGCTTACTTTATTCGGGAGTCTTATTTTTTTATTGCTCAAGTATCTTTAATTTTTTCTCTACTCGTATAAATAATCGTATAATTAACAACAGCATAACAATCATAATCGCTATCATTGTATGGGGATATCTAAACAATATACTAATAACACTTCCAATTAACATCATAATAAATCCATTTTGATTCATCACTTCTGCACTATACTTGTTACCCGCATCCCATAATTCCTTATTTTTCATTGATCGTTTCGTACGGTAACCGTATGCTGCGTTAATATCCGTTGGTGGATTTTTTTGAAGAATAAGTGCGGCAAGTATAAATATAATACCAATCAATATGCTTATTCCTATGTTTACTAGTGCATACATCAATCATATCCACCTCCTAACTTACACTTTCATTATACTATACAACTTTACATGTTCCAATTATTAACATTTTCACTTTCTCTCTTTAGATGTCTGGAACATACTTGGAAGTGTTACAAAACGCGCTCCTTTCGTTTTTAACTGTGGAATGATTTTGTCTAGCGCCTCTACTGATCCTTGTAAATGTCCACCTGGAGTTGAATGTTGAAGTATAACACTACCTGGAAATGAATTCCCTAATACATTATTTGTAATTGTATCAGCACTTACACCTTTCCAATCAACCGTATCAACACTCCACTGTACAATCATAAAATTTTGTTCTGTCGCCCACTTCAATTGATTTTCAAGTATTTCACCGTACGGCGGACGTATAAACTTCGGTGCATAACCAGCTAAACGATTTAATATTTCTTCCGTTTTTATAATTTGATTATGGTACTCAGCCTCATTTACTTTCGCTAAATTCGGATGACTATACGTATGATTACCAATTACATGCCCTTCATTAGCGATACGCTTTACTACATTTGGATACCTTTCTGCATTTTCACCAAGCAGGAAAAAAGTAGCTTTTACATTATGTTGTTTTAACTTATCTAAAATTTTTGGCGTAAATACTAAATCTGGTCCATCATCAAATGTAAGAGCCACTTCTGCTTTATTGTATGGTCCTGAAAATGCATACGCATATTTTTCGGCCCACGAAAATGGTGTCCATGACCCTCGATCCTCTTCTTTCATTTCGGCTTCATAATTTTGAGGAACATGTAATGCGTATGGCATCGCATTTACATAGTCTCCATAATAAAATGAATGATATGGCATATAAGCATACGAAATATTGCGTTCTAGCCCCAAAGGAAATGGAACGAACATTTCTGGTGAATAAAAATAATACATGATAAAAACCTCCCTAAAATTTCATATGTGATTCAGCTGCACTTTGTTAGAGAAATTCTTATTCATGAACAAAAATAAGACTGTCCGTAATTAGGACAGTCTTATTGATTTATATACTTAATAAATTACTTTACTATCTTTCGGTAATTTTCTTACATGCTTTAAATAACTCGACACTTTGTCATCGGCATCTTGCGGATATTGATATTCATAAGTGTTAGCAATTTCGTTCGCAACTTTCCTAAATAAATCACCCATTACGAAAAATGAATCCCAAATGTTTTCATATTCTGCATTTGAAAATGTCCTTTTAAACTGCTCCCAGACATCTTTTTCAACATATTGTTCGAAATGCTTTCCAAACTTCCCAGCATTAACTGTAAACTCTGTTTTCATACCGATATGCCACTCTAGCATTACAACCAACATATCTCGTACAGGGCCTTCAAGCATCCCTTTCGCATAAGAAAGTTCCTCGCGCCACAATCCTTTTCCTACATTTGTACTGCACCACCAAAATTCATTACAGCAATCCAAAAACTCTTTTTCTGTAGGCTTTTTTATCGTGTAATCATTATCGTTTGCTGGTGCAAACTCGCCAATACAATTATCTTTATCAAGTAGCAATTTACTTAAACTATCCTGTCCAATAAATTTATTTATTAAATCCCCTGGAACTAGCATTAAATCAATCCGGTTTCCATCCATAAACTGCATTAAATACGGAAATTTCCCGTCTTCATCCGCTGGAACTAACGACATTTCTTCCGGCATTTGCACAATCATTATTTCTCCAAATCTATTAATCCAACTATGATTACACGTAAAAGATTGTATATCTTTTACAACATAAATAATATCATAGTCTTGAAAACAATCTTTTTTCACATTTGGATTCACACGTGACCCATTCATGATGACAGCTCGAATTCTTTCATCCTCTTTTGCTGTATTTATAATTAAGTCTAGCATTTCTTTTTCCGTTCTCATCTACTCACAACCTCCAATTTTTTAATATAACATATAGCGTTATGTATATCGGAGGGCCTCGAGCTAACTGCGTTGTACACGATACACGTTATAATTGTTCAAACATCTTTTTCATTCCACTTATCTCCTTACATCATTCTTTAACGACTGCCATTACAAATCCATCGTATCCTTTACTTCCGACAGTTTGAAGCGCTGTAGCACTTACACGTGGCTCAGCAGCTATTAGCTCATAGAAATGGCGTATCCCTTGTACACGAGGATCGCTACTAGTATTATCAATAACTTCACCTTCACGTACTACGTTATCCCCAATAATTACAGTACCAGGGCGTGATAGTTTCAGTGCCCATTCAAAATAAGCAGGGTTATTTTGTTTATCCGCATCTATGAAAATAAAATCAAATGGTTCATACTTCTCATTTTCTATTTGTTTTAAAGAATCTAACGCTAATCCTAATCGTATTTCAATTCTATCATTCAAATTGGCACGCTCAATATTGCTCCGTGCAATTTCAGCATGCTTTTCACTTGCTTCTAATGTAACAATTCGCCCTCCAGATGGCAATGCTCTTGCAAGCCATATTGTACTATATCCGCCTAGAGTGCCAATTTCTAAAATGTTACGAGCTCCTTGAATTTGTACTAATAGTTGTAAAAACTTCCCTTGAGTTGGCGATACATCATGTGCCGGCAAATTAGCTGAAGCATTTGCTTGAAGAACTTCTTCTAATATAGAATCTTTCGGTATTAATACATCACTCATATATTGATCAACAGCGGTCCATTTCTCAATCGTACTCATGGAAATACCATCCCCTTCAAGTTTTTCATGCTTTTCTACCATTCACTTCTCATTATACCGACAATTCTGCTTTACATACAAAAAAATAAAAAAGGACACCCACTCCATTACAGAATAGATATCCCTTCTTTTGTTTATAAATTTATCCCTTACGGATTAGTAGACCAAAGTCCTGCTGATTTAATAAATGTACGTTTATTTAATTTCAGCTGCGCTACGATAAACTCTGCAATATCTTCCGCTTGCATTACTTTATCAGGGTTTCCATCAGTTAATCCTAAGTCTACAGCCATGTCAGTTGCTACTGTACTTGGAGTTAAAGCTGTTACACGGATATTATGTTTACGAACTTCCATTGCTAACGATTCTGTTAAACCAAGAACACCAAATTTAGAAGCACTATATGCACTTGTTACAGGTGCACCTTTTTGTCCTGCTGTAGATGAAATATTAATAATATCACCAGATTGTTGTTCAATCATACTTGGTAAAGCTGCACGAGTTGCATAGTATACACCCATTAAGTTTACTTGAATGATTTTTTCCCAATCAGCAACGTCTAATTCTAAAAACTTACCGAATTTAGAAATACCAGCGTTATTAATTAAAATATCGATAGATCCTAAACCGTTTTTTAATGTTTCAATTGCAGTAGTTACCTCTTCATATGAAGATACGTCAGCAGTCGCAATAACAGCTTTTACGCCTTCTGCTTCTACTTCTTTCGCAACTGCTTTTAAGTTTTCTTCTGAACGAGCTAAAAGACCAACATTTACGCCTTCTTTCGCTAATGCGATCGCTACAGCGCGACCAATCCCTCTACCTGCTCCTGTAATTAAAGCATTTTTCCCTTGTAATAATTCTGCCAAGTGTAACACTCCTTAATCTTCTCAGTTGTTTATTATATTAAAAGTGTATCTATGTTTATGTAAAAAGGCAATGATGCACTTTTATGTGCGTAGGTTACTTATAGGTAACTATAGTAATGGTAAATGCATTTTTAAAGAAAAATAGTGTTAGAAGGCCTCCTTCTAACACTATTTTTCTTCATGATTTGGAATACGCACAATAAATTCTGTACCATTTCCTTCTACACTCTCAACTTTTATTTTTCCTTGATGAAGGTCGAGTACTTTTTTTACAATTGCTAGACCTAATCCACTTCCTCCATAAGCACGGTTTCGTGAAGAATCCGCTTTATAAAAACGTTCAAAAATATGTTGTTTCTGTTCTTCGGATATACCAATTCCCGTATCATGAATACTTACTTCCAAGAATTCCTTATGTTCTTTTAAATGAATTGTAATCGTGCCACCATTTGGTGTGAATTTAATACTGTTATGAATTAAATTAATCCATACTTGGCTCATACTTTCTTTGTCTGCAGTAACACACACTTTATCCATATCGAGATCTAACTCAAGTCCTTTTTCATCCCAAAGAGGCTCACTATTTAACACAATTTGTTTCAACTGTTGATCTAATCGATAAGTGGCTCTTTCTGGTGAATACTCCTCTGACTCTAAAAGTGTTAGCTTCAATAAATTTTGACTCAATTTAGATAATCGCGTTGTTTCAGTTTCAATAATAGTAAGATAATGTTTTCTTTTTTCAACTGGTAGATTATCATCTTGTAGCGCTCGAGCAAATCCCTTAATAGATGTTAATGGCGACTGTATTTCATGAGAAACATTCGATACAAATTCTTGTCTCATTTTCTCCATTGCATTAAGTTCATCCGTCATATCGTTAATACTTTTTACAAGCACACCAATTTCGCCATCATACTTTTCTTCATTCCGTATTTTTACAGAGAAGTCCCCTTTTGCAATTTTTTGTATCGGTTCAATGATCGTCCAAATCATCGCCTCTCGCTTCGGTCTCATTAAAATCCCGATTAATGTCCAAATAAGAACGATAAAAACAAAGCCGACCATATCACTAATTAGAAAACTAATAAAAGGCGATACGTTTATTTCAAAAGCTTTCATTAGACTAGACGATACAAAAAAGGCTATCGACCAAATTATAGTAAGAAAAGCAAAGAGCGCTACTATCGCCCCTATTACTTTTAACATCTTCATCTTACTCATTCTTTCTCTTTTTCTCATTTACTTACCTCTAAGCGATACCCTAAGCCCCTTATCGTCCTTATACTAAACTTCGATAGCTCTTCTTGAAACTTTTCACGCAACCGATTAATATGAACGTCTAGCGTGCGTTCATTCCCTTCAAAATCATATCCCCATACGTCTTCTATTAATTGCTCTCTTGAACAAGTTCTTCCCGCTTTAGATCCTAATGTAAAGAGCAACTCAAATTCTTTTAGCGGCAGCGTCACCGTTTGTTCTCCGGCGTTAACTTCAAATGTTTTACGATTTAACAGTACATTCCCAACTTGAATAGATTGCGATACTGTAATTTGGTAACGCTTCAATAATGCCTTCACTCTCACAACTAATTCTAAAGGATCAAATGGTTTTACAAGATAATCATCTGTTCCGAGGTGAAATCCTTTTACTTTTTGAGATGTTTCACCTTTAGCAGTCAGCATAAGAATTGGGATATCATAGTATTTTCTTAATTCATAACATAAATCAAACCCATCCATATTTGGCATCATAATATCAAGAATCGCCATATCGACTTTCACTTCTTCTATTTTTCGAAGAGCATCTAATCCATCAACGGCCTCATATGTTTGAAAACCTTCTCGTTCCAAAAATACAGAGACAAGTTCTCTAATGTGCGGATCATCATCTACAATTAAAATTTTGGGTATCAAGGAATCATATCCTTTCTGCTTAACATACTTTTTGGCACTCTAAAATCAACAATCAGTGAAGTGCCCCTTCACTGATTGTTTTCATTCTATAATGCTCCTTCTTTAATTTTCAATTGTTGCATTGCAAATTCACGGTACATGTCATGTGTCCGTAATAACTCATCATGTGAGCCACTTCCTGTAAGATTCCCTTTTTCAATAAAGATAATTTTATCTGCATCTACAACAGTAGAAAGTCTATGCGCAATAACTAAAGTTGTTCTACCTTTCATTAAGTTATTTAACGCCTTCTGAACAACCGATTCCGATTTACTATCAAGACTTGAAGTCGCTTCATCTAACATAAGGATTTGCGGATTTCGTAGTAACGCTCGAGCAATCGCAATTCGTTGTCTTTGCCCTCCAGAAAGCTTCACACCACGCTCTCCAACTTCTGTTGCGTATCCACTTGGTAAATCATGAATAAACGCATCAACATACGCCATCGCTGCTACTTTTTCAATTTCTTCATCCGTCACTTCACCCTCAACACCGTAACAAATATTATCACGAATCGTTCCATCAATTAACGGACTATCTTGTGAAACGTAACCAATTTGACGTCGCCATGATTGTAATGAATATGCTGTAATTGGTTCTTTCCCTAATTTTATGAAACCACTAGTTGGCTCATAAAAACGTTCTAACAGCGAGAATAAAGTTGTTTTTCCGCTACCACTTGGTCCTACAATCGCCGTTACTTTTCCAGATTCAATCGTGAAATCGATATTTTCCAACACTTTCTCTTCTTCGTTATACTCAAAATGTACATTTTCAATAACGATCGACTGCTTCGCATTTGTAACATTCATACCTGTTTCATGATCTTCTACTTCATATTCTAAAATCGTATTAATTCTTTCGGTTGCACCAATTGCTTTTTGGAACTGAGTAAAGAACATAGATAACTGACTCATCGGCATAATAATTTGAACTAAATACAAAATAAATGCTACAAGTTCACCTGTTGTTAATGCACCACTAGAAACTCGCATTCCACCATACCCTACGATAATAACAAGCAATGCCATTAAAACAAACGACATAACAGGTGAAATTAATGCTTGCACTTTTCCTTCTTTCAAACCAAATTGCAATAATTTTTGGATACCTGTATTACCTGTTTCATATTCTTTTTTTTCCGTATTTGAAGATTTTACTAAACGAATTTCTGATAGTACTTGTGTTAATACACTAGTAAAAGAAGCCGTTTCATCTTGAAGTGCTTTTGAAATCTTATACATTTTCCGTCCAAGTGGAACTAAAATTAATACCGATAATGGAATAACCGTTAAAAGTAAAATTGTCATTTTCCAGTCTAAAACAAATAATACAATTAATGACCCAATAATTGAGATACCGCCTGTTAATAAGTTTGACAAATGCTCAGAAATTAATGTTTTAACAACACCTGTATCATTTGTCATACGACTAATTGTATCTCCCGTTCTGTTTTGATCATAATAAGACACTGGTAAAATAAGTACCTTTTTCCACAATCGTTCTCTAAGTCCAGCTACAATTTTTTGTCCAATATAATTCAGTAAATAAATTGACAATCCTGCAGCAATTGTTTGAATAATAAAGAATGCAATTAATCCAACAATTTGTCCCGTACTAATTGAAGAAAGTGAAAAATTATCAACTAAACCTTTTGTCAGCATTGGAATAAACAAACTCGCTCCAGTAGAAAGTAAGCTCATTATTAATGCAAAAATAAGAATGCCTTTCGGTGGATTTGTATCTTGAATGAGACGTAAAAACTGCCTCCAATTCCCTTTTTTCTTTTCTGTATTCCTAACTTCCATTGTCGTTCATCTCCTCGTTATAAACAAAACTATTCTTTCTAAAACTAGAATACGATATAAATGTAAACTGAATGTAAACACACTTTTTTCTAATTTTACAAAATATACATATAAACTCATCTTTACAACAAGTATAAATATCTGATATTATTACCTGGTACTTATTATTATTCTATGTAAATTATAGACTACGCATAGAAAATATATAACTAATTTTATCAATTAGCTAATTTAAAACACTATATAAATCTCCAGCATTGAAAGGAGTATCCTTTTTGCAAACAAATAAACATTCCGAAAAGGAAACAATCATTTTTATTCATGGATTAGTTGGAAATCGCCGCGCCTTCAAAAAAGAGCATAAACGATTTTCTGCCTCCTACAACATTATAACTTATGATTTATTAGGTCACGGCGACGATAAAGGAGAAGCTATCGACTTTTCAATACAGCGCCTCGTAGATCAATTATTGAACTTGTATGAAAAAGAGGGAATTAAAAAGGCTCATATTTGTGCTCTAAGCTATGGCTGTTATATCTCTACGACATTTGCACAAATGCATCCAGAAAAAGTATTGAGTATTTGTCATATTGGTGGACATTATAATAACCCTTCCCGTTTATATAATGTTTTTCAGAATTTTTGGGAAAAACGTGGTGATGAATATTCATCTTGGCTTTCTCAGTATGCTAGTACTATTTTTCCAAGTGGAATACTAAGGGCAAATCCATTCGCTGTTATTTCACGAAATATTTATTACCGTTTCGGATTACAATTACACTCGTCCATTATTGCTGAGTCATTACGACACCGCTTAGAATTCGACTTAAAATCTAAATTAAAAGCACTTCCCCATCCTATATTATGGGTGATGGGAGAACATGATCATCTCTATAAATCTTGTCTCTTTGATTTGAAGTCCATTCTTCCGAACGTTTTATATAAAGAAATTCCATTAGCAGGTCATGCAGCAAACTTATTCCGTCCAAACTATTTTCATGATTTATATGCTAAGTTTTTGCATGGAAAATTGACATAAAGTGAAAATTTAATCAGCGGGGATTTGTCCATCCCCCGCTGATTATTATCCCGCAAATAGCAGGATAAATACTACTATACTGTTAGTTTATCCAACTATGAAAAAGGCTTCCCAAGTTTCCCTGGAAAGCCTTTTCTCTATACGAAAAGTATATAAAATACTTTTTCTTAGTATGCTTTTGTGTAACCTAATAGGTGCTTACTCCAGTAAGAGTTGCTTACAGAGCTAATGCGTACGCCAGTTGCGTCAGTTTCTGCACTGATGAACTGTCCATTACCTAAGTAAACGCCCATGTGAGAAGGACCTGATTTATAAGTATTTTGGAAGTATACTAAATCACCTGGTTGTGGACTGTTAGTCTTTGTTTTAGAGCTCCAGTATCCAGCAACTGTTTGACGAGCGCCTTTATGACCAGTTTGATTTAATACGTAGTGAATGAATCCACTGCAGTCAAAACCAGCAGGTGTTGTACCAGCAGTTCTGTATGGTGAACCATTTAAAGATCTAGCGAATCCAGCGATTGAAGATGTATCTCCACCTGTTGGTGCTGTTGGTTTTTGTACTTGGTTCGTACCTTGGTTCGTACCTTGGTTACCACCAGTAACTACATTGTTCACTCCGCCTTTTACAAACTTAACAAAGTCTGCACTTACGTAACCAGTGCGGCCATTATGGTTAATTTTATACCAACCATTTTCAGCGCCAGTAACGTTTAATACTGTACCGTTTGTTACCCCACCAATTACAGGGTTATATGTAGCTGGACCTGTACGTACTTTTAAAGCACCTGTGTTAACAACATATGATCCACCAGTTTGAACTGTAGTAGTATTGTTGTTGTTGTTTGTAGTTGGTTGCTGAGTTTCGTTAGACACAGCTGAACCACCTTTTGTTACGAAGTCTTTACTTACGTATCCAGTTCCACCATTGAAGTTAATTTTAAACCAATCTTGAACTTCACCTACAACTTGAACTGTTTTTCCTTTATTTACAGAACCTAAAACAGTATGAGATGCACTTGGGCCTGTACGTACGTTTAATGAAGAAACGTTTACTGTGTAAGTGCCTGTTCCTTGCTGAACAGTAGTAGTAGTTCCTTTATTGCCACCAGTTGTTACGAAGTCCCCACTTACATAACCTGTTTGACCGTTTACACTAACTTTGAACCAACCGTTTTCTTGTCCAATTACTTGAAGTACTTGACCTGATTTCACTTTAGAAATAACGTCATGTCCTGTACCAGCACCTGAACGTACATTTAATACATCAGCTGTTACTGTGTATTTTAATTCAGAAGTTGTTTCTACCGTTTTTGTTTCAGTTACAGTCGTTTGAGTTTGAGTTTGTCCATTAATTTCTTTTAGCGCATCATTTGAAACTTGTGCATGAGCAGAATCCATTCCAGGAACTGCTACACCTACTACAGATGCTGCTGCTAAACCTGCGATTACTTTTTTCATAAGTTGTCTTTACTTCCTTTCCCTACTATCCTCTTGAGAAAACTATAAACTTAGTACTTTACAATATTATCAAAGTAAAATATTCATCCAGTTCCATTTTTTAGCAAGAGTTTTATTTTTCACACATCATTTATTTTAAACGATTGAAGTGAATTTAGTGTGAACTTCATGTGAACTTTATCATTAAACAGTGTGTTTTTGCAATGCTTTTTTCAAATTTCTTATGTATTTCATTGAAAATTCGACATTCCATTCATTATCTTAATATATATTTTCCTTTTGCTATCCACTTTAAAAAACTCTATTAATCTAATACAATGCAAAGAATGTATTTTCTAGTAAAGTCCCTTCCATGAAGCATACTCTTATCATGACAAAAAATGCTTTTTTATCAATAGTATAATATTTTCAAAAAACTTTTTTTGATATATCCATCGTTTTTAAAAGATTTGACGATTTGTAAGATTTAACCCCAAAAATTCTGTTCTAATTTGACGAAAATACACATTCCACTATCTATTTTTCACTATCCATGGAATTTTCAGGATATTTATATTATCATATATAAAGTAGGATTTTAATCCATACAAATTTTATTCACCCCACACTGAAACCAATCGAACTTTTACAGGTCGGTATTCTATACGTATCATTGAATTTTGATATGGAAGCCTTACTGCCCGCAAATAGTGAGATAAAAAAAGGAGATATATTTATGAAAAACATAATAGATGATCCTATAAATAAAAATATAGAACTGTACTATGCTTTTTTTCAATTCGTTTCAATTATAACATTACAAAAAGTATCAACTATTGAAACACGTAAAAACAAATTAAAAAATCAGATGAAAAATTCCTACAAAAAAAATCCTTACTACTTATAAAAGGTGAACAGATTATATCTCTGTTCACCTTTTATTTTTTATTTTATTTGTAAATTTTCACACGAGTTTCTAATGGCTGATATTCTTTATCTCCTGCCGAAACTACCGGTTTACCAAATGGCATTTGCGCAGTTAACTTCCAGTTTTCAGGTACATCCCATTCTTTCCTTACTTCTTCATCAATCAACGGATTATAATGCTGCAATGTAGCACCAAAACCTTCAATCTCTAATGCTGTCCAAATCGCAAATTGCAACATTCCAGAAGATTGCTGAGACCATGTAGGAAAATTATCTTTATATAGTGCAAAGTTCTCTTGCAAACTTTCTACTACTTTACTATCTTCGAAATACAAAACTGTTCCATAGCCACTTTTAAATGCATTCATTTTCTCTTCAGTAGGTGCAAAATTATTTTCAGGTACAATTTTTCGTAACGTTTCTTTCGTAACATTCCATAATTTGTCGTGTTGTTCACCTAGTAATACAACAACTCTTGCACTTTGAGAATTAAAAGCCGAAGGTGTATGTTTCACAGCATGATAAATCACTTCTTGAATTCTTTCATCAGAAACTACTTGCTCTTTACTAATCGCGTAAATAGATCTTCTGTCTTCAATTGCTGAGTAAAAATCTTTTGCCATTACAATTCCCTCCAATTTTTCATTTGAGGCAGTATCATATGTACGAAGCATATAATGCCCCTTGAACTTATTATTAAGTTAAGAACTTATTATTAATAAGTTCTTAACTTAATAATATCAACAAACAAAAACAAACTCAAATGATATCACTTAAGTTTTTACTTCCTATACGTCAAAGAAAAAAACAGTTTATCGTCACCAAAATCAAGGTTCAATAAACTGTCTGTCTTATTTTTATAACAATCTCATTTACTTCTTTCTTCACCTAATTAAGTAATTGAAATGCATAGGACATTAATTTATTTGTTTCTGTAAAACGTTTTGTTTTACTTTTTGTCCCCATAACAACTGTAATAATACGATTATCGCCTTGTTTTGCAGTACCTGTAAAACAATACCCTGCGCTATCTGTAAATCCTGTTTTTAATCCGTCTATTCCTTCTATATATAAAGCTTTATTATTTTTGTTTAACATCTCATTTGTGTTTGTAACATTAATATTATTAAATGCTAACTGACTTTGACGTAAGTGAGTCACTTCTAATATCTCTGGATAGTCTTTTATAAGATGATACGCTAATTTCGCTACGTCAGCTGCTGTCATTTTTGTTTCACTTCCGTCGGGCTCCTGCAATCCGGAAGCATTCGCGAATTTAGCTTTATCTGACATTTCTAACTGCTGGGCTTTTTCATTCATAAGTTGAACAAAGTTTTTTTCTGTCTTAGCTACATGTTCTGCTAAAGCGACAGCCGAATTATTAGCCGATTCAATCATTAACGCATGATACAAGTCCTTAACAGTTAATGTATCATTTGCTTGCATCGGGATTTTTGCACCCTCTGTTTGTGCCGACTTTTCACTTATTTTCACTGGATCTTCCCAGTGGACTTTCCCATTATGTATACTCTCTAAAACGAGATATGCTGTCATCATTTTTGACATACTAGCAGGGGCAACAGCTTCATTTTCATTATTTTGATAAATAACTTCTCCATTACTCGCATCGATAATAATAGCTGCTTTTGCATCAATTTCTGGTGGTATATATTTTGGTGGAACTACTTTTTCAGATAGCCCTGTTTTAGGTAGCTCTGCCACTTGTAAAGGCTGAGTATCTACTTTTGTTTCACTCTTTTGAACCCCTTGGAAAAAGAACCAACATATACCCAGAATTACTACTAATAGGATTGTTAATCTTCCCCATTTTAACCGCTTCATTCTAAAACTCCTTTAGCAACCTTTTATACACTCATGTTTAACCATAACAACAATTACTTTATATCGTCAAGGTAAAAAGTATATTTATTCATCTACAGCAATTATAATTTCAACCTCGTTCTCTTTTTCATATGTGTTACACTAAAAACAACAAAATATAAGAATATTCAATAACATCGAACCACAAAAACACTATATAATAGAAAGGATTTATACAAATGATACTTCCAAAAGCATTGAAATATGGCGATACAATTGGCATCTACTCTCCCTCTTCACCAGTAACCTATACTTCTCCAAAGAGATTTGAGCGAGCAAAATTATACTTAGAACAGAAAGGTTTTCATATATTAGAAGGTTCACTAACAGGTCAATATGATTATTATCGCTCCGGGAGCATTAAAGAACGTGCTGATGAATTAAATGACTTGATTAGAAACCCTAACGTCTCTTGTATCATGTCGACAATTGGGGGACTGAATTCAAATTCATTACTACCTTACATTGATTATGAGACTTTTCAAAAGAATCCTAAATTAATGATTGGCTATTCAGACACAACAGCATTATTACTAGGAATTTATGCAAAAACAGGAATTCCTACATTTTATGGTCCAGCACTTGTTCCTTCTTTTGGTGAATTTGAGCCTTTCGTAGATTGCACGTACAAATATTTTGCGGATACTTTATTAACTGATCAACACCTTCCTTACAACATAAGCCAGCCATTATTTTGGTCAGATGAATTTATTAATTGGGAAGAAAAAACGAAAGAAAAAGCTCTTCGACCGAACAATTGGATTTCAGTAATTGGTGGGAAAGCTACTGGACGTATTATTGGTGGGAATTTAAATACTATACAAGGTATTTGGGGTAGCCCCTATATGCCACTTATTCAAGATGGTGACATTCTCTTTATTGAAGATAGCTCAAAAGATGCAGCTACTATCGAAAGAAGTTTTTCATTACTTAAAATTAATGGCGTTTTTGATAAAGTTTCAGGTATCATCCTTGGAAAACATGAGCAATTTGATGATTGTGGTACAAATAGAAAACCTTACGAAATATTATTAGAAGTATTACAAAATCAAAAACTTCCTTTTCTAGCCGATTTTGACTGTTGTCATACTCATCCAATGATTACTTTGCCAATAGGTATTCAAATAGAGATGGATGCAACAAATAAAACGATACAAATTATAGAACAGTGGAAAATCTAACTCTACTAGCTCTATTATTTTCAGCTCTAAAGCTACGCATTGCCTCCTATTGTTTTACATTAGAAGACATGATACTATATATTTTGGAATGTGAAGGAATAAACAAAAATCATTTCAATATGCCTTCTATATAATAAGAATCTATTGATTATATACAGCGAGTTTACACGCGTGTATATAAATGTAAAAGAGAGTGAATATATGAAACCAACTATTAAAAACTATGTATTTTTACATGTGGCCTTCTTGATATATTCTATCATTATGGTTTACATGAAATGGGCATCTCAATTCCCTATTGCATCAATTTCATTTTTTATTGCTTACTTCGGACTTGTTGTACTTTTATTCGGATATGCAATTCTATGGCAACAAGTCATTAAGAACTTTGAAATTTCTAGAGCATATTCACACCGTGGAATTATAATACTGTGGTCAATGCTTTGGTCAGTATTCCTATTTGGAGATACGATACAGTGGAATCACATACTTGGCGCAGCTATTATTATCGTCGGAATTGTGGTGGTGACAAAAGATGAATAGTTATATGTTATTATTGATATTTGGGATAATTTTAGCCAATTACTCACAAATATTATTAAAAAAGGCTACTTTACAACAATACGATTCTAGAATAAAAGAATATGTGAATCCTTATGTTATCATCGGCTACTTTTTATTTGTAATTAATGCCGGATTAAATGTGATCGCCTTAAAGGGCTTGGCATTAAAGCAAGCATCTGCATTAGAATCATTAAGTTATATCATCATTTTAATTTTCAGTTGGTACTTCCTAGGGGAGAAAATCACGAAACGAAAAATCATTGGCAACATTATTATTGTCATTGGTGTAATCATCTATTGTATTCAATAACAAAAAGATCCGTTTATGATAAACGGATCTTTTTGTTATTGCCCTAAATTTTGAACCTTATCTTTCAAATCACCAACTTGTTCTATCGTCTGCATAAGCTCAGAGTTTTTAAACTGCTCTACATTCATTTTTCCTTCCTCTATCTTTGTCATAGATGTATCAATTAATGTATTTAACTTTTCATTATAACCGACGATTTGCTGGTGAAGATCCTTCGCTACATCTGGTGGTGTTAATTCATTAAAAGCTGGTATATCTTGTTTGATTTCAGTAAGTTTCGTTTCTAGTTCTTTCCGGGCTTCCCCATCCTTAACAGCCTTTTCAGCTAATGCTGGCGCTTCATTTGCAAATGCACTTATTTCATTTACATAGTCTGTCGCTTTTTGAGCGTAATCTATGGAGTTCTTCCCTTCCTCTACTAGCGAACATCCCATCAAACCAATTGAAACTACAATTGAAAGTAACATTGTTTTTGTAAACTTCATTTTTACCTCCTAAATAATTTCCATACTTTTATTCATTTATAAACACTTTATTTTCTTCTTATACACTTTATCACATCATATCTTATTTTTTAATCTTCCTCTTATACATTCTAGAAAAATCATTATTATCCTGTTCAACATGTACCTCGAAACTATCTTCATTTAAATATAAAAACAGACATACTTATTTTTCAGTACGTCTGTTTTCCAGGTACGTATAACTCTCACTAATTAAAGTTTCTCTTTATCCTCTCACATGCCCTATTACTGTTATAATATCTATGTCTATATGTACACTAATAATATCTTCTATAATGTCTGTATATCCTTGGCCTAAAGGTGTTCCGTAATGTAATAAAATTTCTTTTTTTTCATAAACTGACTTCGGTACTGTAAAAATAAATTTCCTCAGATTCCGCTCATCAGCAGGCTCCAAAATTAAAACAATGCCATCCTCTTCAAACATATAATCACGCCTTCCAACAATCCATTCACTATGGCTCAAGTATTGCCTTGAAAGGATAGATTTTAAACACCCTTTCTAACAATATATAACCATTTCATGATCAAATAGCTTATACGGCTTATATGATTTCACCACAAATACAAAAAAACACGAACCTTGAACTACCAAGAATTTGTGTTTTTTTGCATTTCATTCCTATATGCCTTTATCAAGCTCATATAACCTACGATATTTCTCATTTTCTTTCAGTAGCTGTTCGTGACTACCTTGCATAGCGATTTGGCCACTATCAAGGAAAATAACTTCATCTACATGTTCAATTCCTACAAGATGATGTGTAATCCAAATAACAGTCTTTTCTTCTGTTGCAGAAAACATTGTTTCTATTAAGGCTAATTCCGTTTTAGGGTCTAAACCGATAGTCGGTTCATCAAGTACAATGATTGGTGTTTCTTGCATAAGAGTTCTTGCAAATGCTACCCTTTGCCTTTCTCCGCCAGAAAACCTCTTTCCCATTTCATGCATTTTTGTTTGTAATCCATCAGGAAGAGAAGCAATGTGTGGTGCTAGCTGTGCTTTCTCTAAAGCTTTCCATATCTCTTCATCATTAGCCTCTGGTTTACCGATCCGCACATTATTTCCAATTGTCGTATCGAATAAATGTGGTTTTTGGTTTAATACAGAAATATATTTTGACAAAAAATCCGTACGAGCTTGTTCACCATTCAATATAACTTGGCCATTCACCGGACGTAGTGCCCCAGTTAACAATTTTAGTAAAGTAGATTTCCCTGTTCCACTTCTACCTAAAATAGCAATTTTCTTTCCTGCCTTTATTTGCAATGATACATCTTTTAATACAGGTTCATTACTATCCGGATAATTATACGACACATTACTCAGTTCGATATCTACATGTTTTGATACAACGTATTCTTTATTTACAGGTAACTCCTTACCCTCATCCAAAGCGCTCTCACTTTCTACGCCATTAAGCCGATGAGCAGATTCTACATAAGATGGAATTCGATCGATAGCATCTGATATAGGGATAAGCGCATTTGTCACAGATAATGTCATTAATACGAAAGCTGCGATAACTGTAGGTGCAATCTGTTCACTTGCCGCTGCATTTCCAGTCCATATAATCATTGAAATGACTACAATACCTACTGTTAAGTGAATGAGACTGTCTCGAATATGGTACCAGCGTTTCACGCTCTTTTCTGTCTTTAACAACTGGACATTTTGCGCTACATACTCATTAATAAATTCATCTTTTCTACCACTCGCCTGCCAATCAGATAACCCAAATACAGCATCTGTCAATTGTTGATACAAACGATTTCTTCCTCGCTTCAAAGCAACATGATGTCGTTTCATCAAAAGTAGTGATACGAATGGGAGAAGAAAAACAATAACAGCTAACATACAAGCTGCGATAAGTGCAAATACTAAGTCAAATGCACCGATAACAATTACGAAAATGCTATATACAACTAACGCTAATATACTAGGGAATATTGTACGTAAATATAGATTCTGTAAATGTTCAATATCCTCAGACAATACACCTAGTACATCACCAGTTTGAAAGCGTGAGCGGAAAAATAACGCCTGTGGTTCTACAATTCTATATAGTTTCGTTCTCATTTTTTCTAATATACGTAATACAACATCATGCCCAACTAAACGCTCTAAATAATGAAAGACCGCTTGTCCTATACTAAATGCACGCGTTGCGACAATAGGAACATATACAGCCATTACATTTTCCGGTCTGAGAGCAGATTTAGAAATTAAATAACCTGAAATGAAAAGTAACATCGCACCCGAACTAACTCCAAGAAGCCCAAGGAAAATAGTCAAAGTCATTCTACCTTTATTTTGCTGTATATAAGGCTTAATCCAGTTACTCATCGCGCTCCCCTCTCTTCGCTATGAAAATGTAATGTCTCATTCGTTAAAAGTTCTTCATATGTTCCGTTTTCTATAATTTTCCCTTTATTAAAAATAAGAATATGATCCATTTGCTTCATCCAATGTAGACGATGTGTTGCAAGAAATACTAACTTACCTTCAAACAGACGTAACATCGATTGCTTTATTTCAAATTCAGTTTCAATATCAAGATGTGCTGTAGGTTCATCTAATAAAATGATTGGCTTTTTACTTAAAAGGGCACGTGCCATAGCGACACGTTGTTCTTGTCCGCCACTAAGCATACGTCCACCTTCTCCAATTCTTTCGTACATCCCATGTGGTAATGATTCAACGAGCGAACGAAGACCAACTTCATTAATAACTCTCTCAACTTCTTCATCAATTGTATTCGTTTCATAGAAACAAATATTATCTTTTAATGAAAGCGGAAAAATATAAGGTTGCTGCGGAATATAAGCAATATTTTTTTGCCAATCTTCTCGAGTAGATTCACCAATTTCCACACCATTTACTAACATCTTCCCACCCGAAGGAGGTAGAAATCCTGCTAACACATCGATTAACGTTGATTTCCCTGCCCCACTTTCACCAATAATGCCTATAGCACCGTTACCTTGCCAAGTAAAATCAATTCCCTCTAATATAGCCTTTTCAGATTCATCATTATTTACTTTTACATCTTGTAATTTCAAACTACTAGAAGAATTCCATACTATATCTACATTTGAATCTTTCTTTTCTATTTCTTTTTGTTTCTGTAGAATTTCTTCTATTTGCTCCATTGCAAGTTGTCCATCTAATGTAGCATGATAATTCGCTCCAACTTGCTTAATCGGCAGAAAATATTCCGGCGCTAAAATTAAAATCGTAAGAGCTGGCAACAGTATAATTGTCCCATCTATTAACCGTATCCCTAATCCAACTGCTACAAATGCAATTGATAAACTCGTAAAGAAATCTAATGCAAAAGAAGAAAGAAAAGCAACTCGCAAAGTACGCATCGTTGCTTTTCTATATCGTTTACTTACTTTTTCAATCTTTCCTTCGTGCTGTTTACTTTTCCCTAAATACTTTAATGTTTCTAATCCTTTTAACGTATCTACAAAATGATTAGAAAGTACACGATATGTCTCATATTGGCTATCCGCCATTTTCTGCGCTGCTAATCCTAGAAGGATCATAAATATGATCACAATTGGAATCGTTACAACTAAAATGATTCCCGACTCAATGTCCAGTGTAAAAACATATAGAACAATTAGCCCTGGAACGATACTACTTCTAATCATTTTAGGAATTGTCAATTCAATATATGTTTTAAATTTCTCAATACCTTCTATCGATAAAGTAACCAGATGACCAGTCCCATTCGTTTGGACAAATCTCGGCCCTAACGTAAAATATGCTTCTATTAACTGTTTACGTAATGCAAATCCTGTTTTTTCAGCGAAACGCTCAACCAATATTTGCGATGTTCGCACCAACATTTGGCGTGCTGCAAACGTGATCCCAAAATAAACAGTTTCACTTAGCACAGCTTGCACTGTTTCTCCATGAAATAAAAATGTGATTGCTCGTGCTAAAAACACTGTCTGCGCAATGATACTACACGCCTCTAGAATGCTAATAAGACTTAAAGTTACATATAAAACTCGGCTACCAGGATACGACGGAAGTCCTCTTTTTCTTTTCATTAGTACTCCAAATCTTTGTCTGACTTAACAGGTTGTCTAAATACATAGAAACTCCATATTTGACTACCGATAACAAACGGTAAAATCGCAAGAGAAAAATAGCTCATCAGTTTTAATGCATAAGGTCCTGATGCCGCATTATAAATTGTCAAATCATTTACCGCTCCTAATGAGCTAATCATGACACGCGGGAACATACCGATGAACACACTTGCACTTAACAAAATGATTGTTAAACTCGTCATAAAGAAAGCCCAACCATCTCTTCTTCTTTTATTTAATAAAGTAGAAACAAATAGCGCTACAAAAGCTCCAATTGGAACCATTAGCCACTCTGAACCATGTGCGGTGAAAATATCTGTTTTCCATAACCCTACAGCTGCAAAAACAAGAAGTGTTATTAATGCAAAAGGTGCAATCTTTGTCGCGGCAATACGTGCGCGTTCTCGTAATTTTCCTGTTGTACGTATAGTAAGGAATTGCAAACCATGAACAATACATAGAAGAAGAAACATAACTCCCCCAAGTAACGCAAATGGGTGAAGTAATTTCATAAATCCGCCTACCATATTTTTACTTCCATCAATTGGTACACCTGTCATAAAGTTTGCGATTGCAACTCCCCAAAGTATAGGAGGTAGCAAACTTCCAATAAACATGCCCCAATCCCAGAAACTCTTCCATTTATGATTTTCTATTTTCGCACGGAATTTAAAGGAAACACCTCTTATAATTAATGCAAGAAGCATAAACACAAATGGAATATAAAACCCACTAAATAAAGTTGCATACCAGTGCGGGAATGCCGCAAACATAGCGCCACCAGCACAAACAAGCCATACTTCATTTGCGTGCCAAAACGGCCCAATTGTATTTAAATATATACGTTTTTCCAAATCGTTTTTCCCTAAAAACCTTGAAACGATTCCTACACCAAAATCGAAACCTTCAAGTACAAAGAAGCCAACGAATAAGGTTGAGATAATTAGAAACCACAACTCATTAAGAGATAACATACTCTTCCTCCTTATCAAATGGATCATGGCTTTGATAATCCTTTTTCGTTTTCTTATTCGCATGTCCTTTAATGATACGAACGAATAAGTAAACAGTAATTCCTCCAACAATTAAATATAGTGATGTGAATGAAACAAGAGAGAATAATACTTCTCCAAATGAAACGTTTGGAGATACAGCATCTTCTGTTTTCATAACACCGAAGACAACCCAAGGCTGACGTCCCATTTCAGTCATGATCCATCCTACTGTATTACCGATAAACGGTAGTGCAATTGCATATACCATTATTTTTAAATACCAAGGGTTTTCAGTTAAGCGATCTTTTCTTGATAAGAACCAGCCGTACATTCCTAAAAGAAGCATGAATGTTCCACTCATTACCATCGCTCTAAAACTCCAGAACATAGTATGTACTGGCGGAATATAATCTCCAGGTCCATATTTTTCTTCATATTGTTTTTGAATTTGATTCATCCCTTCAACTTGACCGCTAAATTTATCGTATGACAATAGACTTAGCATATAAGGGATTTGAATTTCAAACGAATTTTCTTTCTTCTCTGTATCAATTTTCGCAAATACTGTAAATGGCGCTGGATCCTCACTCGTATTCCATAATGCTTCAGCTGCTGCCATTTTCATCGGATGTGTCTTAATTAAATTTTGTGCTTGTGCATGACCGAAAAATAATACCAATGCAGTTGTAATTGTTCCAACAACGATAGAAACTCGGAACGATTTTTTAAACACCGCAGTTTCTTGACCTTTTGATATTTTCCATGCACTTACACCTGCAATAAAGAATGCACCAGTTGCAATTGCCGCTGTGATTGTATGTGGGAATTGCACCCATAATTGTGGATTTTGAATAATCGCCCAAAAATCATTCATTTGCGCACGTCCATCTGCTGCCATTTCATATCCTACTGGGGCATGCATAAATGCACTTGCAGTTAAAATCCAAAATGCTGATAACATTGTTCCTATTGAGAGGAGCCAAATACATAAAAGGTGAACTCGCTTCGGAAGTTTATCCTCACCGAATACCCATAAACCTAGGAATGTAGACTCAATGAAAAATGCTAATAAACCTTCAATTGCAAGTGATGGTCCGAAAACATCACCAACAAAACGTGAATACGTTGACCAGTTCATACCAAACTGAAATTCTTGTAAAATACCTGTTACTACACCTACTGCGAAGTTAACAAGGAATATTTGTGTCCAAAACTTTGTCATCTTCTTATAAATTTCTTGTCCCTTTACCACATACAACGTTTGCATTAACGCAATGATAAAAGCTAAGCCTATAGACAGCGGAACGAAAAAGTAATGAAAAATCGTTGTTGATGCAAATTGTATTCGTGCCAATTCGAGCGTTTCCATGCTAAAGTCACTTCCTTCATATTTTTTTATATCGTAATATCGATTGAATTGTATGAATTCACTTCATAACGAACAATTCAATCATTTGGAAATACAAAAAGATAAATTCGTTTATGTACTTTCTGAAAATATAGATTGTCAGTTTTTTAGATAATTACAAAAGAACTTTCTTCATACGATTTACCTTTTCACTATTTCAGTAGTGTTTTATTCGTTAATCGAATTGTATAATATACTTACATAATAAATTCAGGTGATTTTTGACGTATTATTGACAGGATTTTGTCTGAAATATGTCTTTTGTAATTTTTTTGAATTAGATTTTTCACATTTTAAAAACGTACTTTTCAAACATACAACACACTCTTATATCAATTATTATTATGTTTTTCTCTTCATACGCTTGACTTTCACCTTAAAAAATGTCCTGGAATCAAACCTGAAAACACGTTAGATTTTTGTCAAGAGAAAAATGTATTTCCAAAATTCAAATCAACAATATTGTTATTCACAAATAGAAAAAAACTCCCCTTTCTCTAGACATAAAATTCGTTTTTTTGTCATTTTTCAAACTGACTAAATAAAAAAGTACCGAGAATAGATTATATTCCCGGTACTTTTTTCATTATTTCGTTGTATATTTTCTAACAGCCGGCATAATTTCAGTAGCAATTAATTCAATGTTTTTCTCAATCTTATCAAATGGTACACCGCCAAAATCAATCTGTGCCATAAAACGTTGCTGTCCAAATAATTCATATTGATAAAGCATTTTTTCAATAATTTGTTGCGGGCTACCAATCATTAACGCATCACGGTGATCTACTGCGTTAGTAAATTGTTGTTTTGGATACCCACCACCGCGTAGCGCAAGCATACCAGCATTAATATGAGGATAATATTCACTAAGTGCATCTTGTGAATTTTCTGCTGTATAAAATAAACTTGTTGTCGCAATTGGTAATGTTGCTGGATCAAAACCACTTTGCTCAGCTGCTTCACGATATGCATCAACCGAAACTTTAAAATTAACAGCTGGGCCACCAAGTGTCGTAAGCATCATTGGTACACCTGCGCGTCCTGCCTTAATTGCACTAGCAGGTGGCCCTCCAACAGCACGCCAAATTGGCATATTGTTATTTTTAGCTCTCGGTATAATTGCCGCATGTTCAAGTGGCGTTCTAAACTGCCCTTTCCATGTTACACTTTCTTCTTTATTTATTTTTAATAAAAGATCCATCTTCTCTTCAAATAGTTCTTCATAATAATTTACATCGTAACCAAGTAAACTATATCCCCCAATACGAGATCCACGACCAGCAACGATTTCAGCACGACCACTAGAAATTAAATCAATTGTGGCAAAATCCTCATATACACGAACCGGATCTGACGTGCTTAATACTGTTGCGGAACTCGCGATTTTAATGTTTTTCGTAGCTTGTGCAATAGCTCCTAAAATAACTGTATGAGCTTGCGTTGTAAAATGCGCTTGATGACTTTCACCGACAGCAAACACATCAATTCCAGCTTCATCTGCTAACTTAGCTGTTTCAATTAGTTCATGAATTCTTTTTTCTGCACTTATTTTCGAACCATTATGCGGATTTAAAATATGATCTCCAATTGAATATAATCCAAATTCAATTCCCTTACTTGTATCAATACGGTATTTTTCCATAGTTGCTCTCTCCCTTTTAATAAAGCGGTATTAATTTCTCTTCAATCTCTTTTCTTCTCTCTTCTAAAAATGGTGGTAAATCCAGCTCTTTTCCTAATTCTTCAACTGCTGAATCTACTGTAAATCCTGGTCCATCCGTCGCAATCTCAAATAAAATGCCATTTGACTCACGGAAATATAAACTTTTAAAATAAAAGCGATCGATAATCCCTGTTGATTGGAACCCTTTATCTTTCACCGCTTCATTCCAATAACTCAGTTCTTCATCATTTTTCACACGAATAGCTAAATGATGAATACTTCCTTTTCCTGGTCTTTCACTCTCCCCATCTTGCTGTTTCACCAAAATTTCTCCAAAAGATTGACCATCAATAGATTGATAAATCCCCTCATCGTCTGAACGAGATACTTCTTTATAACTAAACAAACCTGTTAATGTTTTTGATAATTTATTTAAACTGCGCACTGTCATTTCAACTGTTCCCATGCCTAAAATACGATGATTCTGCTCTACAGAAGATTCATCCCATGCAGTCCAATATTCAGGCACCTCTTCATCTTTATTATTTAACAGCACTAACCATAGACCATCTGGATCTTCAAAGTGCAGTGCGTCTCTTCCGGCGTAAGTTGTAATTTCCCCATGCGCCACCTGGAGTGACTCAAAACGTCTCTTCCAAAATGTAAGACTTTCTATTGAAGGTACGAGCAAGCCTATTTGTGTTATTGCATTTGTACCACGGATTGTTCTACCTACATTCGGCATTTCAAAAAATGATAATTCAGTTCCGGCACTCCCTGTTAAATCACCATAAAACAAATGATACATAAATGGATTATCTTGATTGACTGTCTTTTTCACCCGGCGTAATCCTAAAACATCTCGATAAAAATTATTATTCGTTTTCGCATTTTTAGTCACCATAGAAATGTGGTGATGTCCTGGAATTGTATACATAAAACTTCCTCCTCTTTATCACTTGATTAGTCAATTGATTAAGTAAAAAAAATTACTCATTCGGTAATTCTTTTTTTTCACTATGCTTATGAACTTTTGACATCAACTCGTATAGTATTTTCTGCTCTTCTTCATTTAATACATCATCAAAAAATGATGATTGAAATGCAAGTTGCTCTGGCAATGCTCTTTCTAAAGCCGCTTCCCCTTGCCCTGTAAGACTAATTGTTTTCGTTTTCCAATCTTGTTTTCGTATAATATATCCTTCTTTTTCAAGACGTGTTAACATTCGAGAAATGCCGCCTTGTGTAACGGTAACCTTTTCTGCTAACTCCATTTGTGTTAATGGCTGATAAGTCCGTATTTGCAAAAGCACATCAAATTGGGCTGTTGTTAAATCAAAACGTTTTAAAAACTCATTTGACATTTGATTACTTTGGTTCGTAAATCGTATTAAACGTAGCCATATTAACGATCCTATCGTATTTTCACGCATGTTTCATCACTTCCTAGCGTTGATCTTACTATCACTTTACCACTCAAGTGATAGTAATGCAAGTAGAAATATGTTAAAAATACCTCCCAAAATCATTATTCTTAACTTTCCATTTCATTCATTGCTATATTTAAAGCTGCCACAGCTTTTGGCCAACCAACGTAAAAAGCCATATGTGTTATTAATGCAACTAATTCATTCTCCATTATCCCATTTTGTTTAGCTAGCTTCAGATGAAATGATAATTGTTCTGTATTACCAAGACTGATTAGTGCCGACAATGTACATAAGCTTCTTTCTCTTAATGTTAAAGCGGCATCCCGCCACACTTCCTCAAATAATATCTCTTCACTATAATGAGAAAATACAGGTGCTATTTCTCTCATTTTCTTTGGAATATAAAATTCAATTGGTTCATTCATCATTTTGCTCCCTTCATTTTTACCAATTGTGCCATCCCTTGACCAAATGACCAGTTTTCAGCATCTGTCTCATGTAATGTAATAAAAATGTCAGTAACTTTTACGTTGGAACATTCCGAAACTTCAAAGGATATAGATTGATACAAACCTTTTTTCTGTTGTACTGTTCTTCCAGGTCCACATGTAATAGAAACATGAATCATATTCTCAGTTCTCATTTCTCCTCTTTCCAACAAATAATATGGATTATACAAAAATTGATTTCGTTGATAAGGTAAAAATATTTGAAAATAATCATTTTCAGGGATGTTAAAATGTTCAATTAATGAAAGATGGATACATTCACCTATCTTTTTCAACTCTTCTTTATTTACTATATCTTCATGATAATAAACGTTCACAAAAGGCATACATTTTCATTCCTTTTTCTTAATTTAGCATTCAACAACATATCCTCATGAAATATGTAAAATCTCATAAATAGTAACATCGTCCATTACATCTATTTCAGGCTTTTCCTTATAAAAACTGAATTGACTATATCCCCACTTATCCGGATTATAAACTATTACATTTCCTAAACATTTTTCTATGTTTTGCACATTTTCATTTACTTTATTTAATTGCGTCCCAATCAGCGATTTACTTTGAGAAATACTCCCTGCATATTCAACAGCATATCTACTTTTTCTAAAATCATTACTTAAATTAACAACTAATGGAACACCTATATTTATTTGTTGCCACCCAAACGATTGCAAAATATTATCGTAATACCCTTCGAATATAAATTTGTTCATCCCTTCATGACCATTCCACATATATAAAGGTGCATAACAGTTATAGAAATTCCCATCCTTACCTGTCTCAGTAATTAAATAAGCCTTAAAATTTAGTTCTTGAAAACCATCAGTTTTAAACCCATTATCCTTTACCCTTTTTTTAATAATCTCCATGTCATAATCCTTTGGTAAAATGACCTTATATTGCATACCAATCATGTTTATCACTCACTTTCGATCTTATATACATAATGATAAACCGATGATCGGCTGACGTAAAATAGGTATAAATTATGTTTGATATCATTTATAATGATACCGTATAAGGGGCTGAAATGAATGGAAATAAATGATCTTATTATATTCAAAACTGTAGCTAACGAAGGATCTATTAGTAAAGCTGCTAAAGAGCTAGGCTATGTACAACCAAATGTAACTGAGCGAATCAAAAAATTAGAACAAGAATTGGAAACACCTTTACTACATAGAGATAACAAAGGTGTCTCCCTGTTACCTTCTGGTGACATTTTATTAGACTACACGAATAAAATATTAGCTCTTTTAGAAGAAGCGAAAGATGAAATTAAAACAAGTGCTTCTTCTTATGTAATAGCGACGTCACAATCTATTTTGACTAATTATTTAAGTATGCGTATTAAAGAAAATTTCAGGAATTATCAAATATATATAGAAAGTAGTAGCCATTTACAAAAACTACTACAGCAACAAAAAGTTGATATGGTCATAACTTATGAGGATTATCCCGACGCAGCGTTTAAAAAAGTATTCACCACTTCAATTTCTGTAGGCTTATTAAAAGCGAAAGAACAGTGTAACATTGACTTTTCAAAAGAACTTTTCTTTGTTAGTAACGATAAAAAGTGCCCTTTTAGAAATATGACAATACAATTTCTAAAAGAAAACAATCTATCTCAGCATCAACTTCAACAGTTAGATTCTTATTCGCTTATTGAAGAGTTTATTGTTGAGGGAAATGGGATAGCTTTTTTACCGATTAGAAATGATAAATTAGTTTCAGTTGAAAATGTCGCGGTTGAAAAACTACCTATTAACTTCTTTACAACTCGAGACTTAAATAAAGTGATTCCAGGTGAACTATTTAATTAATAAAGAGGCTACACTTGTCGTATTTTACGGGTAAATAGATATCCCTTTTCGAATCGCTAATATAACTTCATATAATATCGTACGGCCTAATAAAATAAAAAGGGATGTTACCTAGTTAATATGTCTAACTACTAGGACATCCCTTTTCATCTTGAAAACTTATTTTACACGTTCTGCTCCACCCCTGTGCTCTTCTCCTTCTTACCCCTTTTAAAATTCTTCAACTTCTTAACTGTTCCAACTAACCCTTTCGGAAAAACTAGTAGCACGATAATGTACAATAAACCAAGAATAATCGTCCATCGTTCAAAAATCGGATACTCTGTAGCTAGTTCTGATAAATAATATTTTAGTGATTCAATAATTCCTGCTCCAGCAATAGCTCCGATTAACGTTCCAACTCCCCCAATCATTGTCATCAATAATGCATTTAACGTCATTTCAATTGAAAATACCGTCGTATTTACAAAGCGTAATGTGATGACAAATAAACCACCGCTAATCGCTGCAACTACTCCTGCAACAACACTAGCAATAATTTTATAATGAAGAACTTTATAGCCAAGTGCTTCAACTCGTTGTTCATTTTGTGAAATCGCCTTTAATACTTTCCCAATTGAAGACTTTGTGAAAAGACGTAACAAGATGAAAATGACGATTAGACATATAAATGTTATATAATAAAATGTAAAACGATCACGGAATATATCTGGTACACGAAATGTAAATCCATCTCCTCCGTGAGTCAGTGAACGCCATTTTTCAGCAAGTACAAAAAACAGCTGGGAAATAGCGAGCGTTAACATTGCATAAAAATGACTTTTCAGCCGTAAAGAAAGCAAACCGATTATATAACTAACGATGGCTGATACAATAATTGCGGCTGCTATTCCTATAAAAAAGTTCGTTATAGACACCCCTTGCCGATCAAATAAGAGTGCCACACCATACGCCCCTATTCCAAAGAACATACAATGGCCGAATGATACAATTCCTGTATATCCAAGTAATACATCAAAACTCATTGCAAAAATAGCAAAGATGAAGATTTGAGTGAACAAAATTAACAAGCTCCGTGAATCATTTACGAATGGAAATACACTTAAACAAATGAGCATAAATACTCCGAAGTATACTTTAATTCGATTTGATGTGCTGTTCACCGTTTCACCCCTTTTCACCAACAAGGCCCGTTGGCTTCACTATTAAGAAAAATAGTAACATTAACATATTAATTGCAAGTGATAAATCCGGTATAAAATATGCTGTAAAAGCACCAGCTAATCCAACAATTAAAGAAGCGATTGCTGAACCTTGTACGCTTCCTAATCCTCCAATTATCACTACTATAAAAGCTAAAATCGCATACTGCATACCCATCTCGGCGAAAATAACACCTGAATACGGTGCTAATAAGAAACCTCCCAAAGCCGCCATCCCTGCTCCTAATAAAAAGACGAAAGAAAATATCGCTTTTACATTAATACCGAGCGCTTGAACCATCTCTTTATCCATTACACCTGCGCGAATCATAAGACCTATCTTTGTTTTTTTGAGCAATAATAGTAAGGCAATGTAAATGATGATCCCAATTAAAATAACGAATAGACGATATTTAATTAATATAACGCCTTCAAATGTATAACTACCTTGTAACCATAACGGTAATTTTGCAGCAATTGGATTAGGACCCCAAAATATTTTGATGCACTCGCTAAGAACGAGCATTCCTCCGAGTGTCACGAGAAGCTGCCGCACATGGTTTCCATACACTGGTCTAATAAGAAATCTTTCTAAAATGAAACCGAGAAACATACCCATAGCGACTGCCCCAATTAGCGCTAATAAATAACTATCTGTCATATTAAATAACCAAACACCTGTAAATGCTCCCCATGCAAATAAACCGCCATGCGCAAAATTTAGTACGCTCATTAAACCGAAAATAAGTGATAGACCAGACGCTAATAAAAAAATAAGCATCCCTGTCGAAACGCCATTTACAAATAAGTTAATTAGCACATCCACGTTCTATCCCCCCGTATCAATGTTAAGAAATACCTAAATATTTATGACATGTTTCCTTATCCTCTCGCAGTTCCTCCATGAAACCGTTATGCACAATGCGCCCATTATCCATAATGTAAAAATAATCACCGATTTGACTAGCCATCATAAAATTTTGTTCAACAAGTAAAACAGTCGTTTTTTCCTTCATTTTCAAAATTGCTACCATTAATTTTTCTATCATAATTGGAGACAGCCCTTTACTCGGCTCATCAATAAGTAATAAACCATCACTATTAATAAATGCTCTTGAAATTGCTAGCATTTGCTTTTGCCCTCCGCTTAAGAGTCCGCTTTTTTTGTGCCAAAATTGCTTTAAATCTGGAAATAATTCAAGCATCCAGTCTATTTTTTCTTCCGCTTCTTCTCCCTTCCCCCTAGCAAGAGCGAATGTTTCTTCTACTGTCAGGTCGTGAAAAATACCTTGATTTTCTGGTACATACCCTATTCCTTTCCTTGAAATTAAATGTGTAGATAATCCATTTACTTGTGTACTATCATAATAAACTTCTCCATTTGCTATCCGGTGAAACCCCATAACCGAGCGTAATGTTGTTGTTTTTCCAGCTCCATTTCTTCCAAACAATACTGTAATCGTTCCCTTCTCAACCGAAAGGGACACCCCTTGTAAAATATGAAACTGATCTAAATACGTCTCTATATTATTCACTTGTAGTAGTGCCACTATATAATCCCCCTAAATAAGCACTTTGTACTCGCTCGTCTTTCATCATTTCTTCCGGCAATCCTTCAGCCAATAACTCTCCATGAAATAAAACGATAAGATGATCTGATAAATCTAGCACCATATCCATTTTGTGTTCGATAAGTACGATTGTGCTCTCTGGATTCTTTTTAATATTTTCGATTACTTGTAATATAGCCGGAACTTCCTCAACAGAAATACCTGCTGTCGGCTCATCTAGTAGTAATACATCCGTTTTTAATGCTAATAACATAGCAAGCTCTAACTTTCTTTTTTCTCCGTGAGCTAAATCCTTAGCTAATACGTCCCCTTTCTCGTGAAGGAGTACTGTCTTCAAAAGACGTCTCGCTTCTCCAGTTTGCTGCTTTAACTTGGCTGCATTCGGAAAGAAACTGTAATAATCCTGAACAAACGATTGAACACTTAGACGTACATTTTCAAGCACTGTTAGCTCTGGAAAAATATTTGTCAGCTGAAAAGAACGACCAATCCCCAAGCGCGTTCGATCTGAAATTGATAATTTTGTAATATCCTGTCCTTTAAAATAAACTTCACCTTTCGTCGGAGAAATTTGCCCACTTAATAAATTGAATAGTGTTGTCTTTCCAGCACCATTCGGTCCAATTATTGAAATGAGCTTTCCTTTTTGTACCGTTAAATTAACATCCTTAATAACATGATGATCCCCAAAAGATACACAAAGATTTTTCGTCTCTAACAAATGTGTCATAAAATCCCTCCCACTGAAAGCCATGTTTATGAAAGAAACAAGTATAAAGAGGGTATTCCCTCTTTATACAAAAACAACAGAAAATTCAGTCTATTTATTCTGAATTGATGGTTCTGTCTCTTTCATCGTTAATTCTCTCTCTAACACTGGTACTGGATAATCAACACCATCTTGCTTTTTCAGCGTTATAGAATATAGAGTTTGTAATGCTTGATGATCCTTCTCTCTAAATTTCATCTTTCCTTTCGGTGTCTCAAATTCCATCCCTTCCATTTTCTTAATAAGTGTATCTACATCTGTATCGCCCTTCGTTTTCTTTAAAGATTCGACGATAGAAATTGCCGCTGACATTCCTCCTGCTGTAAACAGATCTGGAACAGCACCATTAAAACGTTTTTTATGTTCTTCTACTAGCCAATCGTTCACCTTATTCTTTGGAAGTGAGTGATAATAAACAGAAAACCCTTGCATCCCTATTAGTGCATCCATCGTTTTTAATGCTGGTATATCAGGTGCACCAGTAGAAATTTTAATACCTTGCGCTTCCACATTCATATCTTTCAACTGTTTCCATGGTGAATTCGCACCTGCCCAAACGATAAATAAATAATCTGGTTTTGAGCTAATAATATTTTGAATATTTGCAGTGAAATCAGTTGAATTCGTATCCGCGTATTGCTCGTTTACAATATTCGCACCTAATTTCTTTGCTCCCGCTTTAAATGCTGCAATCCCTTCACGACCGAAAGCATTATCTGGAGCAAACGTCGCAATCTTTACATCTTTTTTAGCAATTGAGGCAGCCCCAGCAATCGCATCTTGCGAAGAGTTTCTACCTGTTCTAAAAATATATTTATTCCAGTTCTTCCCGGTAATACTATCAGCAACTGCTGGTTCTACAACCATAATCTTTTTATACTCTTCAGCTAGTGGTAAAACTGCTAATGTATCACTTGAACTAGATGATCCGACTAAAAAATCAACTTTCTCTTCTTCTAATAATTTCGTAGCTTTCTTAACCGCTACATCGGCTTTCGTTTCCGTATCTTCTACAACAAACTTAATCTTCTTCCCTTCCACTTTCCCAGTTCCACCAGTTGCATAATCTAACCCTAATTCAAACCCGTTCACTGTTTGTTTTCCATACGATTCTAATGGACCTGTTAACGAAGCAAGAACCCCTACCTTAATCGTTTTTTCATCTTCTGTACTTGTCTTCTTTCCCGAACAAGCTACTGTTACTAATAATGACCCTAAAACACAACCAGTAACCACCGTTCTTAGCCATTTACGTTTTTTCATCGACATTGTGATCCTCCCCATACTTTACTTTCTGATAGAATCAAACACGCCAAATTCCCCTGTCCGTAATCATGACTTTAAAATTGGTAATGGAAAACTCTTGTAGTAACCTCTACATTCGGCACAAATCTATAATCACCTTCCTATTAAATGGAAACGGACATACAATCAATATATATTCCGTTGTTCAAATGAAATTACTGTTTCACTACAGTAATCATCACGCAAAAAGCTGCAAATAATTAACTTAATTCATTAAGTCAATTATTTGCAGCTTACCTAAAAAAAAATGATTAATTATTTTCGACTTTCTCTAACCCCTCAACCAATTGCTTCTTATCTAATCCTTCCCCTATTACTACCAAATTTGTCGGGAAACCGAAGTCTTGTTCCAGTAAAGTTGGTACGCCAAATGAATATTGGAATAAGTGAGGGTATTTATCTCCATGGAATTTCACAAATCCTTTTACGCGATAAATACTATCTGGTAAATTCGAAAGCCATTCGTATAATTTATCTTGATCAATCGATTTCGTAAATTGATACGTCATCGTTTGTATATGTAAATGCTGTTTGACATGTAGTGTCTCATGTTCCCCATCATTCGTAAATTCAGCTTCTTCTATGTCTTCTAAAGATATATTACAATATTTTGTTTCAAACAATTTCGCATGATTATTTATTGCTTTTACGTCTTCAAGTACTTTGTGCTTATCCGAATCTGTTAATAAATCTGATTTATTAATAAGAATATGACTTCCATATTTCATTTGCTCATGTAATAGCTGTTGTACATTTGCACTTAATATACTTCGGTTTAACCATCTTACTGCATCTAATACGACTACTATAGATTTCACTTCAAGGAAAGGAGCTAAAATTGGTGATACACATGCATCTAACACTTCAATTGGATGTGCGACACCTGTTGTTTCTATATAAATTACATCTGGTCTTTCTTGTTGATATAAAGAATGTAATTGAATTTCAAGCTCTTCTTTTAACGTACAACAAATACATCCTTTCAGAAGTTCCCTTAACACATTCTCTTTTCCAATAATATCTGTATCTACCGAGTATTCACCGATTTCATTCATTAAAACTGCAACTTTTCGATTTTTCTTCTTTTCTGCTAATAATAAATTTTGCAGCAATGTTGATTTTCCGCTACCTAAAAAACCACCTAATATATGAATTTCTACTTTACTCATTCGACCGACCATCCATTTCTCTACTTCAAATTTATTCAAAGCGTAATTATTACGATTTATATTTATCATTTTATTAAAAGAATACCTATTTGTAAACAAAACTGCTAGATTATCGTTTCATTTTCCATTCACTTCATGAGCAACTCTAATTCCAGACTCGATTGCTCCTTGCATCCATCCATGTGTTAATGTCGTATGTTCTCCTGCAAAGTGCACTCTACCCGCTGGCGGCGTAATATATGGAAACAATTCAAGCTCTTGCCCTGGTTCAAAAGCTGTAAATGCTCCGCAAGAATACGGATTTTGACTCCAGCTAAAAGATTCTCCCGCAACATACTCACTATAAACCACATTTCCATATATTTGCGCTAAATTTTTCAACGCATAACGAATACGTTCTCTATTCGAGAGACTATCCCACGTTAACGCCTCATCTGCCCACGTATAACTCACTAAAACGATAGCCGCCCCTGGTGTATGAATTCCATAGCTCGGATAATATGTAAAGCGGATAGGTAAATCTGTAATTGACTTACCACCATATTGTCCTGCTCTTTCCCAAAATCTACTTTTAAACTCTATCGCAATTTTAGTTGAAGCAATATAATTTAATTCACGAATTGCCCGCCTTTTATAATAAGAGAATAAATGATATGGCTGAACTTCTACAAATCGCAAAGCTGAAAATGGAATTGTGACAATAGCGATGTCACCAGTTACTATAAATGAATTTAACGTTTGTTCATGTGTTACTTGCATCATTACTTTATTATCTTCCTGTATAATTTTTTCTACTTTATACGACATAAAAATATTATCCTTTAGCTCTGGTAAAAATGAATTTGGTAATTTATCCATTCCGCCCGTTATCTCATAATATTTCGTCGTTGAAGTGAAAAAGATTATTTCGCGTAATACTTCAATTAAAGACATTCCCATGTATGCTTCCATATCAAGAAGTACTCCGATCATATCTATTGCCCCATCTGAATAATACTCGGTTAAAAATGAACCGAGCGAATATGTTTTATACTTTTTTTCAACAATAATCCAGTTTTTATTAGGATCTTTCTTAATATAATTAAGTATCGGTTCCAATACCTCTAACATTAATCCTTCTGCCGTTTTCCCCTTTTCTTTATCTAAAACTGGATATCCAAGTACACTTGGGTCCTTTTCAAACACATCCAATCTCGTTCTTTTGTTATTCGTATAAATTATATCTGAAGAAGTTTTATTAATAAAAAGGTTTAACGGTAGTTTAAATTTACGAATGTAGGCTAAAGTTAAATCATGAGTATCCGGAATACGCATAGGACCTGCGTTAAAATATAATCCTGCACTAAATGGTTCCCGAATCGTATACACCCTGCCACCTATTCTGTTATTTGCTTCTATAATCGTTACCTCGTGCCCAGCCTCTTTTAATAAAGATGCTGCAACTAATCCAGACATCCCTGCACCGGCAATTGTAATCCGTTTGGGGTTATTCGTTTTGGCAAGCCCTTCATGAATAATTTGAAGCATTTGTTCCATCGATAATGGATTCCCCATGCCCATTCCCCTTTTATGAAGGATTTTACTGAATTATATTCGTTTAACAGGATTCCTATGTTTCATTCAAGCAATTGAGTGGATACATTTTCAATCACTTGAATATCTTTTATAAAATGTAATAAAATAGATATGAAACTATAGAAGTAAGACGTATTATCTTACATAATAAAATTTATGAAATAGCGAGGAATTTTGAAATGAAAAAAGGTATTAACCGTGTTGTATTAGTAGGAACAGGAGCAGTTGGATGTAGTTATGCTTACTGTATGATTAACCAAGCTGTAGCTGAAGAATTTGTTTTAGTTGATGTAAATGAAGCAAAAGCTGAAGGAGAAGCAATGGACTTAAGCCATGCCGTACCTTTCGCACCAGCTCCAACAAAGGTTTGGAAAGGTAGTTATGAAGATTGTAAAGACGCAGATCTTGTTGTAATTACAGCTGGATTGCCACAAAAACCAGGTGAAACACGTTTAGATTTAGTTGAGAAAAACGCTAAAATTTTCAAACAAATTGTTCGTAGCATTATGAATAGCGGCTTTGATGGCATCTTCTTAATCGCAACAAACCCTGTAGATATTTTAACTTACGTAACTTGGAAAGAATCTGGATTACCGAAAGAACGCGTAATCGGTTCTGGTACAACTCTTGACTCAGCTCGTTTCCGCTATATGTTAGGTGAGTACTTCGATATTGGACCTCATAACATTCACGCTTATATTATCGGAGAGCACGGTGATACAGAACTTCCGGTGTGGAGTCACGTATCAATTGGTATTCAAAAACTACAAACGCTTCTTGAAAAAGACAACACATATAACCAAAAAGATTTAGATGATATTTTCGTAAACGTTCGTGATGCAGCTTATCACATTATTGAACGAAAAGGTGCTACATACTACGGCATCGGCATGTCACTTTTACGTGTTACGAAAGCAATCTTAAGCAATGAAAACAGCGTATTAACTGTATCAGCATATCTTGAAGGTCAATACGGCCAACAAGATGTTTATATCGGCGTACCTGCTGTTTTAAACCGCGGCGGTGTTCGTGAAATTTTAGAAGTTGAACTAAGTGAAGAGGAAGAATTAAAATTCGATCACTCTGTTCAAGTATTGAAAGAAACAATGGCTCCTGTTCTTTAATCATATTTTCCAATCAAAAAAGCAATCCGATTTATATTGGATTGCTTTTTTATATTTTTATAGTTCCCCCTCAATTTAAACAGTAATATTATCTATAAAAAGGGGTGATTTCATGAATGATTCTTTGACGATTGCAATCCTCTTGCTAGCTGTAGCATCCTTAATACTTTTCCTCTTCTTAATCATCAGAACGCTATTTCCAACTAAAAAATATGATAAGAATCTCGGATTGATTCTAATTATTTTAAGCTTGTTAGCAATACCGATAAGTATCTTCCTTGTAGGAGGATGGGCAGGTATGGAAGTTAGTGTAATCGCAGTCTTTATTTTTGCTGCTGTTATTATAGCTTTAATCGCAAATACCTTCATTAAACTACCTCCTCCAAAGAAAAAATAATAAATGACCGATGTTTTCATCAAGAGAAAACATCGATCATTTTCTATCACTTATTATCTTTAATCGGTTCATCATTATTTACATCAAGTACATCTAATAAAAAGATAAAGATTGGAATCCCAATAATAAGCCCCCATATTCCGAGGAAATGCTCTGAAAAGATAAGAATCATAAATGTATAAAAAACAGGTAAATTCGTTTTTGCAGACATAAATTTTGGATTTAATAAATAACTTTCCAGAGCGTGGATTACTGTAATGAACACTAGTATGTAAACAACATACACAACCCCGCCGACGTTATAGGCAATGATACAAAGTGGAAACAAGGAAATGATAACACCAGCAACTGGAATCAAACCGAGTAGAAAGACCATGACAGCCAATACAAGAAGCTGTGGAAATCCTAAAATGACAAGCGCAATTACAGTGAGCACACAATTTACAACCGCAATTAAAAACTGTGCTTCAATCACTTTTCCGAACGACCTTGCAAACCTTTCACCGAAATATGCAATCTCCTCATAAAAAATTTTCAGCTTACTATCTTTAAATTTCGAAGTAAATGCTATAATGCGTTCTTTTTCTAATAAGAAAAATAAACTTAAAATAAGAGAAAGTAGTATTTGTAAACTGACTTTTCCTATGTTTGCTATCGATTGATAAATGACATCTACACCTTGTTCGATATATTTCGATACTTCCATTCCATTAATTGTCGAAAGTGCATATTTAATTATCTCGTTATCAGGTGGGTTTTGAAAAAACAATTTAAATTGATAAATCAATTGTGAAATTTGTATCGTTAGTACAGGCAAATATTTATATAGTGTAGTTACAATAAACGTCACTAATACAATATATAAACCAGCAATAACCACTTTCCTATTTACTTTTAATTTTTTTGAAATAAACTTTTGAAATCGATCCATCAAAAACGTGAGAATAAACGTAATTAATATTAAATTAATCATACTTTTTAATCCATACAATACAAGCACTAATATTATTAAAACGAGAAACCGTTGAAACCCTCTACTTCGAAAGAAATTTTTCACTTCATTCATTAAAAATTAACCTCCCCCTTCAATGGATGGAAATTGGATATATTACATTTTATGAACTTCTATAGACAATCTTTCTTACTAATTAGGAAGAATCCTTTTTTTCTTTTTTAATGTCTGATTTTTCATCTAATACTTTTCTAAAAACTATTTTTCAACTCTATATTTTAGGAGAACGTCTATTTTTAGATTGCTGTTCATACGCATATCCAATATTAAAAAGTTCTTTTTCACCAAACTGTTTCCCAACAAACACTACACCTACCGGCTGACCATCAGAATCATATCCTGCCGGCACTGCTAATTCTGGATAACCAGCCACAGCTGATAGAAGAACTTCATCGTTATTAATCATCACAAGAGCATCCAAACCTTTTTCTACTAAATACCTATCTAGCTCTTTTCTTGCATTTTCTTGACTCGTTTGAACTATTTTTTCAAACTCATCTTTCGTTATAGCAGATTTCTCAGAACCCTCAATTAATGTTTGTCCATACTTTATTCGTCGTTTACTATCCTTTTTATTAAACGCTATAATCTCTTCTAACGATTTTACTGGCACATTTTTTTGCCGTGAAAGATAATCGTTAACATTATGCTTGAACTCATATTCTAATGTTTGCAGATTATCTACACCCTCGCTGTTTAACTGAACATCATCAGTCAATATTGCACCTGCATCTTCAAGGTCCTTTCTAATCTTTTTCGCTACTGCTTTTCTAATTTCATCTTGTTGTTCTATAGAAAAAAGAATCCCTATCTTTTTCCCCTTTAATCCATCTATCGATAACTCCTTCGTATAATCCATTCTATCTCTATCTTTCATTTTTTCTATCATAGCATCTTTTCCATCATAACCTACCATTGAATTAAATAGCGTTGCTGCATCTTTGACCGTTCTTGCCATTGGCCCTGCTGTATCAAGTGTTTCAGCTAACGGGATAATTCCTGTTCTGCTAACCATACCTAAAGACGGACGTAACCCAACTACTGATTGTTGCGTTGCCGGTGCTACTATGGATCCCATCGTTTCCGTCCCGATTGCAAGCGGTGCAAAATCAGCTGCAACCACTGTAGCAGATCCTGAACTCGATCCTGATGTATCAAATGTAATCGGGCCATATGGATTTAAATTTTGTCCTTTCTTCCCACTATATCCACTTGGCATTGTAAAAGATAAATAATTCGCCCACTCAGACATATTTGCTTTTCCTAAAACAAACGCCCCTTCTTCTTTCAACTTCTTCACAATCATCGCATCTTCATCTGCAATCCAATCTTTTAATACATAAGTTCCAGCACTTGTCGGCATAACATTCGCTGTTTGTACATTATCTTTTACGATGACAGGAATGCCGTATAAGTTCGATTTCTTATTTAAAAATCTCTCTTTATCTAACTGTCGTGCTTCCTCCATTGCATTAGGATTAATCTCTGTAACAGCATTTAATGATATTCCATTTTGATCATGTTCTTGTATTCTAAAAAGATAAATACTCGTTAATTCTTCATATGATAATTTCCCATCATCAACCATTTTTTGAAGCTCATCCACAGTCGTATTTACAACTTCTTTTTCTTTTATCTTTATATTATCTATGTCGATCCCTTTAAGCTGATTATGTATCGGTTTTAACACTCTGTCTTTATCATATACAATACGCTCAGGTTCCTTTGGAAAATAATTTTTATACACGTAATATCCTCCGGCACACACCAATAGAACAATACCTCCAGCGATAGACAACGTTATCTTTACCCATTTTTTCATGTTGCTTCCTCCACTCTAAAAGTTGCTCATTTATATAAAAAAGAGAGTTACCTTTTACTTAACTCTCTCCAATCAAAATGCTAAATGAAAAAATGAAAGATTTCAATCTAATTACTTTTTTTTTGCATTTGCTTTGCTAACAATTCCTTCACCTGATTATATGTTAACCCTGAATTTTTATTTAAACGTTTCACTTCATCAACATCAGTACCGACAACTGTATATTTTTTCTCATCATTCATGTTCCCACTTCCTTTCTCACCAGATTATTTCTTATATTTCTTCCCTAAATGCACATAAATTAACACCAATACGAATAGGGAAGCTGGACTAAATTAAATAGACGAGACAGATGATATAGTATTCAATAACTAAAAGGAGTTCTGTTGCGTAAGAGGAATAGATAAAAATATCTCGAATTTATATACTTATTGAATTTAAGGACATGGAGGATGCATTTTGAAAACATATGAGTTTAAACATAACATTCCAACATTGGAAGAGTACAAATATTTGTGTGATTCTGTTGGATGGACTAATTATATGAATTTTGAAGTAGCGGATACTTCACTGAAGCATTCTATTCACTGCATCACGGTCAAAGATAATGAAAAAATTGTGGGCATGGGGAGAATTGTTGGTGATGGATCTATCTATTTCTATATTCAAGATATAGTGGTTCATCCGGATTATCAGAAACATGGTATTGGGAAAGAAATAATGCATCTTTTGGTTGCATACTTAAATGAGAATGCCCCTGATAAGGCGTTTGTCGGTTTATTTGCATCACAAGGTAAAGAATCGTTCTATGAAAAATTTGATTTTAAAAATTACTCACCAAACATGACGGGGATGTTTACTGTCATTTCAAAAACATGATAGATTTTTAATTGTAGGGAAAACTTCGATTCATATGAAAGAAATTATTCTTGCAGTAACCTTTTCCACAATCGCATTTAAACATTACATACGAAAGGAGAGTACATATATAGCTATATATGTACTCTCCTTTCATTTATTTAACTCTGTATATATTAAATTTCTTAATAAAATTTCACTACATCTTCAGTAGGTAAGAATGTTCTTTCCCCTGGTTGTTCATTTGGCTCACCAAATGGCATTTGTCCTACTAAACTCCACTCCGCTGGAATATTCCATGTTTCTTTCACTTCAGCATCTACGATTGGATTGTAATGTTGTAATGATGCGCCAATTCCTTCAGCTGATAATAACATCCATACAGTATGTTGTAACATTGCATTACCTTGATGAGACCAGAATGGGAATTGATCTTTATATAACGGTGCATTTTCTTGCATTTTTTCTACAGTTGCTTGATCTTCAAAGAATAAAACGGTACCTACACCTGCATGGAAACCTTTTAGTCTTTCTACAGTCGCTTCAAAGTTTTCTGCTGGTACGCGTGATCTAAGCGTTTCTTTTACGATATCCCAAAACTTTTCATGCTCTCCATCCATTAATACAACCATACGGCCACTTTGCATATTGAAAGAAGTTGGTGCATGTAAAGCTGTTTTTAATACTTCTTCAATTCTTTCCTTTGTAATTGTAGCGTTTTTTGTTACTTTACGAATTGAACGACGGTTCACGATTGCTTCTTTTAAGTTTGTTGTAGTTGCTGACATTTTAATTCCTCCAAATATATGTTTTATTATTTTTATTTAAACAAATCAATTTGAGTCTTTCATGCAAGACGAATTAGCAATATCCATCCGCCTTACATTGCATACCTTCAAATGAATTTGTTTTATCCTTTTCGATTTCTTTATCAATTACTCTTTCTAGCATTTCTTTACTAGCAAGTCCTTGAATGACTTCATCTCCAATCATTACAGTTGGTACCGCCATAATATTCGATTCATCATATGCATGTTGAATCGCTTCTTGATGTTTTTCTTTATATTTACGAGTTACTAAAGCATCTTTAAATTCTGCTTCAGGAAGCCCTACTTCTACCGCTAATTTCGTTAATACATCAATATCTTCAATGTTTTGCTCTTCTTGGAAAAACGCAGTAAATACTCGGTGATGATACTCATTTCCAAGTCCACGCTCTTTCGCAAATTGGCACCCTTCAAAAGCTAAATGTGTATATGGATGCGGAGAAACACGTGGCAGACGCATTTCAATCCCTAATTTTTTTGCAGTAGGAAGAATGAAAGAATCCCATGAACCTAACTTATCTGGCTCGTTCCAAGGATCTATTTTAGAATATGGACTTGGACGCAATTCAAATGGCATCCATTCGATTTCTACATCTTTCTCTTTCGCTACTTCATCTAATGGACCTTTTGCTAAAAAGCAAAACGGGCATATAAAATCTGAGTATACTTTCATTTTCACAGTCATATTATTTGCACCTTACCTTCTTTTTATTTTTTAAATGTAACCAAAACGGTTACAATTTCGAGAAAAAAATATGCATTCCCTTTTAGAGACTTGCAATTATCATATTATGCATTCATTTTTTGTTGTAAAGATTCAAATAACTGCCCCATCGTAATATTTCTCAACACTTCTTCCATCGCAGATTGCGCCTGAACTAAAATAACCTCTAAAACAGCTTGAATATTCGCCCCAATTGGACAGTCTGGATTCGGTTTTTCATGAATGTGAAATAGTTTGTCTTCTTCCACTACATTCACTGCATGATACACATCTAATAATGTGATTTCATGTAAATCCTTTAATAATCCCGCGCCACCCGGACCGCGTTTGACGTATACAAACTCAGCTTGTTTCAAGTAAGACGTTATTTTTCGAATTACTACCGGATTTGTATTTACACTTTCGGCCATATAGTCCGAAGTACAAACTGAAGATGGATTGTTTTTCAAAATAGATAAAATATGAACAGCTATAGAAAAGCGGCTACTAATTTTCATTGTGATTACCACCTCGATGTAATCATTATAGTTACAACTAGAGTATAAGTCAATCCTTTTTACAAATTTTTTAAAGCAAATAAAAAGTGCCCCATTACAATATATGAGACACCTCTTCTTATTCTGCAAACAAGTCTTGAAATTCTTCAATAAATAGCTGCACAGCGATTGAAGAATCCTTTAATGAAGGAACAGCTAAAGCAATTTCTCTCCATACTTGTGGTTCCAATTCTCTCGTTTGTATATTCTTTGGTAAACTCGTTAAAGATAACTCAGCCAAAATTGCGATTCCTAATCCTTCTTGAATCATATTTAAAGCTGTTGTAACTGTGGAAATTATATATTCAGCCCGAAGTGGTACGTTCGCTTGTTTAAACATATCGATAATGGGTGGTTCGTACCCACCCTTACATAATATGATCGGTTCATTCTCTAAATCACCTATTGTAATAGAATCGTTCTTACAAAGAGGATGATCCTCTCTTAAGACAACAACCATTTTCCCCTTCGTTAAGGGCACGATCTCCATATCTTTATTAGGCAAGATAACAATTCCTATATCAACAACCCTCGATACTAACCAATCTTCAACTTCTTTAATCGTGCCTTCACAAAGAACGACTTCTAAGTTCGGATACTTCTCCTTAAAAAGATTTATCATTTTGGGTAAGAAATGTGCAGAAGCACTCGGAAAACTCCCAATTCGAATCGTCCCAACTTCGTGCCCTTTCTCCATCGCTACTTCTTGTTCAATCTTCTCAACGCCGTTTAAGATTTCTCTAATATGTACAAGAATTCTATTTCCAACATCCGTAACGATTAGCCCTTTTCGTTTATCGCGTATAAGAATGGTAACGCCTAACTCTGACTCAATGCTTGAAATCGCATGACTTACAGCTGGCTGTGTCATATTTAACATCCCGGCAGCCTTCGTAAAACTCCCTAATTCAACCGTTTTAATTAAAACTTGAAGTTGTGTAATGGTCATAACTAATCACTTATACTCCTTATAAAAAAGATTCATTTTATTTATCATAGTCGATATCATATCATAGTGAAATGGAATACAACAAGGAGGGATTACAGTGACACAGCTTTCTCGAACTAAGACGGCCATAATCCTTACATTTCTCGTTATTATGTGGGGAATTAATTGGCCGTTATCAAAATTCGCTCTGCATTACACACCACCCGTACTCTTTGCAGGGATTAGAACATTAATAGGAGGATTTATCTTACTTACTTTCGCATTACCGAGATACAAACAATTAAATTTAAAGGAAACTTGGCATTTATACTTTATTTCATCTTTACTCAATATTATTTTGTTTTACGGACTACAAACTGTCGGACTTCAGTATATGCCCGCCGGACTCTTCTCCGCAATCGTATTTCTCCAACCTGTCTTACTCGGCATTTTCTCATGGATTTGGCTTGAAGAATCTATGTACGGCTTGAAAATTTTCGGACTTATTCTTGGATTTATTGGTGTTGGGGTTATTAGCTCTAGTAGTTTAACTGGACATATTTCTATTATCGGTGTACTACTTGCTTTAGGGTGCGCTATCGGCTGGGCACTCGGCACAGTATTTATTAAGAAAACTGGACACCGCGTTAATGCTATTTGGATGGTAACACTTCAGCTTATTATTGGCGGACTTTGCTTAATCGGATTTGGTTCAGAATTTGAAAGCTGGTCTAGCATCGCTTGGAGTATACCATTTGTAAGTGTACTACTATTCATCTCGTTCTTTGTTATTGCAATGGGATGGCTCGCTTACTTTACACTTGTAGGAGCTGGTGAGGCAAGTAAAGTTGGGGCTTATACGTTCCTTATCCCACTGATCGCTATTATTGTAAGCTCTATTTTCTTACATGAGGCCATTACAATTAGCTTATTCATCGGACTTTTATTTATTATCGTAAGCATTTGTTTTGTAAATATAAAGCCGAAAGCACTTGCTGTAAGGCAGCAAGTTGAAGTGAAATAAATAGATATGAGAAAGGAGTCTACCACTTGTAGGCTCTTTCTTTTTTACCATTTTATCAGTACAGTCACTTAACATCTTAGCAAAAGGGAAATTTTTCTTTTTTATTGTATGATGATAATTAAGTAGAAAATATTATCTCTAATACATATGTATGGACTAACAATTCTAATCATAAGGGGGAATTATATGGTTTTACAGTATAAAGAATTTGGAGATTTAAGCTCTCCACTTATGGTTTTTATTCATGGTGGCGGAGTCAGTGGATGGATGTGGGACAATCAAGTTAAACATTTTACTAACTTTCACTGTCTTGTTCCTGATTTACCCGAGCAAGGGGAAAATAGTAGTAAGGATCATTTTTCAATACACTTTAGTGCTGAAAAAATCATTGAATTAGTTGAAGAAAAAGGACAAGGTAAAACTGTTATAGTAATCGGGTTTTCGTTAGGTGCTCAAGTATTAATTGCACAGGTATTATCATTCCTAAAATCGGTCATGGAATCCCTTTAGCAAATCCCAAACTATTTAATACTTTAATTGAAAACTGGCTTAAGCACGATAACCTACCAGAAGAAGTAATGACAGTCAATTGAGCTCCTTAGCTTAATAAACCATGTTGTATTTGTAGCTCTAATCCCCTCGAAGCTGCTTAATCTCAAAATTTTATTAACAAAGGTCTCATTACTTTCAATGAGACCTTTCAATGTTCCCTACTTTTTACGACGTACTACAAAAACACACGTACCTACGGAAGATACAATCGCTAAAACTGATAAGACAATTGCTATTGTTTGCATATTACTTGTACCTTCATTTTTTTCCACACTAGATACTTCACCATGTTCTCCTGTTAATGATGTACCTTTTGCAATCGTAGTAAGTGAGTGGGGCTTTTCAGCTTTCTCATCGCCTGTCCATTCAACAATTTCTCCATCTTTATACTGTTGATATGCATTCCAAGCTATTTGTTGCTCTTTATCTGGATTTTTAGCAACGAAAGTAAATCGTTGGAACTGACCAGGTAAAATCCCTTCTCCTGTTGCTTCCCATATTACAGTTTTAACTTTTCCAGCTGCATCTTTTTGTTCTTCCACTTTCCACCCTGGCACTGGCTCGTACTGTTGAAACTCGACTCCAGACGGTATTTTCAGTGTGACTTTTGTTGTTGCCATATTCTTTTCAACAGGTACCTTTATTGTATAAGTCTCCCAAGAGCTAACGTCAGAAGTTGCTGGTTTCACAGTTACGTGAGCACTAACAGGTAACGAAAAAATCCCCATTGCAATTATTGTTGCGATCATTGTTGTTCCTAATTTTTTTATACGTTTCATTTTCTATAAACTCCTTTTCATTTATAACGTCTTTTTTATCTGCCACCTACAATAAATTTATAATCCGTATCGAAACTATCAAGAGATTTTGTTAATCCGTGAACTTGTATATTCCAGTTTCCTGTCATGTTAATATACATACCGTCCGCTTCATATTCTCCCGGTGACACTGCCGAAACTTTAAATGAACCTTTGCCCATATTCATATCTAAAGATTGAGTCGTCAATACAATTTGTTCCATATCAGTAACAGGCTGTCCATTCTCATCCTTCAAAGTAATATGAAATGTATTCTGTCCTACCTTATTAGGACTTACATGTAAAGTAAGTTCATATCCATTATCTAATTGTTTACTCTCTGTAAAAGGTCCCGTAGGAGGCATCGGCGGCGTTTGTACGTTTGTCATAAAAGCTACGATTACGAAAACGATAATTCCAATGATAAACTCTACTTTCACCGTAGCTCCTAACCTTTGCTGCGCTCGTATTCTCCCTTTCACATAATGAAAAATTCCCAATATCCCCATACACACGAATAAAAGTATCTTTGCTAATAAGGCCAATCCATACTTCGTATCAAATAGGGAATGGATCGTGGGAATAAAAAATGTACTGTTAAAGAGACCCGTTAATAAAATCACAATGACAGCACCTGTTGCCCATGGCGAAAAACGCTTAATCGCATCCCAATACATAGTCCACTTGTCATCCTCTTTACGTAACAGAAGAACAATCGATGATAGCCCCCCCATCCATAACGAAGCTGCGAATAAATGCAGAAAGTCCATAACGACAGCAATTTCTTTAAACCTTATACCATATGCGTGACTATTAAAGGCTTTCATAACAAGTAACCCAATAAATAATACAATTGGAATGCTCCATACTTTAAACGACGAAAGCTTCTCACGCTTCACTGCAAAATATGTAACAATCATCAGCATACTAATAAGAGCCATTTGAGTGATCCATACATAACGAAAAACAGATAGTTGTAATGTTTCTTTTAATAATATAGGATTGAATGCTTCTAACCACGAAACATCAGCATTTATTTTCGCCTGCAATGGTAGATTGAATAGTAAACTAATAAATATCCCAAATAATGATATCCATATTATTTTCTTACTCCTCGACTGAACTTGACTTGCACTTCCTTTATAAAGGATAAGGTTAAATAATAGAACACCGATAAATAGAGAAAAACTTGTATATAAAATTCCGCGTTCCATAATCATATCGATTTGGGGAACATAGCCCATCTCTTCTACTTTTATATCATCTGTTCCCGCTTCTGCTAGTCCAATACGGAATGGAATAACTCCTTGAATTGGATGTCCATCAGCTGAAATAGCTTTCCACTGAATAGAGTAAAGACCATTTTTGAGATTCTCTTTTAAACCAGCTTCTAATAATTTTTTGTTTTTCGTATCAATATGAGCATCTTTTAAATCTACTCTTTGACCTGAGGTATCTCTTACGAACAATATATTAAAACTTGAAACTTGTATGTCCTCATCGAATTCAATTTTCACAACAGATGGTGCTTTCTTTAACGTTTCATTTTCAGCAGGATTTGATTTCACAACGTACGCATGAGCGGATGCGCTTTTTGGTATCAATATGATCAACACGCACGCAATTAATAGCCATGCCCCTAGCCTTCGTATTACTTTCACAATCATTTCACTTCTTTCTTTTTCGTCACTACACTTTCATTACTTTTTACTTCCCAAGTTTTATTTCTTGATAAAATATTAACCTGATTAAGTATAAGGATTTATTTAGTATCACTCTCTATTTATTCCTCACCTCTATACTTCTAATATAATAGTAGCTACCTTCATAGATATTACTAATATTTTTAAAGTTGATTATCATTATAGCATAAAATATATTTATGTAAGTTCCCTAAGAAGAAAAGTTATCGTGAATCATTTGTGAAGAAAATGTGAAATACATAAAGTGAAACTTTAATCAGTGGGACTTTTACGGGCATTCGATCTCCCACCTAACTCCCTCGCATTCTCCGACTTTTGAAGCGGGAATCTTATTGCCAACAAATAGCGGGATAAATAAAAAAGGTATTACGTTATAATCTGTACCCTTTGTAAAGGACATTTTGAAAAAAGTTAGGCAACATCAAGAAGATGATTTCTGTATCCAACAGGAGTCATCTTTTTTAAAT
>NZ_QNRN01000017.1:15344-133647 GCF_003315125.1 Bacillus sp. DB-2 | reverse complement strand
ATGATCAGGTTGATAGGTTCGAGGTGGAAGCATGGTGACATGTGGAGCTGACGAATACTAATAGATCGAGGACTTAACCATATAATATGAAGCAATGTTATCTAGTTTTGAAAGAATATAAAAAACTTATTGACTTTAAATGTCGAATAAGTTATGATAATTCTTGTCTTAAATGAATACAGTCTGGTAATGATGGCAGAGAGGTCACACCCGTTCCCATACCGAACACGGAAGTTAAGCTCTCTAGCGCCGATGGTAGTTGGGACCTTGTCCCTGTGAGAGTAGGACGTTGCCAGGCAATTCGGAGGATTAGCTCAGCTGGGAGAGCACCTGCCTTACAAGCAGGGGGTCGGCGGTTCGATCCCGTCATCCTCCACCATTTAGCCGACTTAGCTCAATTGGTAGAGCAACTGACTTGTAATCAGTAGGTTGGGGGTTCAAGTCCTCTAGTCGGCACCAGAAAATCATGGCGGTTGTGGCGAAGTGGTTAACGCACCGGATTGTGGCTCCGGCACTCGTGGGTTCAATTCCCATCAGTCGCCCCATTTTTTCTTTTTAAATTATAATATGCGGGTGTGGCGGAATTGGCAGACGCACTAGACTTAGGATCTAGCGCCTTTGGCGTGGGGGTTCGACTCCCTTCACCCGCACTTTAATAAAATAACTCAAACATGTCTTGCGGAAGTAGTTCAGTGGTAGAATACAACCTTGCCAAGGTTGGGGTCGCGGGTTCGAATCCCGTCTTCCGCTCCAATTTTCAGTATGACATGCCGGGGTGGCGGAACAGGCAGACGCACAGGACTTAAAATCCTGCGGTGGGTGACCACCGTGCGGGTTCGACCCCCGCCCTCGGCACCATATGCGCCCGTAGCTCAATTGGATAGAGCGTTTGACTACGGATCAAGAGGTTAGGGGTTCGACTCCTCTCGGGCGCGTTTTTTATTAACGGGAAGTGGCTCAGCTTGGTAGAGCACCTGGTTTGGGACCAGGGGGTCGCAGGTTCAAATCCTGTCTTCCCGATATTTTCAAAATATGGGGCCTTAGCTCAGCTGGGAGAGCGCCTGCCTTGCACGCAGGAGGTCAGCGGTTCGATCCCGCTAGGCTCCACTTATTTGAATATAACTTATGGCGGTGTAGCTCAGCTGGCTAGAGCGTACGGTTCATACCCGTGAGGTCGGGGGTTCGATCCCCTCCGCCGCTACCATAAAGGACCTTTAGCTCAGCTGGTTAGAGCAGACGGCTCATAACCGTCCGGTCGTAGGTTCGAGTCCTACAAGGTCCACCACTCAAAGTTCATATCTCGGAGGTATACCCAAGTTCGGCTGAAGGGATCGGTCTTGAAAACCGACAGGCGGCGAGAGTCGCGCGGGGGTTCGAATCCCTCTACCTCCTCCATTTTTTCTAAATTAAATATTATATCATCGCGGGGTGGAGCAGTACGGTAGCTCGTCGGGCTCATAACCCGAAGGTCGCAGGTTCAAATCCTGTCCCCGCAACCAAATGGTCCCGTGGTGTAGTGGTTAACATGCCTGCCTGTCACGCAGGAGATCGCCGGTTCGACCCCGGTCGGGACCGCCATTTTTTTACATAAAGGCTCGGTAGCTCAGTCGGTAGAGCAGAGGACTGAAAATCCTCGTGTCGGCGGTTCGATTCCGTCCCGAGCCACCATTTTGAAATCGCAAGCCGGCTTAGCTCAATTGGTAGAGCAACTGACTTGTAATCAGTAGGTTGGGGGTTCAAGTCCTCTAGCCGGCACCACTTTCAAAATGAGCCATTAGCTCAGTTGGTAGAGCATCTGACTTTTAATCAGAGGGTCGAAGGTTCGAATCCTTCATGGCTCACCATTTTTAATTTAATGCGGGTGTAGTTTAGTGGTAAAACAAGAGCCTTCCAAGCTCTGGTCGAGAGTTCGATTCTCTTCACCCGCTTTTTATGGGCCTATAGCTCAGCTGGTTAGAGCGCACGCCTGATAAGCGTGAGGTCGATGGTTCGAGTCCATTTAGGCCCACCATAATTATTCCGCAGTAGCTCAGTGGTAGAGCTATCGGCTGTTAACCGATCGGTCGTAGGTTCGAGTCCTACCTGCGGAGCCATATTATAGAGAAGTACCCAAGTGGCTCAAGGGGCTCCCCTGCTAAGGGAGTAGATCGCGAACGCGGTGCGAGGGTTCGAATCCCTTCTTCTCTGCCAGATTTTGGCCCGTTGGTCAAGTGGTTAAGACACCGCCCTTTCACGGCGGTAACACGGGTTCGAATCCCGTACGGGTCATACTAAAAGAGATAGCATAATCTGCTATCTCTTTTTTGTTGTATAAAAGTGGACTTTTGATAGTCTGCTTTTTTTTATAGATTTTTGTATACTTTTTTCTATTTGAAGCGTCTAACTAATAGAAAGGAGAGAGCGATGGAGTATGAAAAGGTCATTATAGAAACATCAAAAAGTATTTATAGATATTTGCTTAAAATTGGAGTAACACGAGCAGAAGCAGAGAATATCGTTCAAGATACGATACAAAAAAGTTATATTAATTTAAATGGGATTACCTCTTCTTATGCATAAGAAGAGGTAATCCTATTTTTTGAATATGTTTTAATTCTCTGCTGAATGCCCATCCGGTTTCATAACAGCATGACTATATGCGGAGTGGAGAGTTTTGTATCCTAAAAGTGCAATAATTAAGGCAAGGCCTCCTGCAATAATAGCCACACTAAATCCTGCGCGAGCTCCAAAGGTATCAATAATTAAACCAGCTACCGCTGATCCTAGAGAGACTCCAATACCAAGTCCTGTAATTGCCCAGGTCATTCCTTCGGTTATTTTTGATTCAGGTACGATTTTTTCCACCAGTCCCATAGTAATAATCATAGTAGGGGCAACAGATAAGCCTGCAAAGAAAACAATAACTACTAGCCAAGCAATAGTGTTTACGAAAACTAGTGGCAGCATTGTTACCATTGATAGTGTGACTGCTATTAAAAATTGATTATATGGTGGAGTACTGAGTTTAAGAGTGCCGAAAATAAGACCTGCCAGGCATGAACCGATTGCATAGACGGAAAGCACAAAGCTAGCAGCTACTGTGTTTCCTTGATGCTCAGCAAAAGCCACACTAACTACATCTATTGTGCCAAATATAGTACCTATAGCGATGAGTGTGAATACAAGCACTCGTAATGTACCAATTTTAAATACTGTTCCTTTGTTTGTAATGTCGTGGGGATGTACATGTGGTTCTGTGCTTTTTTGCATGGTGAATAGGCATACCCCGATTGTAAGAAAAACACATGATAAAAGTGGTCCTGCTTCTGGGAAGAACATAACACTTAAACTGACGGATAATACAGGACCAATGATGAAGCAAAGTTCATCGACGACCGATTCGAAGGAAAATGCTGTATGCAATTTATGAGATCCACGGTATAGTTTAGTCCAACGTGCACGTACCATGGCCGACATGTTTGGCATACAACCCGCACATAAGGCGGATAGAAATAGCGTCCAATAAGGAGCCTCATATTTCGTACATAGAAGTAAGAGAATCGTAAAGAAAACACTGATACCTGTAGTCGGAAGAAGTATACGAGATTGCCCTAATTGATCAGCCATACGAGAAATATGAGGAGCTAGTAAAGCTGATGATAATGTGAAGGTGGCTGCAACGGCTCCGGCAAGCCAATAGTCACCACGTAACTGAGATAACATTGTAACAATACCAATCCCCATCATTGATATGGGCATCCGAGCTATAAAGCCTGCTAATGAGAATCCTTTTGTACCAGAAGCACTGAAAATCTCACGGTAGGAATTAAACATAATAATCACCAAAGTATTTGACGTTTACATATACATTCTTCATTCTTTTAACTCCTCCTCTGTGTCGTTAATACCTTCTATAAAAAGGGACAGTGAGTCAATTTAGGGTATAAGTAAGAAGTTATATTATCTTGTAAGCTAGAAAAAAATGACATACGCACCGTATGTCAATATCATATTAACATACGGTGCGTATGTCAATTGAAATGTTTTATCTCTGGATGGAGAGCTAACGTTAAAAGGAGTTATTCTTTTATATAGAGAACGATACTATAATGGGATTCATTTTGAATAAAGGGAATGAATAGAAGTAGGAGGAAAAGATGGTTAAAAAAACAAGAGCAGAAATGATCATTGAAACACGCGCTAAATTGCTGAGTGCAGCAAGAGAGGCTTTCGGTACAGTTGGATATGTAAACACATCTATGGATGATTTTACTGCATCTGTCGGTTTAACGCGTGGTGCAATTTATCATCATTTTGGCGATAAAAAAGGATTGCTAGAAGCAGTTGTAAAAGAAATTGATATGGAAATGGATAATAAATTACGGAAAGTATCAGATGAGGCGGAAGGTAATTGGGAAGGATTTGTTGGGCGCTGTCGAGCTTATTTAACGATGGCACTTGATCCAGAAATTCAGCGAATCGTACTTCGAGATGCACCAGCAGTATTAGGAACTAGTTATTATCAATCATCACAGTCACAATGTTTAGCGACGATGGCGGAGATACTTCAGCAACTAATGAAGGATTGTATTATTGAAAAGACGGACTGTGAAGCTTTAGCAAGATTCATAAATGGCGGACTAGTGGACCTTGCTTGTTGGATCGCGAATTCTGAAGATGCCGAGGCACAGTTGTCTAAAGCTTTACATAGCCTATCACTTATATTGAATGGTTTATTATTAGAAAAGAATGCATGATTTTAACGGATATTTCTTTATTAATATACAGTAATTGCCAAAATGGAGGTGATACAGCTCATGTTAATTTATTTGCTCCTTTTCGCATTAGCAGGCTGTTTATTTATATGGATAGGAAGTAATATATTGAAAAAAGAAAGAACACCTTTCATTGCAGGATATAATACTGTATTCCATCCAAAGAATGAAAGGGTGTTAGCAAGACGAGTAGGTGTAGTAGTTATTCTATTTGGAGTAGAAACAATATTGTTTCCACCAGTTGCATTTTTCTTCAACGTTGAGGGATTTTACTTTGGTATTTTAGCTGGGGTAGATATTGTTGTTGTATTTATTCTTCTCATAGTAGATCAGCTGGAAGTTTAATATGTTACGTTTTGCTTACTTGTATCTTGGAAAATGGTTTGTAGAATAGATTCCCATATGCTAGGGCATCAGGGAAGAAATGCCCAGCTTCGTTTATATAGTGTGTTACCGCATGAGGAGTAGTTTGAGGCTACTCTTTTATTTCTTCTATTGATGAAACGATATTATCTGTACGTTGCTAAAAATGGAGAGGGGTAAAAACATTTTTAAAGTGGTAATTAAACTTGTTTATTTCGATTCACAATCTTTATAAAACATCTTCATTGGTATTGATTCCACACTTGATCTAATCATTTTACACTCTATGTGAAAAAGTTCACAAATAGGTCATAATTTGTGAATGAATTCACAATGATCCGTGCTACAATATGTATGTAAAGAAGTTAAACAACATTAAATTAGTATTTTAATTAATTACTTAAACAATAATAAAAAATAGATGTAAACAATTGAAAGGGGAAATTAACATGAAAAAAGGTATCAATCGCGTAGTATTAGTAGGAACAGGAGCTGTAGGTTGTAGTTATGCTTACTCAATGATCAACCAAGGTGTAGCTGAAGAATTCGTACTAGTAGATGTTAATGAAGCAAAAGCAGAAGGAGAAGCAATGGACTTAAGCCATGCGGTACCATTCTCTCCAGCACCAACAAAAGTTTGGAGCGGTAGCTATGCAGATTGTAAAGATGCAGATTTAGTAGTTATCACTGCTGGATTACCACAAAAGCCAGGCGAAACTCGTTTAGACTTAGTTGAGAAAAATACAAAGATCTTTAAACAAATCGTTCGTGGTATTATGGATAGCGGATTCGATGGAATCTTCTTAATTGCAACTAACCCAGTTGATATTTTAACTTACGTAACTTGGAAAGAATCTGGTTTACCGAAAGAGCGCGTAATCGGTTCTGGTACTACTTTAGACTCTGCTCGTTTCCGTTACATGTTAGGTGACTACTTAGATGTAGATCCACGTAACGTTCATGCTTACATCGTTGGTGAGCACGGTGACACTGAACTTCCAGTATGGAGCCACGCTACTGTAGGTGTACAAAAACTAGAAACAATCTTAGCGAACAACGAACAGTATAACCAAGAAGATTTAGATAAAATCTTTGAAAATGTACGCGATGCAGCTTACCACATTATTGAGCGTAAAGGCGCAACTTACTACGGAATCGGTATGTCACTACTTCGTGTAACTAAAGCGATCTTAAGTAACGAGAACAGCGTATTAACTGTATCTGCATACCTTGAAGGTCAATATGGTGAGAAAGATGCTTACGTAGGTGTTCCAGCTGTTATTAACCGCGAAGGTGTACGTGAAATCGTAGAACTTGAATTAAACGAAGAAGAAAAAGTGAAGTTCGCTCATTCTGTAAAAGTATTAAAAGAAACAATGGCACCAGTACTATAATAATTGCTAAATAATTCAGAGGCGGGAAACTGCTTCCTACCTCTGAGTTTTTATATAATTTAATATAAATTCCTTTTCCGGTTTCCCTTGTATATCCCCAATATACCCCTTTTGTTGGATAAGGGTCATTTATAGAAAAAAGCACTCTATTTTCGAATAGAGTGCTTTTATGTGTTATTTTTTCGGTGTTAATCCTAATTTCTTTAAAATATCTGCGAGTGTACCGCTTTTTGATTTTTCTACAGGTGTTTGTGATTTTGCTGCATCCGGTCCTTTTTTCAAGAAGTTCTTTTCAACGAAGCGAATGTCTTTTTCGTCGACGATGCCGTCATTATTAAGGTCGCCGTCTTTCACCGATAGTCCTTTTTTACCATAGTTGCTAGCGATAATTTCAGCATCTTTAATATCAATGACTTTATCTCCATTTACATCACCTGCAAGGTTTTCATCAGGTCGTGCGTAATAATACTGGCCAAGCAGCTTACCATCTTTTTCAGTACCTAATTTCGTTGTTAGGCGGCTTGTTAAATGCCCTGGAACTTCTACGTATAAGTTATAGTCACGTTTATTAACAGGAAGTCCATTTAATTTGAAGTATCCGTATTTATCCAGTGAGCCTTCAAATTTATGACGGTAAGAATCAGTTGCATATACTTTTACGCCAAGTTTCGTATAATCAAACTTTTCATCTAAATATCCACGTTCATTTACGAATGCACCAGGTTTAATATTTCCTTCTACTAGTGAGTTTAAAGACATAACTGAGAATGTTTGATCTTGCAGTATACGCATTCTGTTTGGCTCTGATTCACCTTGTTTCCAGTAAACGAACACTGGTAAATCTAACTGAGCATTTGCTTCATAAAATTCATCATTTTCTACTTTGAAAGTTACATCAATGAATGGGAAATCACCGTCTAATCCAGCGAAGTTTTTATCATCAATAGCTCCGCCTACTGTAACAGAACCTTCTTCTAATTTCGGCTCATTTACTTTTGCAGTTACACCTTTTTCAGAAAGGAGTTTTTCAAAAGCAGGATTCAATTTCGCATTTGCAAATTTGAAGTTCTTCTCTAGGAATTTCACGTTAAATTCTCCAGATACAAATTGTTTCACATGTTTAGCATCTAGTGTCACAGTGAATTCATCATTTTTATATAATTCTTTTTTATCATAACTAGCTTTCGCATATTGAGCACCTTGCGGGATGAACCAATAGTTATTTACACCGCTTGGATAGTCGGGGCCTGCAGTTGCATAATCGAAAATATATACGCCTGTGTTCATTGGGCCTTCCGTTCTGAAGGAGTCAGGTGTAATACCAACTTTAAAGTCGCCATTTTCAGTAATCGGTAAAAACTTATGCAAGTATGGGGAATAGTCATAGTACATAACCCCGTTCGCTTCTTGCGTAATGTTTAACCCTTTTCCTTTTAAGTAGTCAACGTTTGAATCATACACATTTCCCTTAATCCATAGTGCTTTTTTACCGTCTTCTACTGTATAGTTTTCTTCATTTAATTCATAAATACCAGGCTGTAATCCAGTTAATTTCACTTCTGGCGGTGTATTATCAATTACGACATAATCACCTTTCACACGTGCCTTCCCGGCTTTATCATAGCCAACAAATTCAATTGTGTAATCTCCTTCTGGTAAGTCGATTTTCTCATCACCAATTGGTTTTGCAGGATCATTTGTAAAAGGATACACTCTGCCGTTAAAGAATGAATCTAAGTAGTAATACACATCCGTTTGTAGTCCACTCGTGTTTAATGTTCCGATGAAGCCGAGCGCTTTATTTGTTTTTGAGTCTTTCACGATAAGATCTAACGTTTCAAGTTCGCTGTTTAATTGGAACGCCCCGTGAACATATGATTCACGGTATGGATTGAATTTAGATGTATCAGTTGAGATTGTTTTTCTTGATAATAGTGCATTTTCAATACCAGGCTCTGATACACGAATAGAGAACGGAATTTGATACGTTTCTTCTTTATTTTTCGTGTTTGTAATATGAATATACCCTTCATATCGGCCTTGCTTTGCACCAGCTGGAATATTAATTTTTGCTTCAATTTCATCTGATTTACCAGCATCAATTGTTATTGTTTCAGAAGTAGAAACTTTTACACCGCTTGCGATAGCATCGTTAATAGTGGAAGATGCTGGTGTATAAGAAATTTCTGTTTTAAATTCTTTTTTCTCCTGTTTATTACGATTCTCAATTTTAATTTTTCGTTTTTGTTCAATTGATTCCCCATCTTTTTGATAGTACTTCCCGAATGCAATTGATCCAGTTTCTTCTGGTACTTCAATCACTTCATCATTAACTATTGTTTTTGTTGTATCTAACACTTTAAAACTCGTTTCAGTATGAACGGAGTTGTAAGCATCTACTCGTCCAGCTCCAACTTCATATACGGAATACTTCTCTTTTAAATCATCAGCAGTATTCATGAGGGAAGCTTTCACATCAAATGGAGTGTATTCTGGATGTTCTTGTAAAATAAGTGCAGCCACACCAGCGATGTGAGGAGAAGCCATTGAAGTTCCTTGCATGCGCTCATAGGAAACATCATAATTTTCCCCTTCTTGTGGATCGTTAATATATTCAGGTACTGTTGAAAGTACAGCAACACCAGGTGCTGTAATATCTGGTTTAATATCATCATTTGATATAACAGGGCCGCGTGAGCTAAAGTCTGCAAGATGATCGCCTTCTGTTTGAATGTAATTAATCTCATCGAAAGTTAAGGATGTGCTACCTTGTTCGATTTGAGCTTTTAGTTTTTCGCCGTTTTCTTTCGTTAAGCGGAATGCTGGAATGTATTTTGTGCTTTCACCAACATAGAAAGGAATTTCTCCATCCACGTTGTTATAAATAATAACGGCTTTTGCACCTGCTTGTTTTGCGTTCGCAATTTTTTCATCAAAGGAGAGTGTACCACGTGCAACGAGAGCGATTTTTCCTTTTACATCTTTTTTGCTAAACTCGTCAGGCGTACCGATTCCTACAGATTCAATAGGTAAAGTTTGTCCTTTGAAATCTTCTATTTTATCAGTGAAATTTTTTCCGAATAAAATGAGATTAGAAAATTGTAACTGTCCTGCATGCCCTGATAGTTTCGGTAAGGAAATAGAGCTATCGCTTGCCCCAACTGTAATAGCAAATGGAGAAGCACCTGGTGATCCGAGTGTTGCTGGATTTGGCCCAGAGTTCCCGGCAGCAACGACTGTAACGACACCGGAAAGCATCGCGTTATTGACAGCGATAGATGTTGGATCAAGTGGATTGTTGCTATCATCACCTAACGATAAGTTAATAACGTTCATCCCGTCAGAAATAGATTTATCAATTGCAGCGATAATACCTGAACTATCCCCGCTACCGTACGGACCAAGTACACGATAGTTATAAAGTTCAATGTCAGGTGCAACACCTTTTACTGCGGAATCTGATTTATTTTTCTTTTGAGCAGAAACAATACCTGCTACGTGAGTACCGTGTGCTGTGTAGAAGGAAGAACCACGATTATTAAATTCAGGAGCGCCAGATTGTTGCCACTCTGTATAAGTTGTTTCCATCGGATCTGCATCGTTATTAATAAAGTCCCAACCTTTTACAGAGTTTGGGTCTACCTTACTAGAATCTTCACCCGGTTTTGCGCGATAGCCTTTATACACGTCTTTTAAGTCAGGGTGATTGTAATCAATACCCGTATCTAATACACCAACTTTAATACCTTTTCCGGTAATGCCCTCGCTATGTAACTTGTCTACTCCAATTTGCGGAATGCTATCTGTTAGTTTTTGAGGTGCTTTTTGCTCCGCTTGTTTTGGTAAATCTAATTTCACTTCGTAATCTTTCCAAATACGTTTTACAACGCCAATTCGTAACAATTCTTCCACTGTATTTGCAGGTAACGTTAGCGCAACCCCATTTATAGCATGCTTATAAGAACGTTTAATTTGTACAGACTGGAAATTCCCTGATTTTACTGATGAGCTGAATTGATAAAGGCGTTTTAATCCTTTTTGGAATTCCTCATGTTCTTGATCAATACGTGCTTTTATATTTTCAGGAGCAGCTTGTAACCCTTTTTCTTTTTGTTTTAATTCATTAATCTTTACTGGAGCAGTTTGAAATTCTACAATGATATTTACTGGTTCAGAACTACTCGTATTAATATCTGGTGAAATAGTAAAACCAGGATTGGCATCTAACGTTTGTAATGCCTGGCGCTGTTCTTTAGAAAGTTTTGATAGTAAAGACTGGGCGTTTGAAGAGTCAATTTGGTTAATAGGGTTTTCAGCAAGTACATTGAACGGAAGGGCAGTTGAAAATAGAACGCCAGCCGTTACAATTCCGGTAACAAAACGATTTTTCTTTTTCATGTATAGGCCTCCGATAATTTATATTTTAAAAATTATTTCTCCACGCCTGGTGTTTGCTCTGCATGGAATGTCCAGTTTAGATGTAAGGAATCACCCTGGAATTTATTTTGATCTTGGTCGTTGTCTTCAAAGGAGAAGAGAACGTGTAAATAATCTGTTTCACCAGACTTAATACCGTCTATTAAGTTATGACGTTCTAGAGAAGTAGCTACATCTTCAGGTTTCATAGTTTTTAAGTCTGATAGTTTTGTTTCCCACAAAATTTCATGATCATCGTTTGGATTAGATGGTTTTCCATCATTCACTAAAAATTTGACGATGATGTGATCACCTAAATCTTCACCATCATTATTTTGCTTTGCATCTGTAACCTCATAGGATGTTTCAAGTGCTACTTTTGCAATATCCAATGTTCCTTTGTTTTCAAGCTTGAAATTTCTTTCAATCAAATCACCTGGTTTTAAATCTTTCACATTAACAATTACACTTGGGTTAATAGAAAGATCTAGTGTACCAGCTTGAAATGAGTTACTAGATGTTTCAGAATCACTGAAATAGGCGAATACACCGCCGAATGTAAGGGATAATCCAAGTGAAGCTGTGACAACTCCCATTCCAAGCTTTTGTTTTAATGACATAAGAAAGCCCCCTAATTTAATTTTTATCAAACTTTCGCCTGGAGCATCGATAGAGTAAACATAGTGTTTCAGTATGAATTATATTTGCGAAGGTTCGATGTTCTTTATTGAGAACAAGTATATGCTTATGAATTTTCCATTTCAATAAAATTGTGACAAAAAATGTTGAGAAACATTTTTTTATGACAGATTATTTTGTTGCGATTTTAAGTGATAAATAGCGAGTAAAATAGGATAAATCTTATGAAATAAAGGTTGAGAAATAAATAATAGGATGAAAGACTAGTAGGAAATGAAGCGTTTGCAATGAATATTCGTCAAAATTCGATATTTTACACAGTAAATTTGAATATTTTAAGCGAAATTAAAGAAAAAAACGAATATTTTTTAAAAAATAACAAGGATATTTCAGTTTTTCGCAGAAATGATAAAGAGTAAAAAATTTCTGTCATCTTAGTGAGGTGAACATATTGGATGTAATAAATTGTGAAGAAGTGAAACGAGATGAGTTTCATACAGAAAAGTACTATGACAGTTATAACATCTTTGGCGCACATATTGTGACGGAAGATGGGATGCGAGGTGTACGATTCACAGTATGGGCTCCTCATGCGAAAGCAATGAGTGTTGTTGGAGATTTTAATGAATGGGATTATGAGCAACATAAGATGCTACAAGTGACAGAAGAGGGGATTTGGTCCTTGTTTGTACCGCATATTGAAGAGAATGAGATATATAAGTATGCGATTGAAACGATGGATGGTGACGTTATTTTAAAAGCAGATCCTTACGCAGTATATGCAGAAGTAAGACCAAATACGGCATCTGTAGTTTTTGATATAGAGGGATATGAATGGAATGATAAAAACTGGATTCGTAAGAGAAAGAAAAAATCGATTTATAAAGAAGCGATGACAGTTTATGAATTACATTTCGGTTCTTGGAAAAAGAAAGAGGATGGCGCTCTGTATTCTTACAGAGAAATGGCCGAGGAGCTCATTCCGTATGTGGTGGAACATCAATTTACACATATTGAAATTATGCCGCTTGTTGAGCATCCATATGATCGTTCTTGGGGATATCAAGGAACAGGATATTATGCAGCGACAAGTAGATTCGGCACGCCACATGATTTGATGTATTTTGTCGATGAATGTCATAAATATGGAATCGGTGTCATTTTAGATTGGGTACCGGGGCATTTTTGTAAAGATGCTCACGGTTTATATTTGTTTGATGGGACACCGACGTATGAATATAAAGATAGAGACGTACAAGAAAACCTTGTATGGGGAACTGTTAATTTTGATTTAGGGAAGAGAGAAGTACGTAATTTCTTAATTTCAAATGCGTTATTTTGGATGAAGCATTTCCATATTGATGGTTTCAGGGTAGATGCAGTTGCGAATATGCTGTACTGGAATAAAGAAGGAAAAGAGCAAAGCAATGAACACGCCGTTTCTTTCTTACGAGAGTTAAATGAAGCCGTGTTTGCAGAAGATGAAGAGTTTCTTATGACAGCGGAAGATTCAACAGCTTGGCCACTTGTAACAGCTCCAACATACGAGGGTGGGCTTGGATTCAATTATAAATGGAATATGGGTTGGATGAATGACGTGCTGAAATATATGGAATGTGCGCCAGAGTACCGGAAATACATTCATGAGAAAATGACATTCTCTTTAATATATGCTCACTCTGAAAACTTCATATTGCCGCTTTCTCATGATGAAGTCGTTCATGGGAAAAAGTCGTTATTAAATAAAATGCCGGGAGATTACTGGGATAAGTTTGCTCAGCTTCGTTTATTATATGGATATTTCTTTACTCATCCAGGTAAGAAATTACTCTTTATGGGTGGAGAATTCGGGCAATTTGATGAGTGGAAAGACCTTGAAGATTTAGATTGGAATTTACATGATTTTGAAATGCATCGTAATATGCATGATTACTTTAAAGAGCTCATAGCATTGTATAAGCGCTCAAAACCACTTTGGCAGTTAGATCACTCGCCTGAAGGATTTCAGTGGATTGATGCTAATAATAATGAGCAAAGTATTTTCTCGTTTATCCGCCAAGGGGATAAGCAGGAAGATGCGTTAGTTGTCGTATGTAATTTTACGAAAGCTACATATGAAAACTATAAAGTAGGTGTACCAGATTTCGAGTATTATAACGAAATTTTAAACAGTGACTCGGCGCAATATGGCGGATCGGGGCAAGTTAATAAGAAACGTCTCAAGATGATTCTAGAGCCATATCATAATCAAGCGGGACATATAGAAATTACAATTCCACCATTTGGCGTATCCATATTACGACCAGTGAAGACGAGAAAGGGGAGCAAAAAACAAGATGGCTCAAAAACAAAAGTGCGTAGCAATGTTACTAGCAGGGGGAAAAGGTAGTCGTTTAAGTGCATTAACAAAAAATTTAGCCAAGCCAGCTGTTCCATTTGGTGGTAAATATCGCATTATTGATTTTACGTTAAGTAACTGTGCAAACTCCGGTATTGAAACGGTGGGGATTTTAACACAATATCAACCGTTAGAACTTCATAATTATATTGGAATCGGAAATGCTTGGGATCTTGATCGTGTAAACGGTGGAGTCACTGTGTTACCTCCTTATGCGGAGTCTTCAGGTGTGAAGTGGTATACAGGTACGGCAAGTGCTATTTATCAAAACTTAAACTATTTAAGTCAGTATGAACCAGAATATGTCCTTATTTTATCAGGCGATCATATTTATAAAATGGATTACAGCAAAATGCTAGATTACCATATTGAGAAAGAAGCGGACGTTTCGATTTCTGTTATTGAAGTGCCGTGGGATGAAGCAAGTCGCTTTGGCATCATGAATACAAATGAAGAGATGGAAGTTGTTGAATTTGAGGAGAAACCGCAATTTCCAAGAAGTAATCTTGCATCAATGGGAATTTATATTTTTAACTGGGCTATTTTAAAAGAATATTTAGAGATGGATGCAAGAAACCCTGAATCTAGTAATGACTTCGGAAAAGATGTACTTCCGCTTTTATTAGATGAAGGGAAGAAGTTGATGGCGTATCCGTTTGAAGGATATTGGAAAGATGTTGGAACGGTGAAAAGCTTATGGGAAGCGAATATGGATTTACTTCGCGATGAAACATCGTTGAACTTGAACGATCGTAATTGGCGCATTTATTCTGTAAATCCAAACGAGCCGCCTCAATATATTGCAGAAAAGGCAAAAGTAGAAGAGTCACTTATTAATGAAGGGTGCGTCATTGAAGGGGACGTGAAGCATTCTGTTTTATTCCAAGGAGTAACGGTAGAAGAAGGTAGTATGGTAATCGATTCTGTCGTTATGCCTGGGGCAAAGATTGGTAAAAACGTTGTGATTGAAAGAGCGATCGTTGGATCAGAAATGGTTATTGAAGATGGGACAATAATTCGCCCAGAAAAAAATGTTGACGATGTAGTACTAATTGCTGAAGGAAAATAGAAAAGGGGGATGAAATGAATGGGAGAAAAAATGTTAGGGATTATTAATGCAACGGGAAGTTTTCCTTCCTTAAAGAAAGTAACAGGGCATCGTTCATTAGCGGCGTTACCGTTTGGAGGCCGTTACCGACTCATTGATTTCATGCTTTCAAATATGGTAAATTCTAATATTCATAGCGTGGCGGTTTTTACAAGTCATAAAAACCGTTCTTTAATGGATCATGTCGGTTCAGGAAAACAGTGGGATTTAGATAGAAAGCGTGATGGCCTGTTTTTATTCCCACCGAACTGCCAATGTGATCATGACGAATTTGGATCTTTTGCACATTTTAGAAGACATATTGATTATTTTCTAAGAAGCAGAGAAGAATATGTTGTTATTACGAATAGCCATCTTGTAACAGCGTTGAACTTTCAAGCGGTGTTAGAGCGACATATACATACGTCTGCAGATATTACTGAAGTTTGTCATGAAGGGGTTTCGCTTCAAACATATGTGTTAAAGAAACAATTATTGCTAGACTTATTTGAGGCATATAAAGATGTGGAGCAATACAGTTTATTTGATGTAGTGAGAGAAAAGAGCGGGAAATCACTGCATATTACTACGTACGAACATACAGGATATGTAGCTATTATTGATTCTATTGAAAGTTACTATAAACATAGCCTAGAAATTTTGCAGCCTTCTATTTGGAAGCAATTATTTAAGAAAGAAGCACCAATCTTTACGAAAGTAAAAGATGAGCCACCAACTCGTTATATGAAGGGTGCAGTAGTGAAAAATACAATGGTTGCAAACGGCAGTATTATTGAAGGGGAAGTGGAAAATAGTGTTGTCGCCCGTTCTGTTAAAATTGGAAAAGGTTCAATTGTACGTAATAGTATTATTATGCAAAAGAGCCAAATTGGAGATAATTGTATAATAGACGGTGTTATTATTGATAAAGATGTGAAACTTGGCGACGGCGTAGTGTTAAAAGGAAGTGCTGATAAGCCATATGTTGTAGAAAAAGGTAGTGTACAAAATAGTACAATCAACAGTTATTCGTAAATAGCAGGTGCATAATTAGTGGGGGATTTAGAAAACCCCCACTAATTAAGGTTTTACTCTATATGAAAACTTGAAGGGAGGAAGCTGTAAGAAGAGTGATTTATGATGTATACGCTTTTCGTGCAGTGGAACAACAGGTGAATATTTTATTTGCAGTATCAGAATGTGTACCGTTTATTAAATCCGGAGGTCTAGCTGATGTAGCAGGAGCGCTTCCAAAAGAATTAAAAAAATTAGGAGTGAATGTTCGCATTATACTTCCAAACTACAGTCTTATCCCGAAAGAGTTAAGAGAAGGATGTACGCTTCATAAAGTAATTAACGTTCCTCTTGGATGGAGAAATCAATATTGCGGGATTTTAAAAGGTGAGCAGGACGGGATTACGTATTACTTAATAGATAATGAATATTATTTTAAGAGAGATTCTCTATATGGCCATTATGATGATGGGGAGCGTTTTTCTTATTTTTCAAAAGCAGTTTTAGAGTGTATTCCGCATCTTGATTTCGAAGTAGATGTTCTTCATAGCCATGATTGGCACACAGCTATGGTTAATTTCTTACTTCGTGAAAAGTATCAAGATAACCCGTTATATGAGCATATTAAAACGGTATATACGATTCATAACTTGCAGTTCCAAGGTGTATTTCCTCCTGAAGTGATGTACGACTTACTGGAGCTTGGTCATGAATATTTTCATAGTGAACAGCTTGAGTTTTATGGAAACGTGAACTTTATGAAAGGCGGTATTATCGCATCTGACCAAATTACAGCGGTTAGCCCGACATATAAAGAAGAGATTCAATATGAGTTTTTCGGTGAGAAGTTAGATGGATTGTTACGAAAGAATAACGATAAGCTTAGTGGCATTGTAAATGGAATTGATACGAGCGTATATAATCCAGAAACAGATTCGTATATTACTGCTCAGTATAGTGCAGAGTCATTAGATGGAAAGAATGAAAATAAACGTGCATTGCAACGTTATTTTGGTTTGCCAGAAAAAGAAGATACGCCAGTTATTTCGATGGTAACACGATTAACGAAGCAAAAGGGGCTTGATCTAGTACGTACTGTATTCCGTAAAATAATGGAAGAAGATGTACAATGTATTATTTTGGGGTCAGGCGATTCTGAATACGAGCAGTTCTTTGAATGGATGGCATACGAGTATCCAGAAAAGGTAAAAGTATATATTGGGTTTAATGAAGCGTTAGCGCATCAAGTGTACGCGGGAAGCGATTTATTTTTAATGCCATCGCTGTTTGAACCGTGTGGACTTGGACAACTTATTGCGCTAGCATATGGCACGATTCCAATTGTAAGAGAAACAGGCGGATTAAATGATACTGTACATTCTTACGATGAGGACACTGGAATTGGGAATGGCTTTAGCTTTACGAATTTTAATGCGCATGACATGTTACATACGATTCTTCGTGCAATTGAGTTTTATCAAGATAAACCGGTATGGGATAAGCTTGTAAAGCAAGCGATGACTGAAGATTATAGCTGGGGGAAATCTGCTCTTGCATACAAGAAATTGTATAAAAGTCTCATGGAATAACATTGAGGTGGTGAAAAAATGTTTACTCATGTTGAAAGCTTCAAATCCGCTTTTCTAGAAAAATTAGAAACGATGTATGGGAAAAGTTTCAAAGATTCTACAACTCGTGATCAGTATAATACGCTCGGTCATATGGTACGTGAGTATATGAATAGTCAATGGATTGCAACGAATGAAAGTTATCGTTCTGGAGATCAAAAACAAATGTATTATTTATCCATTGAATTTTTACTTGGGCGTTTACTTGGAAGCAACATATTAAATTTAGGTATTAGAGATGTATGTGAAAAAGGACTTTTTGAACTTGGAATTTCTTTGCACGAGTTAGAAGAGATTGAAGCAGATGCTGGCCTTGGTAACGGTGGACTTGGACGTTTAGCAGCCTGTTTCCTCGATTCACTCGCTTCTTTAAACTTACCAGGACATGGCTGTGGTATTCGTTATAAGCATGGTCTGTTTGATCAAAAAATTGTTGATGGCTATCAAGTAGAATTTCCAGAACAGTGGCTTCTTCATGAAAACGTTTGGGAAGTAAGAAGGTATGACCAAGCCGTAGAAGTAAGTTATTTTGGAAACGTTGAGCCACTAGAAATTGATGGACGTTTAGAGTTCAGGCATACAAATGCAGAAGTTATTATGGCAGTACCATATGACGTTCCAGTTGTAGGGTATGAAACGAGTACTGTAAATACGCTTCGGCTTTGGAATGCGGAGCCAGTTCCTTTCCCGCAAAATTGTAAAGATATTTTGAAATATAAGCGTGAAACAGAGGCTGTATCGGAGTTTTTATATCCAGATGATACGCATGATGAGGGGAAAATACTTCGTTTAAAACAACAGTATTTCCTCGTATCAGCAAGTTTGCAAAATATCGTTCGTATGCATAGGGAGAGACACGGTAGTCTTCGTCAGTTACATGAAAAAATCGCGATTCACATAAACGATACACATCCGGTTCTAGCAATTCCAGAACTTATGCGTATTTTATTAGACGAAGAAAAATTGACATGGGAAGAAGCTTGGCACATAACAACGCAGACGATTTCCTATACGAATCATACGACGTTATCAGAAGCGCTTGAGAAATGGCCAATTCGCATTTTTAAACCGTTATTACCGAGAATTTATATGATTATTGAAGAAATTAATGAACGTTTCTGTCATGAGCTTTGGGACCGTTATTCGTACGATTGGAAGCGTATTGAGGACATGGCCATTATTGCGCATGACCTTGTAAAAATGGCTCATTTAGCGATTGTTGGTAGCCATAGCGTTAACGGTGTGGCGAAAATTCATACAGAAATTTTAAAGCAGCGTGAAATGCGATTGTTCTATGAATTTTATCCAGATAAGTTTAATAATAAAACGAATGGAATTGCTCATAGGCGCTGGCTAATGAAGGCGAATCCACAGCTGACGAATCTTATTTCGGAAGCGATTGGAGAAGAATGGAAGAAAGAGCCGATTAAGCTGCAAGCACTGCAAAACTTCATACATGATACTAGTTTTCAAGAAAAGCTTGCAGGGGTAAAACAAGAGCGTAAGATTATTTTAGCGGAGCGCATTCATAATAAAATGGGGATCACTATTGATCCGAATTCTATTTTTGATGTGCAAGTGAAAAGGCTACATGCTTACAAACGACAATTATTAAATGTTCTTCATATTTTGTACTTGTATAACCGTTTAAAAGAGGATACTAGTTTTTCATTTTACCCGCGTACTTTTATTTTTGGAGCGAAAGCATCACCAGGCTATTATTATGCGAAGAAAATTATTAAATTAATAAATGAGCTTGCAAGAAAGGTGAATACCGATCCGTACGTAAGTCAATTTATGAAAGTTATCTTTCTAGAAAACTACCGAGTTTCTTTAGCGGAAGATATATTCCCGGCGGCAGATGTAAGTGAACAAATTTCAACTGCGAGTAAAGAAGCATCGGGAACAGGTAACATGAAATTCATGATGAATGGTGCAATTACACTCGGAACGTTAGATGGAGCTAACATTGAAATAAAAGACCGGGTCGGTGATGATGCCTGCTTCATTTTCGGCTTAACAGCGGATGAGGTTCTTCATTATTACCAAAATGGTGGATATCGTGCAAGTGACTATTATCACCACAATATGCACATTAAAAAAGTAGTAGATCAGTTAACGAATGGTTTCTTTGCACAGTCGGGAGCTGAATTTGAAGCGATTTATGATTCTCTCGTTATTCAAAATGATGAATACTTCGTTCTTCGAGATTTTAGCCCATATGCTGAAAGACAAGAAGCTGTCGGAAGGGCCTATGAAAATAGGAAGAAATGGCTGGAAATGTCGATTTTGAACATTGCACAATCTGGGCATTTTGCGAGTGATCGAACAATTTTGCAGTACAGTAATGAAATTTGGGGTATTGGTAATACTGTTAAACTTTTTTAGATGAAAGCCTCTTTTGAAGGGGCTTTTATTTATTCACTTTTAAAGCAGGGATACGCTTACTTAGAAAAATAAAACGAGCTTAAGGATATTAAGCTCGTTTTACTTATTTTGCTTAAGAAAGAAATGGGATAGTGGTATATATTATACCTGTTCCACCGTATTCTCCTGTCGCAAAGTATGAAAATGTAAAGAAACCTGTAACCGAAAAAATTACAATGAGAAAAAGTGCAAAGATAAATTTTAACATGTAAGGTCCCCTCATCCAAAAGTAAATTCATATATTATTATAGTATACGAATGTTTAATTTCCAATTGTTTACTGGTTAAAAATGAGAGGTCAGACATGTTTTGTATGTTGTAATGGAATGATTATTCGTAATGGATTTTGTATTTTTCGTAAATGTCATGTTGTGATGGACGTGTGCATATTCCCAATCCTTCTCATTAAAATGGACATTTCTTGGAGGGAGAAGAGGAACGACATCGAATAAATTGACAAAACGAAAGCTACTAGCTACTTGCAGTTTATAATAATTTCGAAAAGCGATATCTCCAACTTTTGGAGAGGCAAATGTATAAAGACCGTACTGTGCGAAGGCAGTATTTATACGGGCATCTAGTATGTGTAGTGTAGCGAGTGCACCGCCTAAGCTATGGCCTGTTGCAAGAAGTTTCTTATGGGCTGGTAATGACACGAGCATATCCATAATAGAATCCCGGCAAGATTCATAAATTGAAAGAAAGCCGTTATGAACATTTCCGCTATTTAAAGCGTATGGGTATGGTCTTTGGTTGACGAGTGAATCGATAATCCAATCTGTATCTGTTTGTGTACCCCTAAAAGCCACAATAATCGTATCTTCAGATTCTAATATGAACCCAAACCATTCCATCGTTTGAATCGCTTTTCCTTGAAAGCCTTGTACATATTGGAATCCATCAGGTATTTCAAAAATCCCATTTTGTTTATATTGTTCATACGTTAGATCGCAGCAAGAAGCTAACAATATGGCAGTGTCTTTATCAAAGGATAAAGGAGTACGCATTAAGGAAGCCCTCCTTAAGAAAAGGTATAGTTCAATATATGCAGTGAGGGACTTGATTCATTCTTTTTGAAAAAATGCTTGAACCTACAGTTACGTGAGGGAGTATGATTTTTGTAAACATATTGTTAGGAGGAGTGTAGGATGAGCAAAAAGAAAGGCTATCCAATTGGTGAGTTTTCAAAGAGAACAGGCACATCAATACGGACACTACAATACTACGATGAAATTGGATTGCTTAAACCTGAAAAAAATATGAGTTCAGGACATCGTGTATATAGGGGGAAAGATATTTTAACATTACAACAGATAGTGAGTTTGAAGCTTTTAGGATATAGTCTAGATGAAATATGTTGTATGTTTAGTATGCCGAGTTTAAATATGAGCTTAAAGGAAACGTTGCAAAATCAGAAAAAAACTTTCGAAGAGAAAAAGAAACAGATTGAGGTTTCTATGAAGGCAATTGAACGAACAATTTTATTGCTTGAGGAAGATGAACAGGTAGAGAGTGACATATTAATGAGTTTAATTAATAGCATTCAAAAGGAAAATGAACAACGATTATGGCTCGAGGAATACATACCGAGGGAAATGATCGAGGGATTATATAATAAACCCGTGGAAGAGATGATAGAACTAGATAAAGAGTTTGTCCGCTTATCAAAAGAAGTAAAAAGGTTATCTGGAAAACAAATCGATAATCTAGAAGTACAAAAACTTGTTGATCAGCATATGAAGGCAACTCTTAAGTATGTCGGAGAAGAGACGATGTATTCTTTAAGTAAATTAGAAAATGTAGAAGAACAATATAATAAGATGATGCCTTCTCCTTATACAGAGGAAGAAGAGGTATGGCTTAATAAAGCGATGGAATATTATATGATTCAAAATGGTTTATACAGTCCAAAAGAAAAAGATAGTTCCCTATGAAGGGGACTATCTTTTTTTAGTGTTTTATTCTTTCCCATCTAAAAGGCGACCAAGTCCGCCTAATACACTGCCTTCACCGGTGCTTTGAGCTGCTGGGCTTGTAAGACGTGCTGCTAAGCGGCTAAGTGTTAAGGACTGAATCCAAACCGTTCCAGGACCTTCTAACGTTGCGAAGAATAAACCTTCGCCGCCAAATAGAGCTGTTTTTACTTTTCCAACGAATTGAACATCGTAGTTAACATCTTTCGTCATTGCAACGAGACAACCTGTATCAATGCGAAGTTTCTCGCCAGGTTTCAATTCACGCTTATATACAGTTCCGCCTGCATGCATGAAAGCTAGTCCGTCACCTTCAAGTTTCTGCATGATGAAACCTTCACCACCGAAGAAACCAGTTCCAATTTTCTTTGTAAATTCGATTCCGATAGAAACACCTTTTGCTGCACAAAGAAATGCATCTTTTTGGCAGACTACTTTTCCTTGATATTCTGTTAAATCAACAGGAATAATTTTTCCAGGATAAGGAGCGGCGAATGATACGTGTCGTTTGCCATGACCTGTATTTGTAAATACAGTCATAAACATACTTTCACCTGTAACGAGACGTTTACCTGCGCCCATTAATTTACCGAATAGACCACTAGATGGTCCAGAACCATCACCGAAAATCGTTTCCATTTCTATATGATCTTCCATCATCATCATTGCGCCAGCCTCTGCGATAACGCTTTCTTCTGGATCCAACTCAATTTCAACAAACTGCATATCATCGCCATATAATTTATACTCGATTTCATGTGCTTGCATTTTTTCACCTCATCATATGTAGTAATTATATTGTACAGAAATCAAAGGAATTAGAATACTGTAGTTTTGTTAATTTTTGAATAAAAGTAGAATGGAAGTTTAAGGTTATACTAGAATTATAAAAAACGATGGGACGAAAGTGTTCTCATTTGACGTTTTTGATATAGCATGATATAGTGAAAACACTATTGAGCTACATAATGTGGTACGGAAATAAAGCACGTTGTATTAAAGGCTGTAAGCTTGTTATACATTCATGTCCTTTATATCCACCTTTTCATGTGGATTCATAGTTTCATTTTTATTTAGGAGGTACATGACATGCAAACAGGTAAAGTTAAATGGTTTAACGGCGAAAAAGGTTTTGGCTTCATCGAAGTTGAAGGCGGAGAAGACGTATTCGTACATTTCTCAGCTATTCAAGGCGACGGCTTCAAAACTTTAGAAGAAGGTCAAGAAGTTTCTTTCGAAATCGTTGATGGAAACCGCGGACCACAAGCAGCTAACGTTACAAAAAACTAATTAGCTAGCGAAAAAAAGCATTCCGAACTTCGGAATGCTTTTTTTATGCTTTAGAACCAGACTCATCTGAAGATAATTCACCTTTAAAGGTGCGCTCTTCAAAGTCATCAAGCAATTGTTCATATTCTTCATGTTCTTCTGTTGCGAAAACTTGTGGGTTTTTTCCATACATATCTGTTCCGATAAAGTTTTCGAAATCCTCTACATAACCAACATTTTCTTCACTATTTACGTACATTCCATTATAGTTTTTTGAATCCTGTCGTTCTAAATCGGATGGTGTTTCTGATGTTCCGTAATTTGCGACGTCTTGCCAAGCGTCTTCAGCATCGTATTCAACAGAATGATCTTCGTCGTGCTTGTGGAACGAAGGAGCTAGCACCTCTTCTTCAACTGGGCGCGTGTTCATATCTAATTTATTTGTAGTGTGCTGAATACACGTTGTAGCAGTTGGCATTGCTTCTAATCTTTCAAATGGAATTTCCTCACCAGACACTTCGCAAATTCCGTACGTACCAGCTTCAATTTTTTGCAGAGCATGTTTCGTATCTTCTAACTGTTTATGCCAAAATTCGATGAGTCCGAAATCTTTCTCACGTTCGTACAATTCTGTAGCCATATCACCTGGATGGTTGTCATAGCTAGACAATTCTCCTACTGAATCACGTTCAGATGCACGGTTTTCATTTTCATGAGTTTGTATTGTTTGTTCAACTTCTTGCTGTTGTTTTTCTAAAATAGATTTAAATTGATTTATTTGTTGTGGAGTTAACATAGTCGTCCACCTTCCTACAATTCAGTTTCTTTACATAGTATGAGCGTTGAGAGTAGGAATTATGAGATGAATTTCAGCCGGGAAGTTGGTATATGAAAAAAGGAGCTGCGTAAGCAGCTCCTTTCTATCCCGCTATTTGCCGGGCAGTAAAACTCCCACCTTAAAATTTGGCTGGAGCAAAGAAGTTAGGTGGGAGTCGGGCTGCCCGTAAACGCCCGATTGGTGCCGGCTAATAATCAGTGGGGATGAACAAAATCCCCACTGATTGAAGTTTCACTTTATAGGAAGTATCCAAGCAATAATCCGATTCCCATTAGGAGACCGAAAATTGTATTTGTTTTTGCTGTTGAAATCATCGCAGGTACCATTTCCATTGGAATGCTTTTGCCGATAAAGCCTTTCGTCGCTTTAAATGCTTTCGGTACACTTAAGAATACGATAAGCATCCATGGTGATACGATGTTAACGATGATTAAAGCGATTGTCCAAATGTAGGCAACGATAAACATAGAAGCAAGTACACCAACGGCTCTTTCGCGTCCAACGAGAATTGCTAACGTTTTACGACCATTTTCTTTATCACCATCTAAATCACGAATATTGTTAGATAGTAAAATTGCACCAATTAAAATGGAGCTTGGAATAGATAATAAAATCACTTCTGATGTTACTGCCCCTGTTTGGATAAAGAATGAAATACCAATAATAATGACACCCATAAATAATCCTGCTGTTAGCTCTCCAAATGGTGTGTACGCAATTGGAATAGGGCCACCAGTGTAAAGGTAAGCAACGGCCATACAAACAAGACCGATTGCAGCAAGCCACCAGCTAGAGTTCATACAAATATAAACACCTAATAGCGTTGCGATGCCTAAAAATCCGAATGCTAAGTTAAGAACGGTTTTTGGTTTAATGCCATCGCGGACGATAGCACCGCCTATTCCAACTGAACCTTCATGATCGAGTCCTCTTTTATAATCAAAGTATTCATTAAACATGTTCGTTGCTGCTTGAATGAGAAGGCAAGCAAGAAGCATCATAAAGAAAAGAGGAAGATGTATTTGATTTATACCTCCGACCTGCATTGCAAAAGCTGTTCCGATGAAAACAGGAACGAAAGCTGCTGTTAATGTATGGGGACGTAATAAACTCCACCAAATTCGCCAGCCTGTTTGTTTACTTGGCTTTGGCGCCGTAGGAGAGGAATTCGTTTCGACGTTCATTTCCATGTTGAATCCTCCTTGGTCACATATTGTACACAATTAAGTGTAGAAAAAGCATCATTTAGTGTCAACGTTTATTTTCTAGGAAGAGAAGGTGAATTTCTCAGAAATGCTAAACGTTGACAGGCCTTTCCTTTGAGGTGTATCTTAAAATCAAGCGTAATTATGACCATTTTTCGCCCATAGGGGGGAGACAATTGTGATTCAAACGAAACGAAAAGGCTTACAAGAAGTTCTTGTTACAGCTATTAAGCGTACGACTGATGAAAAAACATTAGTCAGTTTTGTAAAACAAATAGATTGGGTGGATCCACTTCTGTTTTATGCAGCAGGAAAAAGGATCGCATTCGAAAATAGATGTTATTTTGCAGACCCAGCTCAGCATGTAATATTTGCTGGAATTGGCTCTGTTTTCACTATAGCAAATTCCTCTCACAAACGCTTTCAAACTGCTCGTGACGAGTGGGATAAAGTAAAAGAGAAAGCATTCGTACAAAGAGAAGGATACGAATTTGGAACAGGTCCTCTTTTATTTGGTGGATTTTCATTTGACCAAGAAAAAGAAAAAACGAATCTTTGGAAAGAATTTGATGATACCACATTTTCACTACCAGCATTTTTATTAACTGTAAAAAATGAAAAGGCGTGGTTAACGATTAATCAGTTCGTTTCAGCTGAAGATTGTGCAGAAACTCTTTATAACGAAATTATTTCTGTAGAAGAGAGAATTTTACAAGAGAGTAAATGTGCACTAGTAGGATCAAAATTAACAGTTACTTCTAAAGTAGAAGTTGATCCGAGTGGCTGGATGAACGCGATTGGAAAAGTGCAAGATGAAATGAAGCAAGGGAACGTGCAGAAGGTTGTATTAGCAAGGGAGCTAAAATTAACGATGGATCAGCATATTGATTCCGTTCTTGTTTTAGAAGCGCTTCGCATTGGGCAACCGGATTGTTACGTATTTTCTTTTGATTATAAAGGAGCATGCTTCTTAGGGGCGACGCCTGAGCGATTGATTCGAAAAGAAGGCGAGAAGTTCACATCGATGTGCCTTGCTGGTTCAATTGGTCATGGCAATTCTATAGAAGAAAGTAAAAAAAATGGTGAGACGCTTCTTCATGATGAAAAGAATTTGGCTGAACACGGTTATGTAGTTAACATGATTCGAGGTGTGCTAAGTGAGCATTGCGAATCTGTTAATATTCCGGAGAGCCCAGGCTTATTAACGACGAAAAATTTAATCCATTTATATACGCCAGTAGAAGCAAAAGGTGATGCAAGTCTTTTAACGATGGTAGAAGAATTACATCCAACACCAGCTCTTGGTGGTACACCTCGTCATGAGGCGTTGAAATTAATCCGTGATGTAGAGCTTTTAGATAGAGGATTATATGGTGCACCAATTGGCTTTATAGATGATGAAGGAAATGGTGAATTTGCGGTTGCACTTCGCTGCGGATTATTAAATGGCGAGAAGGCATCCTTATTTGCCGGCTGTGGTATCGTAATTGATTCAGTAGCGCAGCTTGAATATGAAGAAACAAGTTTGAAGTTTAGACCGATGCTTGGTGCTTTGGAGGAATTAATGAAATGAACAATCATATAGAAGCATTATCATATTATTTAGGCGCGTTCGTGGACGAACTGACGCGTCTAAATGTATGTGATGTTGTCATTAGTCCTGGCTCACGGTCAACGCCGATTGCCTTACTAATGGAACAACATGAAGGAATGAAAACATATTTACATGTAGACGAAAGATCAGCAGGATTTTTTGCGCTCGGTATTGCGAAAGCAAAAAAACGTCCTGTTGCGCTATTATGTACGTCAGGGACGGCAGCAGCGAACTATTATCCAGCTGTATGTGAAGCGTTTCATTCACGAGTGCCGCTTATCGTATTGACAGCGGATAGACCGCATGAATTACGAGATGTGGGTGCACCACAGGCGATGAATCAATTTAATTTATACGGTACTTTTGTGAAGCAATTTACAGAGATGGCACTTCCTGAAGCAAGTGAAGCAATGTATCATTACGCTCGAATGACAACGCAGCGTACGATAGCAAGCGCACTTCTAGCGCCGCAAGGACCTGTTCATCTTAATTTTCCAGTTCGCGAGCCGCTTATACCGGATTTCTCATTAGAAAGTTTATGGGATAAAGGGCGTGGTGAATATACAGGAGTAGTTCAGCAAGGGAACGTGACGATGCCGAGTGAATATGTAGATTCTCTTGTAGGGCGCCTTTCACATATGGAAAAGGGGCTTATTATTTGTGGAGACGGCAGTCATCCAGAAATAACAGAAGTTGTTATGAAAGTAGCTGAGAAAACAGGGTATCCAATTTTAGCAGATCCACTTTCTAACCTCCGTAGTGGTAATCATGATAAAACGATGGTTATAGATTGTTACGATACATTTTTACGAAATGAATTGTTAAAAGAAACGTGGAAGCCGAATGTTTTAATTCGTTTCGGAGGAATGCCTGTCTCTAAAGCATTAACGCAGTTCATCAAAAAACAAACGAAAGCTGTTCATATCGTTGTTGATGAATCTGGACAATGGAGAGATCCAGCTCTAGTTGCGACAGAAGTTGTACAAGCTAGTGACAGTGAATTTTGCAGAGCATTACTAGAGAAAATGCCAGTTATGAAAAAGAATGATTGGTTCGGAATGTGGAAACAAATAAACGAGAAAACGAGAGAAACGCTTCGTGAGATGGAAACATATGAAACGGCATTTGAAGGAAAAGTAATTACGGATATTGTAAGTGTACTACCAGAAGGGGCAACGTTATTTGCGAGTAATAGTATGCCAATTCGCGATACCGATTCATTTTTCTTCACATCGGATAAAAACATTCAAGTAATGGCGAACCGCGGTGTAAATGGTATTGATGGAATCATTTCAACAGCTTTAGGAGCGAGTATTATTTGTGATCCGCTCGTATTAGTAATCGGTGATTTATCATTTTATCACGATTTAAACGGACTATTAGCCGCAAAACTACATGAGTTAAATATAACGATTGTTGTTGTAAATAATGATGGTGGAGGTATTTTCTCATTCTTACCACAATACGAGAAAAAGGAACATTTCGAATCATTATTTGGAACACCAATTGGGCTTGATTATGAACATGTTGTCAAAATGTATGGTGGTTCATTTAGCCGTGTAAATGGTTGGGAAAACTTCCGAGAAGAAGTACAAACTGGAACGAAAACGAATGGATTACACGTCGTGGAAATTTGTACGAATCGCGAAGAAAACTTGAAATTACATCGTGAACTATGGGCAAAAACAATGGACGTTATTACTACATCTTTGCAAGGTGAATCAAAATGAAAGTAACATTGCAAGGTGTATCGTATGAATATGAAGTAGCCGGAAGCGGGGAACCACTTCTACTTCTTCATGGTTTTACGGGAAGCATGGAAACGTGGGGTTCCTTTATTCCTTCTTGGAGCGAGCAGTTTCAAGTCATTCTAGTAGACATTGTTGGACACGGGAAAACGGAAAGTCCTGAAGATGTGATGCATTATGATATTCAAAATGTGGCACTGCAAATGAAAGAACTACTGGATCATCTTCATATTGAAAATGCGCACATACTTGGCTATTCAATGGGTGGTAGACTTGCGATTACGATGGCATGCTTATATCCAGAATATGTGCGTTCGCTTCTTTTAGAAAACTGTACAGCTGGACTTGAGAGTGCAAAGGAGCGAAAAGAACGCAAGGAAAAAGATGAACGACTTGCCGATAAAATTGAGCAAGAAGGCATCCGAAGTTTTGTATCGATGTGGGAAAATATTCCGCTATTTGAAACGCAAAAACGTTTAGTGCAAAACGTAAAAGAAGCGTTGCGAAAAGAACGACTTGCTAATAATCCAAAAGGACTTGCAAATAGTCTTCGTGGCATGGGAACAGGGGCTCAACCTTCATGGTGGAACGAATTGCAAAACCTAAAAATGCCTGTCCTTTTACTGAATGGAGAAAGCGATGAAAAGTTCTTTCGCCTATTAAAAAACATCGAAAAATGCATCCCTCATGCGAAATTTGTCAAAATTGATGGGGCTGGCCATGCAATTCATGTGGAACAACCGGAAAAGTTTGATACAATAGTAAAGGGATTTCTAAAAACTATGCAGTGATACTTTTTTCAGCAAGAAGGAAGTTGCACTTATAGCGGAGATCAGAAATATAAAAGGAGGTAATAGTAATGACTATTGAATGGGTAAAAGAAGGCAATTACGAAGATATTATTTATTCAACATACAATGGCATCGCAAAGATTTCGATTAACCGCCCTGAAGTACATAATGCATTCCGTCCTAAAACGGTAATGGAGTTAATCAATGCTTTTGCACACGCTCGTGATGATGCAAATGTTGGCGTTATCATTTTAACAGGTGAAGGTGGACGTGCATTCTGTTCTGGCGGCGACCAAAAAGTTCGCGGTCATGGTGGCTATGTAGGTGACGACCAAATCCCACGTTTAAACGTATTAGACTTACAACGTCTAATTCGCGCAATCCCTAAACCGGTTATCGCAATGGTAGCAGGTTATGCAATCGGTGGTGGACACGTACTTCATATCGTATGTGACTTAACAATCGCTGCAGACAACGCTGTATTCGGACAAACAGGTCCTAAAGTAGGAAGCTTTGACGGTGGATACGGAGCTGGTTATTTAGCTCGTATGGTAGGCCATAAGAAAGCTCGTGAAATTTGGTACCTATGCCGTCAATATAGTGCACAAGAAGCACTTGATATGGGCTTAGTAAACACAGTAGTACCATTAGAAGAACTTGAAGCAGAAACAGTACAATGGTCACAAGAAATTTTAGCAAACAGCCCAATGGCACTTCGTTTCCTAAAAGCTGCATTCAACGCAGACACAGACGGTTTAGCTGGTATTCAACAACTAGCTGGAGACGCAACGTTATTGTACTACACAACTGACGAAGCAAAAGAAGGCCGCGACGCGTTCAAAGAAAAACGCACTCCGGACTTCGGTCAATTCCCTCGTTTCCCGTGATCAAACCAAAAGCGGAAGCGGCTCGCTTAGAATGTGAGGGGGATGGAGCTTCTGACAGAGAGGCGCTTTTTGCCTCGTAGGAAGAAGTGAAGCCACCGAACATTCTAGCCGCTGTAGCTGGATGAAACCAAAAGCGAAAGCGGCTCGCTTAGAACAAGAGGGCGTTGGAACTCCTGACGTAGAGGCGCTTTTTGCCTCGTAGGAAAGCGTGAAACGACCGACTGTTCTAGCCGCTGTAGCTGGATGAGACCAAAGATCAAAACCGGAAACAAAACAACTAAGAGACTTGATGTCATATCAGGTCTCTTTCTTTCATGAAAGGAGAATGAGTGATGGAGACGATGCCGAATTGGTTAATGCAACGTGCATTTTTAACACCTGATCGCACTGCAATTGAAATTGAAGAGGAGAAGGTTACTTTCGTGCAGCTGCATGAAAAAGTAGTATCTGTTTGTGAATACCTCACGCATGTAGGAGTGAAGCGGGCGCAAAAGGTGGCTGTTCTGATGAAAAATGGTATGGAGATGATTACAGTTATTCACGCCCTATCTTACATAGGTGCAGTAGCTGTGCTTTTAAATACGCGTCTTTCAAGAGAAGAGCTACTTTGGCAAATGGATGATGCGGAAGTTGTTTGTTTAGTGACGGATCAAGAGTTTGAGACGGAAAATGTTCCAGTATGTTCATTTGCTGAAGTGATGCAAGGACCGAAGGCGGAAGCATTTATACAAGAAGAATTTTCTTTAGAAGAAGCGATGACAATTATTTATACGTCAGGGACGACAGGGAAACCGAAAGGCGTTGTTTTAACGTACGGTAACCACTGGGCAAGTGCAGTCGGTTCTTCGCTTAATTTAGGGCTTCGTGATGATGATTGTTGGTTAGCTTGTATGCCAATGTTCCACGTTGGCGGGCTATCTCTTTTAATGAAAAATATTATGTACGGTATGCGCATTTTACTCGTTCCAAAATATGATGCTAATTTTATTCATAAAGCACTTCAAACGAGAGGCGTTACGATTATTTCTGTCGTTTCTAAAATGCTAACAGATTTATTAGAACGACTTGGCGAAGGTACATATCCATCTTCTTTACGATGCATGTTACTTGGGGGAGGACCAGCACCGAAGCCGTTATTAGAAACATGTGTGGAAAAAGGAATTCCTGTGTATCAAACGTACGGTATGACAGAAACATCATCGCAAATTTGTACGTTAACAGCAGATTATATGTTAACGAAAGTAGGATCAGCCGGAAAACCACTATTTCAGTGTCAGCTTCGTATTGAAAAAGACGGCGTAGTTGTGCCGCCCCGTGCTGAAGGAGAAATTGTAGTAAAAGGACCGAACGTAACAGGTGGCTACTTTAACCGTGAAGATGCGACGCATGAGGCGATCAGAAATGGATGGCTTCATACTGGTGACCTCGGTTATTTAGATGAGGAAGGATTTTTATACGTATTAGATCGACGCAGTGATTTAATTATTTCTGGCGGAGAAAATATATATCCAGCTCAAATTGAAGAAGTATTGCTCTCTCATCCGGCGGTAGTAGAAGCGGGGGTTGTCGGTATGGCTGACGAAAGTTGGGGACAAGTACCAGCTGCTTTTGTTGTAAAAAGTGGAGACGTAACAGAAGAAGAAATTCTTCGTTTTTGCGAAGAGAAATTAGCGAAATATAAAGTGCCGAAGAAAGCATGTTTCTTAGAGGAATTACCACGAAATGCTTCGAAGAAATTGTTAAGACGAGAGTTAAGACAATTAGTGGAGGAGATGTAGGTGGAAATAAAAAAAGCGACACTTTATATAACGGAAATGCCGCTCATTATCCCGTTTGCGGCAAGTTACGGGACTTATGAAAAGCGTGAAAGTATCGTCATTGAATTAGAAGATACAGATGGATACATTGGTTTTGGTGAAGTCGTTGCATTTTCTGAACCGTGGTATACGGAAGAAACGGTGAAGACAGCGCTGCATGTACTTCAGGATTTTTTATTACCGGATTTATTGAAAGCTGAAATCTCTCATCCGAATGAAGTACCGTCTTTGTTCCAACATATAAAGAGAAACCGAATGGCAAAGGCCGGAATTGAAGGTGCTGTTTGGGATTTATATGCGAATCGTCAAAAGCAGTCGTTAGCGATATTGCTTGGCGGAAATAGGTCTGAAATTGAAGTCGGCGTTGTGATTGGGATCAATACGATTCCGGTTATGCTAAAACAAATCGAGAAGTACGCGGAAGAAGGATACGAGCGCTTTAAAGTGAAAATAAAGCCAGAACATGATTACGAATTACTGAAAGAAATTCGTAAAGAGTTTCCGAATATCCCGTTAATGGCTGATGCAAATTCAGCTTATACATTAGCGGATACGGAGAAGTTGAAACGACTAGATGAATTCCAACTTATGATGATTGAACAACCGTTAGCGGATTATGATTTTCTTGATCATGCACAGTTGCAAAAGAAAATTGAAACACCGATTTGTTTAGATGAAAGCATCCATAGTTTAGAAGACGCACGTGTTGCGATTACGCTTGGCAGTTGCCGCGTCGTTAATATTAAACCAGGGCGAGTGGGCGGATTAACAGAGTCCGTTCAAATCCATAATTATTGTATGGAGCATAACATACCAGTTTGGTGCGGTGGCATGGTAGAAATGGGGATTTCACGAGCTCAAAATGTTGCACTCGCTTCATTGCCAAACTTTACGATTCCTGGAGATATATCTGCTTCTAGTAGACATTGGGAGAGGGATATTATTTCACCGGAAGTGATGCTTGAAGGCGGAAAAGTAAGGGTACCGCAAAGTATTGAACGTGAGTATGAAGTAGATCGAGGCAGGTTGGAAGAAATAACAAAGCAGCGGATTATTTTTGAGCGATGAATGGGAGCTTTTATTAGTACTGACTACCTGCAAATAGCGGGATGATTTTGTCGTTAATTTTCGGTAAGTCGATATATTTAAAAAATCGCCGATATAATTTCATTTATCAAGGTTACTCTTACGGGTAGCCTTTTCTTAGTGTACAAATTGGATAGACTAGTTTAAAATCGAGCGTATGAAAACAGAATAAAGTAGGGGGACTAAAATGAAGCGCATTTCAATTTTAATAGCTGATGATGAAGCGGAAATTGCTGATTTAATTGAGATACATTTAGAAAAAGAGGGTTACCACGTCGTTAAAGCAGCTGATGGAGAAGAAGCCATGCATATTATTCAAACTCAGCCAATTGACTTAGTGGTTTTAGATATTATGATGCCGAAAATGGATGGATATGAAGTGACGAGGCAGATTCGCCGCAAGCACCACATGCCAATCATTTTCTTAAGTGCGAAAACATCTGATTTTGATAAAGTGACAGGTCTTGTATTAGGTGCAGATGATTATATGACAAAGCCTTTCACACCGATTGAATTAGTCGCACGTGTAAATGCACAATTACGCCGATTTCTTACGTTAAATCAGCCGAAAGTAGCGGAGAATAAATCTGCTTTAGAAATAGGCGGAGTCGCTATTGATCCTGAGCGAAGAACAGTAAATGTGTACGGAGAGCCAATTGAATTAACACCAAAAGAATTTGATATTTTATATGTATTAGCAAGTCATCCGAAGAAAGTGTACAGTGTGGAAAATATTTTTCAGCAAGTATGGGCTGAAGGGTATTACGAAAGTGGAAATACAGTTATGGTACATATCCGTACTTTGCGAAAAAAGCTTGGGGAAGATAAAAGAAAGGATAAGTTAATAAAAACAGTGTGGGGGGTAGGTTATACTTTCAATGGCTAAAACGATGAGAAGCTTTCGCTCGAAGATGATTATGCTATTTGCGTTAAGTATGATATTAGCTGGTGGCGTAACGTATTTAATTTATGAGGGGCTACGTCTCTATTATAAATTAGCAGTTCGTTATGAGGATCCTTTAGCCCAATTTCGTTCAATGGTAAGACAAATTGGGGACATTAATTTCTTTTTAATTGTATTTATTCCTCTGTCCATTATGTTTTTCTTCTTTCTTACTAGACCGTATTTAAAATATTTTGATGAGATTTCGAACGGGATTCATCATCTTGCGAACGGAGATTTTTCAAATCAAGTTCGTGTTTCATCAAATGATGAGTTTGGATATATCGCACGCGAAATTAATGTAGCAAGTGAAAAATTAAAAGAAGCGGTTGAACGAGGAGACTTTGCGGAAAGTAGTAAAGATCAGCTCATTGTCAACTTAGCTCATGATTTAAGAACGCCGCTAACATCTGTTTTAGGGTATTTAGATTTAATTCTTAAAGATGAGAATTTGACGAAGGAACAAATTAAACATTTTTCCACAATTGCTTTTACGAAATCCGAAAGGCTTGAAATCTTAATTGATGAATTATTTGAAATAACGAGAATGAATTATGGCATGTTGCAAATTGAAAAAAGACCAATTGATATAAGTGAATTACTTATACAGTTAGATGAAGAATTATATCCGTTATTAGAAAAAAAAGGTTTAGAAGCGAGATTGAATATGGATTCGCATTTACCTATTAACGGTGACGGGAAATTGTTAGCTCGAGTATTTGAAAATCTTTTAACGAATGCGATTCGCTATGGATACGATGGAAAGTTTGTTGATGTGAACGGATATATTGATCATGAAGAGGTAGTTGTACAAATTATTAATTACGGAGATAGCATTCCAGAAGAGGATTTACCATATTTATTTGATATGTTTTATACAGGTGATAAGGCGAGGTCAGAGCAACAGGGCGGAACAGGCCTTGGGCTATTTATCGCAAAAAATATTATCGAACAGCATGATGGGACAATCTCTGCTGAAAGTAACGTAATTAGAACGATATTTGAAGTGAGATTACCAAAAGAAGAGAGCAAAGCAATTTAATAAAAATTTAAACTTTACCCCACTTTTTATTTTAATAGTTTTTTCTATTCTATACGTAAGTTACGTTAAGGAGGAACTAGAAATGAAAAAGTGGGTATTTATTTCTCTTTTTATAGTATGTACAGCATGTGTAGGCTTTTATATATTACCAGTATTTCAAAAGGAGATCGATGTTAAAATTGCAGAAAAAGATAACAAAGTAAAAGCCGCGAACACTGAAAAGATAGAGGTTACAGAGGAACAAATTTATAAAGGTGATCTATTATTAGTTAATAAAGATTACCCGGTTAAAAAAGATAGTGTTAGGTCCGATATTATAAATGTAAATCACAATAGTGAATTAGTAAGAGGCTATGTAATATTTGATAGAAATCTTCGCTTATCAAAGGGTGTTGTAAAAAAGTTTTTGAACGTTGTCGATGCAGCTGGGAAAGATGGAGTACAGCATTTCTTAATGAGTAGCGGTTACCGAGATTTTCAAGAACAAAGTAAATTATATAAAGAAATGGGATCTGATTATGCACTTCCAGCAGGATATAGTGAACATAATTTAGGGTTATCACTCGACGTTGGGTCTACTCAAAAGAAAATGGAGAAAGCTCCTGAAGGAAAATGGATTGAAGAGAACGTATGGAAGCACGGATTTGTTTTACGTTATCCGAAAAATAAAAGTGATATTACGGGCATTCAATATGAGCCGTGGCACATACGTTATGTCGGCTTACCACATAGCGCAATTATGCAAAAAAAGAAGATTACGTTAGAGGAATATTTGGACTTCTTAAAAGAGGAAAAAGAAGTTTCAACTGAGGTTGAAGGTAAGAAATATACGGTTTCTTATTATAAAGTTTCAGATCGTATGAACGTGAATGTTCCAGTAAATAAGCAATATGAAATTTCGGGGAACAATATGGACGGGGTTATTGTGACTGTTCAAGAATAGAGAAAAAGGCTGGTCCGTTTTGGGTCAGTCTTTTGGCATATAAGAAATAGATTGCCGTTTTTTGTCGGTAAATCGATATTCCTTGTCGAATCATTGATATAATTTCCTGTACTATCAACATTTTGTGGATTGTTTTTTTATTTACCATTAAACATTATAACGTTATATTTACTTTTCTTTTTTTTCGTGATACTCTAAATATGTGAAAGAGATATAAAATGAAATTTTAATGTAAGCGTATTCTTATGGCTTCTTATAGAAAAGGGTGGAAATACAATGACAGAACGATTCGTGCTACGTAATGTGAAGCGTGTGAACGGGGAAGAGATTGACATTGTAGTTGAAAATAATAAAATCGGACAGGTGACGAAAGCTGGTTTTGGCGAGGGCGAAAAGGTTCTTGATTACTCAGGTACTTACGTATCGAGTGGATGGATTGATTTGCACGTTCATGCTTTTCCAGAGTTTGATCCGTATGGCGATGAGGTAGATGAAATTGGCGTTAAGCAAGGGGTAACGACAATTGTTGATGCGGGAAGCTGCGGAGCTGATCGTATCGCAGATTTAGTACAAAGTAGAGAACAGGCAAAAACGAATTTATTTGCCTTTTTAAATATTTCTCGCATCGGTTTGAAACGAATTGATGAATTATCCAATATGGAATGGATAGATAAAGAGAAAGTAATAGATGCAGTAGAAAAGTATAAAGATGTAATCGTTGGATTAAAGGCGAGAATGAGTAAAAGTGTCGTTTGTGATAGCGGAATTGAACCGCTGCACGTAGCGCGTTCTTTATCTCGTGAAACATCATTACCGATTATGGTACATATCGGTTCAGCTCCTCCGCGTATAGAGGAAGTTGTACCTCTTTTAGAAAAAGATGATGTCATTACACATTACTTAAACGGGAAAGAAAATAATTTATTTGATGAAGAAGGAAAACCGATATCTGTTTTATTAGATGCAGTGAAACGCGGTGTTCATTTAGATGTTGGGCATGGTAATGCTAGTTTTTCTTTTAAAGTAGCAGAGGCAGCGAAGCGTTACGGCATTGCCCTTAATACAATTAGTACAGATATTTACCGGAAGAATCGTATACACGGTCCAGCTTACAGTATGGCTAACGTTCTTTCGAAATTCCTTTACCTAGGTTATCCGCTAGAAGAAGTAATTGATGCAGTTACGAAAAATGCGGCAGAGTGGCTGAAAAAACCAGAGCTTGGTCGTATTCAAGAAGGCGATATTGCAAACTTAACTTTATTTACGGTGAAAGATGAACCGATTACGTTAATTGATTCAGAAGGGGATCAGCGCATTGCTGAAATAAGAATTGATACGAAAGGGGTTGTAATCAATGGGACATTCATTGAATGCTAAGTACGGATTAAAAAGAGTTATTAATGCGAGCGGTAGAATGAGTATTTTAGGTGTATCCGCTCCTACAGATACAGTTATGGATGCGATGAAACATGGTGGACAAAATTATGTAGAAATTGCTGATTTAGTAGATAAAGCGGGAGACCATATTGCGAGAATTCTAGATTCAGAGGCAGCAGTTGTTGTAAATTCAGCATCAAGCGGAATTGCACTTTCTATCGCTGGTATCGTTACAGAAGGAAATCGCCGTAAAAGTGAAAGACTTCATCAAGAAGTAATCGCGAAAAACGAAGTGATTATGTTAAAAGGTCATAACGTTCAATACGGTGCTCCTGTTGAAACGATGATTTATTTAGGCGGCGGTAAGCTCGTTGAAGTAGGTTACGCAAATGAAGGGAAAGCGGAGCATATTGAAGATGCAATTGGCGAAAATACAGCAGCTATTCTTTATGTGAAATCGCATCATGCAGTGCAAAAAAATATGATTTCTGTTGAAGAAGCGTGGGAAGTAGCGCAGCGAAATAATGTACCACTTATCGTTGATGCAGCAGCAGAAGAAGATATTCAAAAATATGTGAAGTATTCAGACCTAGCCATTTATAGCGGTTCAAAGGCAATTGAAGGACCTACTTCTGGTATTGTCGGCGGGAAACGAAAATATATCGAGTGGCTGAAAGTGCAATTACATTGCAGCGGTAGAAGTATGAAAGTTGGGAAAGAAACAACTTTCGGTTTACTTCAAGCGCTTGATGAGTACGGAGTAAAAGAAGATAAGAGTGAGCAAGAAAAAGAGTTGTTACAAGTGCTTATGCCGCTGAAAGAGTTAAACGGTGTAAATGTAACAATCGTTCAAGATGAAGCTGGAAGAGCAATTTTTAGAGCGCGTATTCATATTAACGAGAACGAATTAAATAAAACTGCAAAAGATGTTGTGACCGTGTTACGCGAAGGGGAAATCGCCATTTACACACGTGATTACGGAGTAAGACAAGGGTTCTTTGATATTGATCCACGTCCACTTCAAGGCGATGACATACATGTGATTGAAGAAAAAATGAGAGAAATTGTAGGGGGAAACTAAGATGACAAACATTCAAAAACGTTTTTATAAAGGCCGCGTAGCATTAAATGTATTAGCGAACAATATCCGAAATGCGAAAGACATTTTTGAAGCAGCAGAAGGTTATGTAGTAGTCGGTGTGTTATCAAAAGACTATCCGACAGTAGAAGAAGCAGTAACTGCAATGAAAGCATACGGAAAAGAAATTGATGACGCTGTATCAATTGGACTTGGAGCAGGAGATAATCGCCAAGCGGCAGTTGTAGCTGAAATTGCGAAGCATTATCCTGGTAGTCATATTAACCAAGTGTTCCCTTCAGTTGGAGCGACGCGCGCAAATCTTGGCGGAAAAGGTAGCTGGATTAATAGTTTAGTATCACCTACAGGAAAAGTAGGGTACGTAAATATTTCTACTGGTCCAATTAGTGCAGCTGGAGAAGAGAAAGCAATAGTTCCAATTAAAACAGCTATCGCACTTGTACGTGATATGGGCGGGAATTCATTGAAATACTTCCCAATGAAAGGTTTAGCGCATGAAGAAGAATATCGCGCTGTTGCGAAAGCATGTGCGGAAGAAGGATTTGCATTAGAGCCAACAGGCGGAATTGATAAAGAAAACTTTGAAACAATTGTACGTATTGCATTAGAAGCAAACGTAGAGCAAGTTATCCCGCACGTGTACTCTTCTATTATTGATAAAGAAACTGGTAATACGAAAACAGAAGATGTTCGTGAATTACTAGCGGTCGTGAAGAAGTTAGTTGATCAATATGCGTAAGAAAATTGCAGCATTCGGTGAAGTTATGATGCGCCTGCAAGTGCCAGGGTATGAATTGCTATCGCAAGCAAACACATTAAATTACTCATTTTCAGGTACAGGTGTGAACGTTGCAGCAGCACTTTCTCATCTAGGGCATGAAGGTTTTCTTATTTCAACTTTACCGGAAAACTCTGTTGGGGATGCTGCGGTATCACATATTCAAAAGTTAGGCATTCAGGCACCGCTTGTTTCAAGAGGCGGTAAATATGTGGGCATGTACTTTTTGGAAAATGGATTTGGCGCACGCGCAAGCCGCGTTACGTATTCTAACCGATTAGAAAGTAGTTTCAATACGGCATGTGAAGAGATGTACCAATTTGAAGAAATCGCAAAAGAAATTGATATCGTTCATTTTTGCGGGATTACCCTTGCTATGAATGATACTGTGCGCCATCATATGAAATCTTTGGCGAAGGCAGTTAAAGAAAATGGAGGCACTGTCGTTTTCGATTGCAACTATCGTCCATCGCTTTGGGGAGAAGATGGGTATGAACAGGCGAAACCTCATTATGAAGAAATGCTAGGCCTTGCCGATATTGTAATGATGAATGAAAAAGATGCGATGTTTGTTCTCGGAATGAAAACGGAAGAGACGGAGCGAGAAGCACAGCTTGTTGATCTTATTCCAAAAGTCGCTGAAATATATAATATCGCTACAATTGCTGGGACACATCGTTCTATTAATAGCGATAATACACACTCACTTCGCGGATTCATATGTAAAGATGGGACGTTCACTTTTGCCAAAACACTTACGTTTTCTGTATATGATAGAATAGGTGCTGGAGATGCTTATACGAGCGGAATTATTCATGGCGAGATAGAAGAGTTTGCACCAGAGAAAGCTGTTTCATTTGCGTCAGCAGCTGGAATGCTTGCACATACAATCGTCGGTGATACGCCAATGTCATCAGAGAAAGATATACTCCGGGCAATGACGGCATCAGTAGGTGATATAGAAAGGTAGTGGGTGTAACGGTGAACGTAACGAGAAAAAGAGGTCCATTATATTTACAAATTAAAAATATTATTCGTGATCGAATATTACATGGTGTTTATGCCATTCATACAAATATTCCTTCTGAACCACAATTAGAAGAAGAGTTCAAAGTGAGTAAAATTACAGTGCGAAACGCAATTAAAGAACTCGTTCAAGAAGGATATTTAGAAAAGAAAAGTGGTAAAGGAACGAAAGTCATTCGAAATACTTCTGCGACAAAGCTTTCAAAGGGAAAGAAATTTACAGAAGTGTTAGTGGAAGAAGGCTATAAAGTACAAAAGAAATTGCTAAAGGCAGAAGTGGTTCATAATGAAGAAGGAACAGTACCATTTCGTTTATTTGGTAAAGAGAGTTTTCGTATTGAGCGCCTATATGCTTTAAATGATACTCCGTACATTCATTATACGCACTATTTCTCAGCACAAATGGCAAGTACAGACTTAGCGGACTTTGACTTACAATCGCTTTATGATCTAGTCGAGGACCGTGGTATACATTTAGAAAACTTCAGAGATGAATTCGCTGTTGGATTTGCGCCTAATTTCGTTGCAGAAGCGTTAGGAGAAAAAGAGGGAACAGCGTTATTAAAACGTATGCGCTATTCTTACGATGAAGTTGGCGAAGTAATTGAATATAGTGAAGGCTACTACAATACGGAAATGCAGCATTACGTTGTAAATTATGATGTGTAAAAAATGAAGAGGGACCAATTCCCTCTTTTTTTGTAAAAAAATTTCATATCGAAGGGGAATGGGATATGGATATATACTTATTAATCGTCACGTTAATTGCGATCGCAATTGTTATTTTAGGGGTATCATGGTGGAAATGGCATGCGTTTATTAGTCTAACAGTTGCTAGTCTATTTTTAGCTATTATGTCTGGGTTGAACTTGACCAAAATTGTTACTGCCTATGAAACTGGTGTTGGTAGTGTACTAGGGCATTTAGTTGGTATTTTGGCTCTCGGAACAATTTTAGGGAAAATGATGTCTGATTCAGGGGCTGGCATGCAAGTAGCAGATTTCTTCATTCGATTCTTCGGGGTGAAAAAATTACCTTGGGCTATGTTATTCGCCGGATTTGTTATAGGGATTCCAGTGTTTTTTGAAGTGGGAATCGTCATTTTATTACCACTTGTTATTTCAATTCGAAAAACAACGAAACAAAATATATTGTTAATTGCTTTACCTGTTATTGCTGGATTATCGATTGTACATGGGCTAGTGCCGCCGCATCCAGGTGCGATGACAGCAATCGGGATTTATAACGCGAATTTAGGAAAGGTACTATTGTATTCATTAATTATCGCGTTACCAACAGCAATTATCGCAGGACCGGTATTTGCAAAGTGGGTACATAAGAGGGTTATACCTGAAAATGAACCGGAGCTTGTTCGAGTTACGACAGTATCTACTGATTTGCCAAGTCGTAAAGCTTCATTCTTTATCATTTTATTACCAGTAGTTTTAATGATTTTATCAGTAGTCGCACCATATATTTCATTACCGAAAAAAATAACTGAATTTTTAGTATTTGTAGGAAGTCCGGTAATCGCTTTACTTATTTCATGTTTCGCAGCGTTTTATTTGCTTGGTATAAAACAAGGAATTAATAAAAAGATGATTAAAAAATTAACAGATGAAAGTTTACTACCTGTCGGTTCCATTATTTTAATAATTGGTGCAGGCGGTGGATTTAAACAAATATTAATTGAAAGCGGCGTTGGAACAGCCATCGCTCAAATGGCAGAACATATTTCATTATCACCAATCGTCTTAGCGTTCATGGTAGCGGGATTAATCCGAATTGCAACAGGTTCAGCTACTGTAGCATTAACGACAGCAGCTGGAATTGTTTCACCGGTTATTCAGCACATGTCTGGTGTAAATTTAGAATTACTCGTTATTGCAACCGGTGCAGGTTCATTAATGTTTTCTCACGTAAATGATGCAGGATTCTGGCTTGTAAAAGAGTATTTAGGTTTGACAGTAAAAGAAACGTTTAAAACGTGGACGGTGCTGGAGACATTGTTATCATTTATTGCATTCGGCTTTGCGCTTTTACTTAATATGTTTGTTTAGAAGAAGGGGGTGCCTATTTAAAGGTATCCTCTTTTTGTGTTGGGGCTCTTTTCATGAAACAAGCCCGTTTTTAGGAGTGCCAAGCTTCCGATTTGCCCTGAAAACATAATATAAATGGAATCCCCTCATTTAGAGCAAGAAGAACTTGTTATGAATGATACTAAAGGAGGAATAGAATAATGGGCGAAAAGTGTGAACACAGACATGATGATTGCGACCGCAGATGTGATGATTTCGATCGCAGACGTGGCTGCGGAGGCGGTTTTGCGCTTCTAATCGTATTGTTTATTTTATTAATCATTATCGGTGCTAGCTGCTTCGGCGGAGGCGGCGGTTATGGTGGCGGTTATGGTGGTTACGGCGGTTATGGCGGCGGCTATGGTGGATATTGCTGCTAATTATTTAAAAACTATTGAAAATGGCCTTGTGCAATATGCACAAGGCCATTTTATTCATATTTTTATATGCTGTGATAATTTACTAATGTACAGAGAACGGATTAAGAAGAAGAAAATGATCTCGATAATCCCGAACAACGTAAGTATAATGATTAATTCTTTTAATAAAGAGAAAGAAAACATGCTTTGTAAAAACTTAATCGCAAATATTGTATGAATACCAGCAACTATATAAGGAATGAAAAATAAAATTCCTAACTGAATCGTTGCAGAACGAAACATTTCCGATTCTGTTAAGCCGAGTTTTGTAATCGTAATGTACTTTTGTTTTTCAGTCGTTAAGTCGTTATACATACGGAAGTATAAAACGCTAGCTGCTCCGATAAAGAAAATAAAGCCGAGAAATGCCCAAATAAAGAAATTAGCAATTGCATCTTCTTTACCGTGAACTAGTTCATCAGTAGCCGTATATATGTAGAAAGGAACTTGCGCTTTCTTTTCTTTATGTTTTTCGTAGAACTCACGTGCATCATCACCAATAGCACGTAACATATTTTTTGTTGGAACCATTGCATTTTCCCAGTTTTCTACGAAGTAGTTATAGATTACGGTCGTTTCAATATGAGGAATCATATTGTCAAAAACATAATCTTGTACAACAATTAAATGGGGGAATGCAAAGGATGGTTCTATCCCTTTATTAATAAATCCTTTAATATGAAATTCTTTTTTATTAGATCCGATTGCAATTGTATCTTGTTTTGCAAATGGATTTGATACAAGATTTAAGAGCGCTGGTGAATGACGAGAAATAATATAAACTTGTGTAGAATCAAGAGCTATTTCTGGTCTCTGTAATTGCTTAGCAATCGAGTTATAATCACTCATTTTCATAAGCGCAATCTCTTCTTTTAAAGCTGTATCTTTTAAAACTGTAAACTTATACTTATTGTATTGAAAATTAGCATTTGTAAGCTCAGTTTCAATTGTAGTAATGTGCTTTTGTTCTAGGGAATTTTCACCTTCTGATGTATACGTAAAGGGGACAGGATATCGCTCTAATACCGATGCCTTTGTATTGTTATTAGCAGCAAACAGCCCAATAATAATTGTAAATGCAAGTGCAGACAACATAGAAACGATAAAAAGTACATTAATATTACTACGAGTACGAGCAACTAAATCTGAAATCCATAACATATTTATTTGTTTCATATAAAACTTTCTTCTTTTTTTAAAAATGAAGATGAAGAGAAGAAATGTTTGTGAAAAGAAAAAATATGTCCCGATTACTACGAGTGGCAAAATAGATAATATGATAAAGAATACAGATCCATTTTGTACATTTTTTTCCGTTACATAGCCTTGCGGATAACCAGCAATATAATAGCATAGTCCTAAACAAATTAAGGCAAACAACGAGATTATTATTGATGGTCTTTTTTCTTCCGTTTCTTTTTTAGTAACTTTAATTAGTCGAATTGTTTTACGAGTACGAATGAACATCGGTGTAAATGTAGAAACGATGAAAAATAAAATAATAAAAGTTAATGTTGTAACGATAATTGCCTTTGTAGGCCAATATAAGTAGAGGCCTTTCGCACCTGTTAATTTAGAAGTAACTAGTAAGAAAAAGTTAGAAAACACAAGCCCGCCTTGTATACCAACAAAAATAGCCAGTATTCCAATTATCATATTTTCAGTAAATAAAAGTCGCTTTAATTGTTTTTTTGATATACCAAGAACGGTTAATACCCCGAATTGTTGCTTCCTTACATTTAAAAATGTTCCAAGTGAATAAAGCAGGAAGAAGAATGAGAACAAGACAATGACAAACTGTGCTGAACCAGCTAAGTTCATCAGGGTATCTCGTTCTTGATAGCTCTGAACATTTTGTAGGCGCGGATGATAGGTATAAACAGCAAATGAAAAGAAAACCATGATAGAAAAAGCGCTACTTACAAAGTAGGCGAAATATGCTTTAGAATTACGAGAGACATTTTTAAATGCGAATTGCCAAAATGTCATCCACGTCTTCCTCCTAGTAATGCTAGGACATCTAATATTTCTTGATAAAATTTCTCGCGATATAATCCGCGGTGTAGTTCATTGTAAAGCCCACCATCTTTAATGAAAATAACACGGTTACAATAACTAGCTGCAAAAGGATCGTGCGTAACCATTAAAATTGTTGCATCTTCTTCTTTATTTAACTTCGTAAATAGTTCCATTACATCGATAGCTGCTTTTGAGTCCAAGTTTCCTGTCGGTTCATCAGCTAGTAAAAGAGAAGGGTTATGAATAACGGCACGTGCTACTGCAGTACGCTGTGCTTGTCCTCCAGAAACTTCAAAAATACGTTTGTCCAAAATATGATCAATTCCAAGCTTTTTTGAAATGTTATCGAGTTTTTCGTCCATTTCTTTTAAAGGAACATTATCTAGGGTTAAAGGTAATACGATATTTTCACCAATTGTTAGTGTATCTAATAAGTTAAAGTTCTGGAAAACAAAACCTAACTCTTGGCGGCGGAAAATAGCTAACTTTTCTCTACGGAATGTATGCGGTTGTTTTCCGTTAATAACGACTTCTCCAGAAGTAGGTGAATCGATAGTCGAAATAACGTTTAAAAATGTGGATTTCCCACTTCCGGATGGTCCCATAATCGCAACGAATTCACCTTTATCTACGTGTAAATTTATATTTTTTAAAGCAGTATGAGGGACTTTTCCTTCATACACTTTTGAGACGTTTTTTATGTGTAATACCTCTTCCATAATAATCACCTTTCTATTATTAAAACTTAATATGTTGTGATAACTTTTGCATATAAAAGGAACGAATTAAAAGGAAAAAGAGAATTTCAACCGTTCCAAAAATCATAAGCACGACTGTAATTTCAGCGAAGAACGAGAGATTTAATACATCTTGTAGCATCTTTGTCGCAAACATCGTATGGATGGATGCCATAATGTAAGGGACGAAGAATAAAATAGCAAGTTGGATTGTAGCAGATTGCTTCATCTCAGTTTCTGTTAAACCAATTTTTGTAATCGTTATATATTTTTCTTGCTCATTTGTTAAATCTGTATACATTCGGAAGTAAAGAACACTGCCAGCACCAATAAAGAAAATAACGCCAAGGAAAGTTCCGATTAAGAAAAAGGAAGCAACATTTAGTTTCTTGTTGTATAAAGAGTCACTTGCTTCACTTGCGTGGAACGGTGGATGTTCTGCTTGAATCGCCGCATTGTCGTTAGCGATTTTTGTTATAAATGCTGAACCAATATTATATGCTTTTTCCCAATCCATAACTTTGAAGCTATATACACTCATTTGTTTCGAAATAGATGATAATGCTTCTACATTTTCATCAGATAGTACGATTAATTGAGGTACTAAACCAATTGGGAACGGGCTATAACTTGTATAGTCTTTAACCTGCAATGGTAAAGAGTTTTGAGTAAGTGTAAGAGTGTTTTTCTTTTCCTTATTATGAAGCGTTCCAATGACTTGAGCATCTAAATCTTTAATTAATATATAAGACTCGTCTTTATTCACTGTGAGAGTTTCCCAATTTAACGCCTTAGCCAGTATATTATAGTCACTTTGTTTAATTGCATAATAGAGCTGCGGGCTTTCTTCCGCCGAAGATACTTCATATATATCCGTTTTAAATTTCTTATAAGTAAAATGCTCTTCGTTAAATTTTTGTTCTAACCAATTTAAATGTTCATCAGCTAACGTATTTTCAGTATGTGATAAATAAGTAAACGGGAAAGGGTTTTGCCTTATTTCATCAAACTTTGTGAATTTCCCAAACCCATATAAGAATGTAATCATTGTGAAAGCGAGTGTCGATAACATCGTCACAATAAAGAGCATGTTAATATTCGTCCGAATACGGGTTGCTAAATCAGAAATCCAAAGCATATTAATACGTTTCATATAAAATTTTCTTCTCGTCTTTAATATGCGAATGAGTAAGAAGCTAATTTGTGAGAAGAAAAAATATGTCCCAGCTGCAGCAAGTGATGGGATGACAAATATACAGGAGGCAGCGTACAAAAGCCCAGCGATATCTCCTAGTGAAATAAAATATAGCGGGTTTGCTGCTAAAACATATCCAGATATTAAACATATCGCACCAAAGAGAGAGATGAGTACAGATGCTTTTCTTTCTTTTTGTTTTGTTCCTTCTTTTAAAAGACGTACAGCTTTTCTCGTACGGATTAGCATCGGTGTAAAAGATGATACGAGAATGAAGAGTCCAAGAAAGATAATTATAGTTAAAATGATAGCACCTGTAGGCCACCAATATAAATATAAACCAGGCACATGCGTAATTTTGGCGGTAACTAATAAAAAGAACTGTGAAAAGACAAGGCCAAATTGAATGCCGAAAAATATGGATAGGCCACCAATTAACATGTTTTCTAGAAATACAAGCCTCTTTAACTGCTTTGGAGATATGCCAAGTACTGTTAAAATCCCGAACTGTTTTTTTCGTACTTTTAAGAAAGTACCGATTGAATATAGTAAAAAGAAAAATGAAAAGAATACAATGACAACTTCTGAGATTGTCATTAATATGTTCAGAGCAGCATTCACGCCTGTCATATGCAATTTAGGATGAAATAAATAAACTGCAAACGAGAAGAAAATTGCAATGGAAAACGCACTGCTTACAAAATAGGCGAAATAAGCTCTGGCGTTCCTTGTTACGTTTTTAAAGGCAAACTGCCAAAATGTCATTCACCTAAACCTCCTAATAGAGTGAAGAAGAAAAGGATATAAGAGATACCCTTTTCCTGTACTAATATATTCATAAAACTTAACCATTCGTATACTCTGATAACTTTTGCATGTAAAAGGAACGAATGAATAAGAAAAAGACGATTTCAACTATGCCAAAAATAATAAGAACGGCTGAAATTTCTTTGAATAGTGATAAATCAATTACATCTTGAAGCATTTTTGTTGCGAACATTGTATGAATGGATGCCATAACATATGGAACGAAAAATAAAATGCTAAGTTGAATGGTTGCAGATCGTTTCATCTCTGCATTTGTTACACCAATTTTTGAAATTGCTACATATTTTTCTTGTTCGTTTGTTAAATCTGTATACATTCTGAAGTAAAGAACGCTACCTGCTCCAATAAAGAAAATGACACCTAAGAATGTCCCGATTAGGAAGTATGCAGCACTTCCTGATGTGATTCTATATAATGAGTCTGCTGATTCATAGGGGCGGATAAGGGGGCCTTCGTATTGGAATTCCTGTCGATCTTTTTGTATTTTTTTCATAAAATCATTAGCAATTTTATACGTCTTTTCCCAATTTTGTACGTTATAATTGTACGCTGATATATGCTTTGTTGTACTTGGTAAGTTGTTTACAACAACATCAGGTAAAATTAAAGTTTGATATGAAAAGTTAGATGGAATGGCCCCTGCTTGTTCATAGCCCTTTACTTGTAATATCGTATTTGTGCTAGAAAGTGTAATGGATTTTCTATTGAAGCTTGGCTCAAATTGGCTAAATAAGGTGAAATAAGCGCTATCGCTTAAGACATATGCTTCGTTATCGCTCATGAATAGTTGTTTCATTCGTAGGGAAGCTGCAAGTTTATTATAGTCACTTTGTTTCATTGCATAGACGTCATTGTAAGCCGTTATACCTTCATCTTCTTTCAGTGGTGTTTCATATAAATCAGCTTCTATCTTTTTATAAGAGAAATTTTCTTTTTGTAACTGCTGTTCAAGCCAAGTTAAATGCTTGTTAGCAAAAGGATTTGCGTCATATGAAAAATAAGAAAATGGAAAAGGTGTACTTCTCGTAACATCTAGCTTTGTAAACTTTCCAAATCCATATAGAAATGTAATCATTGTGAAGGCTATTGTAGATAGCATCGCTACAATAAAAAGCATATTGATATTCGTGCGAATACGACTTGCTAAATCCGAAATCCAAAGCATATTAATACGTTTCATATAAAAATTTCTTCTTTTCTTTAAAATATAAATAAGTAAGAAACTAATTTGAGAAAAGAAAAAATATGTCCCAATTGTAACAAGTGCTGGAATCACAAAAATACTTGAAACCATATATATAACGCCTACTTGCGGGTTTATTGAGAAAAAATATTTAGGGTTTACAGCTAAAATATAACCACCTAATAAACAGATAGCACCAAATAGAGAAATGGATATGGATGGTTTTCTTTCTTTTTGTTTTACATTGTTTGTTTTTAAAAGGTGCACTGCTTTTTTTGTTCGAATAAGCATTGGTGTGAATGCAGATACAGCGATAAAGAGACCAAGAAACACAATCGTTGTTAAAATGAAAGCATTCGTAGGTATATATAAATATATCCCTGGTAGGTGTGTAATTTTCGCTGTCACTAATAAGAAAAATTGTGAAAATACAAATCCAAACTGCATACCGAAAAAGATAGATAAAATACCAATTAGCATATTTTCAGTGAAAACGAGTCGATGTAATTGCTTTTTTGATATACCTAAAACAGTTAAAATCCCAAATTGCTTTTTACGAACCTTTAAAAACGATCCGATTGAATAGAGTAAAAAAAAGAACGAGAACAAAACAATAACAACTTCTGAAAAAATCATTAATCCTGAAATTTCAGAGATCATAGTGGAATTTTGTAATTTTGGATGAAACAAATAAACAGCGAATGAAAAGAAAACAGCAATGGAAAAGGAACTGCTTATAAAGTAAGCAAAATAAGCTCTTGAGTTGCGCGTTACATTTTTGAATGCGAATTGCCAAAATGTCATAATAAGTACCTCCCGATAGAAGGCTGATATGTAGTTTTATTGCAAAAAATGTATGAGAGTGAGATCTCATACATTTTGCTAGCATATGTTACGATCATGCTTCGGTCACCTTCTCCGTATTTTCTGCTTGATTATTTGCAGCGTTGTGGAAGATGATTTTAATCGTCGTTCCTTTACCAACTTCAGAGTCTAGTTTCACAGAGTGACCTAAATAATCACAAATTTTACTTACAATATAAAGTCCCATACCAGTAGATTCTCCAAATGCACGACCGTTTTTTCCAGTGTAAAAAGGTTCAAATACTCTTCGAATATCTTCTTGTGGAATACCAACGCCTTCGTCACGAACTTCCAAAATAATATCTTTACCATTGCGGTAAGCTGATAAGAAAACTTTCTTTCCGCGCTCACCAGAGTAGCGAACTGCATTTGTCATTAACTGATAAATAATGAACTTTAGCCATTTCGCATCAGAAGCAACTTTTAAATCTGAATGAACTTCTAAAACGGGGAAGACTCCGTTTCGAATGAATAGTTCTTTTAATCCGTTAATATTTTTTGTTACAGCATCTTTTAATGAAATCGTCTCAACATGGAAGTCCTCATGGAAGTTATTTAATCTTGCCATGTATAAAGCCATATCGAGCCCTTGATTTAATCGCTCTAGCTCTTTTTTGAATTTAGGGATTAAATGCTCATCTTCCATTTCAAGCACCATAAGCTGCATAACAGAAACAGGCGTTTTCATTTGATGTACCCAATGGTTAATAAATAATTGGTGTTCTTGCTGTTTTACTTCGAATGTTTGTAGGTCTTTTTGGAATAGACGATATTGCGTACGAACGAGCTCGTTTACACCGTGTGGCATAGGAGCAGTCGCTCTTTCAATAAACGCATCTTCCAGTTTCTCTGGTGGTTCACTTAATCTGTGATACATTCTACGGTTACGAACGTAACGATAAGCGAGGAAACAGATGAATAAGTATAAACTTAAAACGATGAAGTAAAACTTATTATTTTGAAATCCGTCTACTGCATCATAAAGAACGAAAATGATTCCGAAGTTTAATACATATAGTAGGAAAAATGCAAAATGATCACGTAAAAATAGTTTCATGCTTATTCACTCCAAGTTGCGTTAAAACGATACCCAAGTCCACGTACTGTTTCAATAGCATTTTCAATACCAAGCTCATTGAACTTTTTACGAAGACGCGTGATGTTTACGTTTAATGTATTTTCCTCAACGAAGCTTTCGTCGTCCCAAAGAGCGGCTAGTAAATCTTCACGACTCGCTGTACGAGGAAATTTAGATAACAACATTTCTGCTAAAATTGCTTCTTTCTTCGTTAAAAGAACTTGCTCAGCGCCGAAATGAATTTCTGGACGCTCAGGGAATAGTTTTAGTCCTTCAACTTCAACGATACGCTCAGAAATATTTGGTGCATAATCACCGTAAATACGGCGTAATTGCCCTTTAATTTTTGCCATTACAACGTCATAGTGGAACGGTTTTGTAATGTAATCATCCGCACCGCTTTCAATCGCCATAATTTGCTCCATTTCACCTGCGCGTGCCGAAATGAAAATAATTGGACAAGTAGATTCATGGCGAATTTGACGGCACCAGTAGAATCCATCGAATTTCGGTAAGTTTACATCAAGTAAAACAAGATGTGGTTTCACAGCGTTAAACGATTCCATAATATCATCGAAGTTCTCCGCAACAACAGCATCATAGCCATATTTTTGAATGTGAGATTGTAGTAATGATGAAATATTTGGATCGTCTTCAACGATTAAAATTTTATACATATGTATATTCCTCCTAAAAAAACAATTGTAGCTATAGTGTATCATGTGTTTCTCGTCTTTTCATTATGTTGAAATATAAGCTAGTAAACAATATAGGTCAAAAGTGGAAAAAGTAAAAAGGGCTAGGATACAATTGACAATTAACTGAAAATATTTTAACGTTTAGATAAATATCTAAATGTCTAATTATCGAAAGGAAGAAAGACATTGAATCAAGCATTTAAAGCATTAGCAGACCCGACAAGGCGAAAAATTTTAGACTTATTAAAAGAAGGCGATTTAACAGCTGGGGAAATTGCTGAACAGTTCAACATGACAAAGCCAAGTATTTCACACCACTTAAATGCACTTAAAAATGCTGAACTTATTCAAGATGAAAAAAGAGGGCAATTCGTTGTGTACTCTTTGAACACAACTGTCTTTCAAGATTTATTGACTTGGGTGTTTACATTTACAAATAAGGGGGAAGAGGGGAAATGAAAAAGCATCTTTTTGCAATTATATTAATTCTTATAACTTGTATAGCTTGGGCGTTTGCTTGGCCACATTTGCCGGATACAATCGCGACACATTGGAGTGGTGGTAAGGTAGATGGTTATTCTTCTAAATTATATGGAATGATTTCTATGGTTGGAATTATGATTGCGTTATATGTATTTCTAAATGTGATACCAAAGATTGATCCAAGGAAAGCAAATTACGAGAAATTTTCTAAAGCTTTTATGATGATGAATAACGGGATACTATTGCTACTATTTGTAGGAAATATAGATATTATTACAAGTGGATTAGGATATAACTTATTCATTAATCGCATGCCTGAATTATTAGTTGGTATTCTATTCATAGTTATCGGAAACTATTTACCACAATGTAAACCAAATTACTTTGTAGGCATAAAAACACCGTGGACGTTAAGTAACGAAGAAGTATGGAGAAAAACACACCGTTTTAGTGGAAAGGTGTTTGTTGCATTAGGAATCATTATGATTTTAAGTGTTTTCGCGCCGGTAGCATGGAAATCTTTCGTAATGGCTGGAATTATTATTGGTGCAGTAGGACTAACGATGGGATATTCCTATGTTGCTTATAAGAAAGAGATAGGGGCTTAATATAAAATTTATGGGGGAGAGAGGATGAAAAGACACGTATTACCATGGAGTTTAATTATTGCAATTGCAATTGGCTGGTACATTGTATGGCCTTATTTACCGAAACAAATTCCACGTCATTATAATGCTGCAGGAATGGTAGATGGATATTTTTCTAAAATAGAAGCGAGTTCATTTTCAATAGGTAGTATGGTGTTGCTGTATTTGATATGGCTAGCTATGGGGTATATTGATGTAACAAAAGATAAGTATAAACAGCATGCTAAAGTCCTTTCTGCAATCCATTATGCAATTCTTTTGATAGGGTTCGGCTGTAATATATTTGCGCTATTAGCAGCGTCTAATTATATTGCATCGGGCTCCATTGCATTTAATTTCGGACTTGGAACATTGTTTTTAGTACTCGGCAATTATATGCAACAAACGAAGCCAAATGGCTTAGTAGGAATCCGGATGGACTGGACATTAGAAAATCCTGTAGTTTGGAGAAAAACACACAGATTTGCTTCGAAGGTATTTGTAATAGGTGCACTTTGTATATATGCTGGGGCGGTACTTCCAGATCCATTCAATATTTTTATGGGGATTGGAATAATATTAATATGCATCTTCATATCAACGATAAAGTCATATGCTATTTATAAAAAAGAAATGCAATTGTAAGCAATAAGCGATTGAACTACACTAATCAAATTATATATTTATAGTTTTTATGTGTTAACAGGTTCTAATACTCAGTGAGGATAACAAACAAAACTTGCTGAGTAAAATTAAAAGCTTGATAATCTGAATATTTTGTTTTTTATCCGAGAGATAGTTTGGGGGAAATCACATGTTAGAAATTATAAATTTTAGCAAGACATACAAAGGTGGTAAGAAAGCAGTAGATCTTTTAAACATTACTGTTCAAGCAGGAGATATCTTTGGATTTATTGGGCATAACGGTGCGGGGAAAAGTACAACAATTAAGTCGTTAGTAGGAGTTATAGATTTTGAAGAGGGTGAAATTTTTGTTGATGGACATTCAGTAAAAAAGGATCCGATTGCATGTAAGAGAGTAATGGCGTATATTCCCGATAATCCAGATTTATATGAGCAATTAACAGGAATTCAATATTTAAACTTTGTTGCGGATGTATTTAAAGTGCCGGTGAAGGATCGGGAAGAACAGATCCAGAAGTATGGGGATGCCTTTGAGATTACACCTTACTTGGGAGACTTAATATCTTCTTATTCGCATGGGATGAAACAAAAAGTAGCGATTATATCGGCGGTTTTACATAAACCGAAATTATTAGTTTTAGATGAACCTTTCGTTGGTCTTGATCCAAAGGCAGCCGTAGTATTGAAAGGTATTATGAAAGAGCTTTGTGAAAAAGGAAGTGCGATTTTCTTTTCTACGCACGTTTTAGATGTAGCGGAGAAGTTATGTAATAAAATAGCGATGATTAATAGAGGGAAATTAGCACTTTCAGGGGAAGTGAATTCTTTAATAAAGGAAGGATCATTGGAAGAGCTCTTTATGAAGGAGCTTGCTAATGAATATTAGTAGTCTAGGTCTTTTAAAAATCCGCTTGATAACGCAGCTTGGTTTAAATACTTTTAAATACGAAAAAGATAAAAAGAAGAAGCAGAATAAGATTTTACTGTCAGCATCTATTGCCTTAGTTGGTGTCATGTTAATGCTATATTGTGGGGCCTCGGCATATGGGTTGGTGAAGCTAGGAATAAGTGAAATTATCCCAGTTTATGCACTAGTTATTAGCAGTGTATTGACGTTGTTTTTCACTATATTTAAGGCAAATGGAGAGATTTTTGCTTTTAAGGATTACGATTTTTTAATGTCATTACCGATTCGTGTAAGTACAGTTATTACAAGTAGGTTTTTGTATTTATATTTGCTGAATACGATCTTTTCAATCATAATCATGCTCCCAATGGGAGTTGTTTATGGCATACATGAGAGGCCATCAGTCTCTTTTTACTTTATGTGGTTCATCAGTATGTTTATAGCATCTTTAATTCCAACAACAATAGCAGCGATTTTTGGAGCTGCTATTACGGCAATCGCTTCTAAATTTAAAAATACGAATAAAATAACTACGACTTTAAGTTTTATAGTAATTATTACATTCGGTTTCTTTATGCTAAAAAGCGGAAATGCTCAATATAGTCTTAATGATATGAACGGAATAGGTGCAATTATTTCAGAGCAACTAACTAAAGTGTATCCATTAGCTAACATGTTTCAAAAAGCAATTGTTCATGCTGATATTGTAGCTTTCATCCTGTTTGTTGGGATATCGGTTATTTGGTATTATCTTTTTGTAAAAATCCTTTCGTTAAAATATAAGCAAATAAATACAGAGATTACCACTTATCATATGCTTTCAAATTATGAGATTCATAGCATGAGAAAAGAAAGTGTATTGGCCGCATTGTATAAAAAAGAACTGAAGCGTTTCTTTTCTTCTACAGTGTATGTGGTAAATAGCGGAATGGGAGTTGTGATGGCGCTAGCTTTCGCACTAGCTATAGTTGTAGTAGGGCCAAGTCAATTAATAGCGTATCCTGGAATTGAGGCCCTGTTGCAAAAGGTTGCGCCATTTGCTATTGCAGCAGCGATTTCGATGACGTGTACAACATGTGTATCATTGTCATTAGAAGGAAAAAATGTATGGATTATTAAGTCGTTGCCTATAGCGCCAAAGATGATTTATGACAGTAAAATTCTTATGAATCTTTCATTAAGTATACCTGCATCACTTATTAGTGCTGTATTACTGATAATAGGGTTAAAACTAGATGTTTGGAGTTCTCTTTTCATCGTAATAATACCGATAACATATTCATTCTTTTCGGCAGTATGGGGGATTTTTATTAATAATCGATTTGGTTATTATGATTGGGTATCAGAAACTCAAATAGTAAAACAAAGTGTAGGATCGTTTGTCGGCATGTTTGGTGGTTTAATTACGGCTGTTATACCAGCCGTATTAATCGGTACTGCTACAATCTCGAACTACAGAGTATTTACTTTGGTAGTTATTATAGTGCTTGCGATTATTACTATTTTCTTGTATAAGAACGAGTCGAGAAGAAGTATAAAATAAAAAGCTGCTTTTCCTTTAAAGAGGAAGAGCAGCTTCTTTATTTTGAAAAATTTTAGACCTTTATATTACTTTTTTAAAACAGGTATCCATATCTCGCTTCTGAAATTCGGTGAGGATACGTCTTTACTTTCATTCCATAATATTTCGGGTCCTTCCGCTAGTTCATAATTCGAAGAAGGGAACCATTCGGAATAAATACGTCCCCACACATTTTGTAATGCATCAGGAAATGGACCGACAGCTTCAAATATAGCCCATGTTGAAGCTGCAACTTCAAGTTGTTTGAATTGCTTTGGACAATCTTTCGTTGTGGCTACTCCAATATAGTGATCGAGTTCGCCTTTTTCCTCCATTCTTCCTTCAGAAAAATTCGTAGAAGCACTAATAATTCCGGTAGGTTCAATATTTGAAAGGGACTTTAATGTTTCGATTGATTGGCTGTCTAAACTTTTCCACATAGAAGCAATTTCTTCGTTTACACCGTTAAAAACAATCGGTACTCGTTTTTGTATACCAATGATTTGAAATGGCCCTTTTTCTTCAATTCGATAGTTCATTTCATTTCCCCCTTGAATGGATAGTTGGAAGGTCATTGGTGAATAAGCTTTCAAAGAACGACTAGTACTTCGAGCTTCTGAAGGCGTTATTCCGTGCAAATTTTGAAATGCACGTGTAAATGAATCTGGTGAGTTGTATCCATATTTTATAGCAACATCAATGACTTTTGCATTGCTATCTGTTAGTTCAAAGGCAGCAAGGGTAAGACGTCTACAGCGAATATATTCTGATAGTGATATGCCAGCTAGAAAAGAAAACATTCTTTTGAAATGATATTCGGAGCAGAAAGCTATTTTTGCGACTTCTTTAAAATCAATTTCGTGTGTAAGGTTGTCTTCAATATACTGCATTGCCGCATTCATATTTTTAAGTGAATCCATTATATGACCTCCTTTGTATATAGAATATCAGGAACGAAATAGCTCCATCCGACATTTCATGCACAACTTTGTGGGGGCATTTTTAACCTTACAAAATTGTAATGTTCCTGTAAGGAGAATGAATGGATGGCATGATATCCCAATGTTATAGTAACAAAGTACTTTAGTACATTAGGTTAAATTCTGATGTCTTTACTTATGTGCCTTACATAACTGTCATGTTAGTGTAAGAAACATCGATAGTGGCAAGAGTAGAGAGTATATATAGTTGAAAATAGAGAATAGAAGAAATGAGGGATGTCGAGATGAAAACAGTGTTAGAAGCAAAAAATATTGAAAAAGTATATGACACAGGTGGGAATAAATTTGCAGCTTTAAAAGGTATTAACTTACAAGTAAAAGAAGGGGAGTTCGTTGGAATTATGGGGCCTTCTGGTTCGGGTAAGACGACTCTTTTAAATGTTCTTTCTACAATTGATAATGCGACGAACGGTGAGATTTTAATTGATGGAAAAGATATCGTGAAGATGAATGATGATAAGCTGGCGTTGTTCCGCCGTGATCATTTAGGTTTCATCTTCCAAGATTATAACTTATTAGATACGTTAACGGTGAAAGAGAATATTGCGTTACCTCTTGCATTATCGAAGGTGAAAGCGAGTGAGATTGATCGCCGCGTTCTTGAAATCTCAAAGAAATTCGGTATTGATCATATTTTAAGTCAGTTCCCATACCAAGTATCTGGTGGACAGAAGCAGCGCTGCGCAGCATCGCGTGCGATCGTTACAAGTCCTAGTATGATATTTGGGGACGAGCCGACTGGAGCACTTGATTCTAAATCAGCGACAGATTTATTAGAAAGTATGAAGTCGTTAAATGAATATGATAATTCTACAATTTTAATGGTAACGCATGATGCGTTTGCGGCTAGTTATTGTAAACGAGTTATTTTCATTAAAGATGGTGAGTTATATAAAGAATTACACCGTGGTGAATTAACACGTAAACAGTTCTTCCAAAAAGTCGTTGACGTAATGTCTTCCATTTCTGGAGGTATGGCTGATGACCTTATCTAGCATTGCCCTCCGCAACATACAGCGGAACTTTAAAGACTACTTTGTATATTTTGCATCTATGATATTTAGTATCGTAATTTACTTTACATTTAAAGCACTGCAATATAATTCACAAATGGAAAAAGCAGCGGAAGCATCAAAAAAGATTAGCGGTGCATTCCAAGTTTCCAGTGTAATGCTAATCATTTTCGTAGCAGTGTTTATTATATATTCGAACGGTTTCTTTACAAGAAAACGTAAAAAAGAAGTTGGGCTATATTCGTTACTTGGTATCCGAAAAAGACAGATTGGTAAAATGCTCTTTTATGAAAATATGTTAATGGGATTAATGTCTTTAATTATCGGGATTGCGATCGGTAGCGTCCTTTCGAAACTATTCCTTGAACTACTAGTAAGTATGATGGGATTAAACTTAAATGTTCATTTTGAAGTACCGATGGCTGCGATTATTGATACAGCAATTATTTTCTTTGTGATTATTTTATATACATCACTTCAAGGGTATCGTTTAATTTATCGCTTTAAGTTAATTGAACTTTTCCGCGCAGAGCGTGAAGGAGAAGCAATGCCAAAAGGATCCGTAATTATGGCGTTAATTTCAGTTTTCTTAATCGGCTCAGGTTATTTCTTAGCGTTAATGTTTATGAAGGCAGTTATGTATGCAAACTTTATGGCAGTCGCACTTTATATATTACTTGCGACAGTATTAGGTACGTATTTACTATTTATGTTCTTTACAGTATTCGTATTGAAACGTGCAAGAAATAATAAATCATCGTTTTATAACGGTATGAATATGATAACGACGTCACAGTTACTATATCGTATTAAAGGAAATGCAAAGTCACTTGCGACAATTTCTATTTTAAGTGCAGTAACATTAACGGCGGTTGGTACGTCAGTTACGATGTATTACAACACATTTACACAATCAAAAGCAGTTGCACCATACAGCTACTCTTATGAGAAGAAAGATGCAGAACTAGATAAGAAAGTAAATGCGATTTTTGCTGAAGAGAAAGAGAATCACCCTGTAAAAGATCAATTTGAAGTTGAGATGGTTCCTGTAAAAGGAAAGTTTGAAGGAGCTAAAGTCGATTTCATCTTTAATATGAACTACAGTATCTCAGAGAAATATCAATTTATATCTCAATCTGAATTCAACAAACTTGCGAAAAAAATCGATGCGGAAACAGTGAATATAGCTACTGGCGAAGCATTTATATATGATAGTTCTTATATTGAAGGGTATGAGTTTAGCCCTGAATATAAAGGAAATAAAGCGGTATTCCAAATTGGAAATGAAACGAAGACATTGACGATCCAAGGTGCAAATAATAATGCAATTACGAACTTAGGTGAATTAGTTGTTGTCGTTTCAGATGAAATGTATGAACAGGCGAAGCAAGCATTTGGAACACGTGTTGTAAAAAATATTGATGTAAAAGATGAAAGAAACAGTAAAGTATTAACAGAAAAATTAACAAAAGTGATGCCAGCTAGTGAATCAGAAATGGCACCACCATTTAGAGACTTCTATACTGGTTTCCATATGGGACTTGAAGCAACTGGACTAATGATGTTCATCGGAATGTTCTTAGGACTTGTATTCTTACTAGCAACAGGTTCTATTATTTACTTCAAACAGCTAACAGAAGCAAGTGCAGATCGTGAGCGTTACGTTGTCCTTCATAAAGTCGGTGTAACGAAACAAGAAATGAAAAAAGCTATTGCAAAACAAGTGAGCTTTATCTTTGCAATTCCACTAGTAATCGGAATTCTACACAGTTTGTTTGCATTAAAAGGTTTAGGGAACATACTACCATTTGAAATTATGATTCCGCTTCTAATTAGTATCGGAGTATACAGCGTTATTTATATCGGATATTACTTCTTAACAGTTCGCTCTTATTATAAGATTGTGAGCGCGAAGTAATGAAAGAGTTGTTTTATCTTAGTAAAAAAGCATCCGACTAACATGTTAGTCGAATGCTTTTTTGTCTATACGTGAGCTTTATTTTCGTCCGAACTATCAAACATGTCCATTACTTTAAAAATACCTTCCAATAGCAAGGTACATAGAATAGCGAAAATTAATACGGCATGAGGTGATAATTCAACTGATGTGAAGTTAAGGTCTGCCAACCAAAAGTAACCTACATAAAAACTTAGAAATGTGCTAACAGCCGAAAGTGTAAATCCTAAAAATCCTAATTCCTTTAATTTTTCCTCAGATAATTTACATAAACGTAAAACAATAGAGAAGAGAATTCCTACTATGAAAAATCCCATACATAATGCGAACAATGATATTATGCTTGGATACTTAACTTCATCGGGCATCCACTTTTTCATTCCCACTATTAAAAATGTAGGGACAAGAATAGGTAATAAAAGTGGTAGCACTATTTGTATAGCTGCAAATAATGCATTTGATTTATTATCGTTTTGATTATTCATAAAGCCTCCAAAAATGATTTCTATACTAATTTCAAATATCTTAGAGGATTCTAACATAAAAATAGTAACTTCGCTATACAAAATCGGAGTAGGAACATGATCATTCATGGTAAATAAACAAGCTGACTTATTTGTATATGTTTGATTCGCTTATCTTTGGAATTCAATTTTTTATGTTTGTTTATAGTAAAGATGAAGATTTCCTTCATCTTCATAAAATCTTAAGAAATCTCCTCAATATTTGTTAAGAAACGATAGTTATACTTAAACACAAGTTAAAAACTATTGAACGAATGGAGAGAGAGTATATGCAGCTCATAACATTCTTAAATGAATTTATTAAACATCCGAAACATACTGGTGCGATTGCGCCAAGTTCAAAGATATTAGCAAAGAAAATGGTAGATGTAATTGATTTTAATAGAGCGAAATGCATTGTAGAGCTAGGGCCTGGTACAGGAGCCTTTACGAAAGAAATTATAAAGAGAAAGAAGAAGGAGACAATATTTCTTCTTATTGAAATTAATGAAGTATTTTTCAAAGAGTTAAAGAGAAAATTTAAAGATGAGCAGAACGTGATTGTTATACACGGCTCAGCGGAAAATATAAAGAAGTATATGGAACAATTGAATATAGAATGTATTGATTACGTCTTATCGGGATTGCCTTTCACTTCTTTACCAGAAGAGGTTTCAAAGCGCATTTTAAACAGTGTAATGGAAACGATACATGAGAATGGAGAATTTATTACATTCCAATATTCACTTGTGAAAAAAGGATTTATACAGCATTTCTTCCCTGAAATTACACTAGAAAAAGTGTGGTTCAATTTCCCACCAGCTTACGTCTTTAGCTGTAAAAAAGAGCTAAGGGGAGCATATGCATAATGGAGCTACATGAATTAATGTCATACATTGAGCAGTATGGTTATTGGGCACTATTTTTTTGTTTATGGCTTGGTATTATCGGTATGCCGATTCCAGATGAAATGATTGTAATGAGTGGTGGATTTGTATCATCGATGGGTATATTGAATTTGATTCCCGCCTTTTTATTAACGTATTTAGGCGTTGTATCCGGCCTTTCTTTAGGGTATATACTCGGGAAAATCTTTGGCATAAAAGTGCTTAATAAATTGATGAAAAAGAAAAAGATGAAGTATCTTCTAAAATCGCAAGAGATGATAGGGAAATATGGTCATTATGCATTAGTTATAAGTTATTTTATACCTGTTGTGAGGCATATCGTACCGTATTTAGTAGGAATGAATAACATGTCTTTTAAGACATATGCGATTTATTCATATGTAACAGGATTTGTCTGGACGTTAGTTTATTTTGTACTAGGTTCTATATTTGGAAAGCATATAGAAGTGATAGTAACCCTTGCGACCGAGTACGGTATATATTTTGGTGGCATCGTTATTGTAGTTTGTAGTATTTCTTATGTGTATATGCATAAGAAGAATGCAGTAGTGAGTGAAATAAAGCAACATTCTTAGTTTGGTAAATGATGCTGGAGGAGATTTTGTGAGTAAAGGAACGATACTAATCGTGGACGATGAGAAGGAAATTAGAAAACTTATCGCTATCTATTTAAAGAATGAAGGATACGAAGTATTACAAGCTGTAGATGGTGAAGAGGGGTTAGAAATAGTAAAGAAAAGAGACGTGCATCTAATTGTACTTGATATTATGATGCCGAAAATAGATGGCATTCATATGTGTATGAAAGTGAGAGAAATAGCGGAAATGCCTATTATTATGCTGTCGGCAAAAACGCAAGATATGGACAAGATTTTAGGGTTAACAACTGGGGCAGATGATTACGTAGCAAAACCATTTAATCCGCTGGAACTCATTGCTCGGATTAAATCACAACTTCGGAGATATATGAAAATGAGCGGGACAAGCGTAAAAGATGAAAGTGTATTTGAAGTTGGAGATATAAAGATAAATATAGTAACGCGTCAGGTCATTATTGCAAATGAAGAAGTGAAATTGACACCGAGAGAGTTTGAGGTATTAGAATTGTTCGCACGAAATCAAGGAATGGTATTAAATGCAGCGCAAATTTATGAAAGAGTATGGAAAGAACAAGCTTTCCAATCCGATAATACCGTGATGGTACATATTCGGAAAATACGCGAAAAGATAGAGGCGATTCCAAGAAAGCCTCGTTATATTAAAACAGTATGGGGAGTTGGCTACAAGATTGAGAAAGATATTTGAACCGATAATATGGATGAATCAAATTTTTAAAAAAATGATAGGTAAAACAGTGAGTTATTTGGAAAAAAGTATACGGATACAGCTAATTGCTACATTTACTTTCTGTACGTTACTCGGTGTATTAGTAGGATGGTCTTCATCTTCCTTTTTCGAGGATGCGAATAAAATTTCTATCATTGATTATGCATCAGGTATGGAAGCCATTGATGGACAGACACAATGGCTTGTTGGAAGTATAACAGAGGAAGGTAAGGAAATTAATATACAAGAACTGCTTGATCAATCGAATCATCAAAATCAACTGAAAATTTTAATAATAGATGAGAATGGGAAAGTCGTTTATAAAACAAAGGGAGCGCCGGAAGAACAAATCAATCTTCATGAGACGATGCGTAATGTGATGGATTTTAAAATGGATCAAGTACGATATGTAGAGGCGCAAAATTTAATTCAAGATGGAACTGAACAAAAGCGTAAGGAGTTTACAACCTTTTATCCGGTTACTGTTAATACGAAAAATATGTATATCATTGCAAGTGGTATACCACAAGGAAATGTGAAGTATATCGTGAATGATAATAGCCCATTTCCATCTTTACTAGGTTTTATCACGTTTATACTATCTTTCTTTTATATAACGAAAAGGAAGATGAATCAGATTGAAGCGATGGCAGAAGGAGTAAGGGAATTTTCGAAAGGTAACTTACAATATAAAATCAAACAGGCAGGTCAAGATGAAATAGGGTTATTAACTTCAAATATTAATCAAATGGCAGAAAAGCTTTTGGCTAATATAGAAAAGGAAAAACAAATAGAGAAACAAAAAAGTGAATTGATTACAAATGTATCACATGATTTAAGAACACCACTTACTTCTATTATGGGGTATTTACGTTTACTAGGTGATGCAAAATATGAAAATAAAGAACAGCATGATGAGTATATAAAAATTGCTTTCTCAAAATCAGAGCAGTTGAAGATGTTAATAGAGGATTTGTTTGAGTATACAAAACTAACAGATGAAAATAAGGCGTTAGATTCACAAGAAGTGTGTATGAATGAACTACTTGATCAGTTAATAGAAGAGCTAGTACCACAAGCGGAGGAGCATAATCTTTCTTTTGTGAAAGAATTTCAGGAAGATCGTATATATGCTGTTGTGGACTCAGAAAAAATGGTACGTGTGTTTGAAAATCTTTTAATAAATGCAATTAAATACAGTATAGATAAAGCAGAAATTCGAGTTTTACTTCAAAGAGAAGAACAGCATATCAAAATTTCTATAGCGAATCATAGTGAAGAATTTACAAAAAAAGAATTAGAGAATTTGTTTGAGCGTTTTTATAAAAAAGATCAATCAAGAAGTAGAGCTGTAGAAGGTTCAGGTTTGGGGCTTGCAATTGCAAAAAGCATTGTTGAATTGCACAAAGGAGAAATTCGAGCAGAATATGAAAATGGGGTTATTCAATTTATTATCTTATTGCCAATTTAATTAGAAGAGCATTAGGAAATTTGGTTACATTTTAATAAGTAATAGCGCCGCGATTGATTTAGAGGAAGTCCTTTAAGGGGAAGTATCTGAGAAGAGGAGAATAGAAAGTTTCATGAAAAAAATAAGTGTGTTTATCGTATTGATTATAGTTGGAGTTACATTACTTATCGGGAAAGGTGGACCGATTGTAGATCAACTCAATCCATTTATTAAAGAAGATGTTTATTATGCTGTTGTAGACAATGATGGTAAATTTGAGGCTAAGAAAGATGGTTTTGGTAGATGGCAATATAAATTCAAAGGATATAATGAATCCGGTCAAGAGCAAAAGATCGCGATGACTGCTTCAAAACATTTAAGAATAGGGTCATATTTAAAGATTAGATCTAAAGGAAGTTATGGTATGAAATGGGAGGAAGTACAAGTAGATGAAATACCTAATAAAGTAAAAGAGAAAGTACAAATAAAACATAATTAGTTATAGAAATTATAAGTTGCATTCCATGGATAAAGTAACGATCAAGCTTCGAATATAGTGGCAGTATATGATAATTTCTAAATTTTTTATAAAGAAGATAAAGTTTATCTGAACTTTATCCAAACTACATTTCTTCTGTGTACAATGACTAGTATTCTATAGTATGTAGATAAAAAATAGTAAGGAGTAGCAGGATAATTATGCAGGTTTCTAAGAAGAAAATATTATTATTTCTTTCAATTATTCTTTTGGCTTTATTGATGGTGTATGTATGTACAAATAATAAGCATGTCCAAAATATTGTTCATAATATAGAAGACATCTATAAAGTATATAAAGAGAATCAGGTATTGAAAGGGAAAATTGAACATCAAGAATCGTTAAAGAGTAAAGTGCAAATGTTAAGTGAGGAGAAAGAAAGCCTTACTAAAATTATCAACAAAACGAAAGAATTAAAGGAACAGGGAAAATATAATTTCATTCAAGCTACAGTAGTAACCCGTGTAGCAGAAGAGTGGTATAGAGAAATTACTCTCGATAGAGGTTCACAACATGGTGTAAAGGCTGATATGGCTGTTATTACAGTGAACGGTTTTATCGGAAAGGTAGAGAGTGTAGATCAATATACATCTGTTGTGAAATTAATTACGAAAGATGAACGAACAAATCGTTTAGCAATCACCTTCCAAAATGATTCATCTATTTTAGGATTTGTTACAGGGTACGATAAGAAAAAACAAGCCCTTCGAATTGATAATATTCCATCAGATAAAGCGAAAGAAATAAAAATAGGTGATAGCGTTATTACCTCTGAATTAAGTCAGAAAATACCACCCGGTCTTGAAGTAGCAGAGGTGATAGAGCAAGAACCAGATCAATATGGTCTTGCTTATATTATTTATGCAAAACCAAAGGCAAATCTATATGATTTAGAAGATGTAATTTTAATAGAACCTAAATAATAGTTTTATATAGTGTCTATGAGAGGTGAATTAGAAACGAAGAGAATTAATGTAAAGTAAAGAGTAAGAGGGATAAGGGAAAATAAAATGGTACTAAATTTAATAATATGTAGTTATATCTTTATATCGTTTTTATTTTATCTTTATCTTATCTTTATCTCGGACAATTATAATGAAGAGGTAAACTGATGATAAGTGCAAAGTTATTAAGTATTACAGTGGGTCTTTTTTTGTCCATTTTTAATATTAATTATTTATATAACCTCTCCAGTAGGCTAGAAAACCTATACAATATCCTTCGAATTTATATTTGTAAATGCATTATTTGAGCGCGAGAATAATGGCTCTTCGAAAACGTTATTGACGCCATCTTCGTGAGAACAAAGTAATGGTATATGAATTGGGTTATAAAACATTTAATTCGTATATTATAATTTCATTAGAAATATACATTACAAAAATGTAAGGATAATGTAAGGGGAATCAATATTGCTGTTTGTAAAGAAAAGATAAAATGATAGTTAGTGTCTATAAAAATAGCATAATCGCAACACTGGCCATATGACAGGAGGCAATATGAAAAATTTAATATTTGATGAGAACGTTGTGCAAAAAGTGCATAGTAAAAAGGTGAATGTAGTACACCATACTGTAGAGAAGCGTGGGCATAGAGTATGTTATTAAAACTTTCTATTTCCAGTATGAAAAAAATGATAAAGGATTACATCGTTTTACTAATAGGTCTTGTAATCTCAATTTCTATATTTTATATGTTTCAAACGCTTGCGTTAAATAAAGAATTTACAATGAATAACAGCATTATTGGTTCAATTGTATTTGTATTTCAAATAGGATCTATTTTGGTGGCGTTTATTACCTTCTTTTATATTTTTTATGCAAACTCATTTCTCCTCTCACTCCGGCGGAAAGAACTTGGCATGTATCTTGTATTAGGAGCAAAAAAGAGTAAAATCAGCCAACTCTTATTTTTTGAGACGTTAGCCATGGGAATGATTTCACTAGTATTAGGTAGTGTATTCGGAGCTATTCTTTCTAATTTCATAAGTGGGTTTTTAACAAAACAATTGGAAATATCAGCTGAAGGTTATCAAGCTTTTTATGGTCCTACATTCAAAATAACATTTATATTCTTCAGTGCATTGTTTCTGCTTACATCTGTTGTGAATGCAATTCGAATAACACTTAAAACAGAATTAGATTTAATTCGTACAGAGCAAAAGGCGGAGCAGATACGAAAAAAGGGTCCTGTCACAATGGCGTTAACTTTATGTAGTTTATTAGGACTAAGTGTAGGATATTATTTCGTAATCTTTGTAGGAATAAAAGGTGCTGGTGCCACTTTACTCCCATTATTCACAATTACATTGGGAACATATCTTATATTTATTTCTCTTTTACCCACGTTTGTTAATAGATTAAAAAAAACGCGCTATTTAAACGAAAAGAAATTAAGTGCATTTACATTTGCACAATTGCAGTTCCGTGTAAGTAGTTTGGCGAAAATATTAGGAACGGTAACGATGCTAATTGGACTAGGCGTGGGGGCAATGGCCGGTGGCATGTCTTTACAGAAAAATGTAATCCTTACAGCAGAAAAAATGCCAGGGTATGATATTACAATTCATGATCCAGAAGCAACGGATTATAAAGCTATGGAAAAAATGAAAATTATAGATAAAAAACAGTATAAATATAAAGTTGATAATGAGGCTGTTTATTATTTAAAAGAGGAATTATTAGAGAATCCTCCACTACTATTCAGAAAGAAAGAGACAACACATATTTCTGAACAACTTCCATCTTCGATTTATAGGATGTTTAAGGGAGAGGAAGTTGATCCATCTAGTTCTACGTTACCGATGAACTGGGACAAGATTGTGGATAGTGATTTTAGGTCGAATATTACTGTATATGATCGTAAGCCTGTCTATATTGTCGATAAAAACCGTTATGAAACAATTCAAGGGAATGAGCATACGTTTTTTATTGCTAAAGTAGATAATATTTTACAGTATAAAACAGAGTTAAAAGAGATGGATAATCGTCAAATTGAAAAAATAGCTGTTGCTACTAATAGGTCTAAGGAAGACGTATATTTACCAACGAACTATGGTGATTATGAATCTATGCTCGCCTTTTCAAAAGGAACTTCCTTTATGGGATTCTTTTTAGGTCTTGCTTTTTTAGCTATGATGGCAAGTTGTTTAATGTTTAAAATCCTTTCTGGGGCTACGAAAGATATAGGGCGGTATGAGATGCTTCGGAAAATTGGGGTGCGTAAAGAATTACTTATAAAATCTATGTATAAAGAATTAGGTATCGTATTTCTATTTCCAGCAATATTGGGTCTCATTCATGTTTTGGTAGGAATGAATATATTTACATTTGTTAAATTTTTTGTGAATCCATATGTGAACATCTGGATGCCGATTAGTATATTCCTGGGGATTTATATAGTCTACTATTTAATCACTGTACAATTATATAAGAGGATTGTTCTTCCAAAGGAAAGATAAATAGTTAAAGAGGAAGACTTGAAAAGCTAGATTAATGTTTTATTAATACGTAAGGAATGTAGAAAGGAATTAATAGAATGGGGAATTTGTTAAAGGTAAAAAACATAGTTGTAATGACAGTAGCTACAGTTGTAATGGGAGGAGCTTTTTTTGTATTTCAATCGATAACCTCACCTGCAAAAGCGATAGCAAATCAAGAGAATCCAGTTCAATATGCAAATGAACAAATAAAAGTGGAGATGAATAAGGTAGCACCAACGCAATTTAATGGTCAAACTAGAAAAATTGCCTATCTTACCTTTGATGACGGTCCAGGAAAGTATACGGCACAGTTGCTAGATATATTAAAGGAAAATGATGCGAAAGCAACATTTTTTCTAATTGGTCAAAATGTAAAATCGTATCCTGATTTAGTAAAGCGAGAAGAAGTAGAAGGACACTATGTGGGAATGCATAGTATGACGCACAATAACAAGAAATTATATGCCCAGGGTGGCTATGTTGATGAAATGAAAGAGGATCAAAGTTTAATTGCTAGTATTCTTGGACATGCACCAAAACTCACACGTCCGCCATATGGTTCGAAGCCTGGGTTACACGAAGAGCTTCGTAATAAAGTTGTAGAAAATGGTCTTAAAGTATGGGATTGGACAATTGATTCATTAGATTGGGAATACAGTGGGATGCCGATAAATACGGCAACAGCAAAAATTGTTCAAAATGTACTGGCTGGTGCGACAGATCAAAAAGAAGTGATTTTGATGCATGACATTCATCCGCAGTCCGTTGCAGCAGTACCTGCTATTATTAAAGGTTTAAAAGAAAAAGGGTATGAATTTGAAGCATATCATGAAGATGATCATTTCCCATTGAACTTTATGCATGATAAACGTATGTAACATAGGGGGAATTGACATTGACTTATAAAGCGTTAGCGATTACGGGAATTATATCTATAAGCTTATTGACAGGGTGTTTTGGCACGAAGCCAGAAGCAGAATTGTTCGTTGCATTTGAAAATGCAACGAAGCAAGAAAAGACGGTTTCTGAAGATGTGAAAAAACTAGAGGTTTTAGAAAAAGAAGGTCAAGAGTTATACAATCAAATTATAAATGATGGTAAAGATAGTAACCAAGCAATTATGCCGAAGTTAGAGCAAGCTACAAAAAGTATTGATGAACGTGAAAAAGTATGGAACAAAGAAAAAGAAGCTTTTGGAAAAGCACAAGAAGAAGTAAAATCAGTTCATAAAACTATAGATAAAATGGAAGATGTAGCTCTTCAGAAACAAGCGAAAAACATACAGGATATTTATAAAAAGCGTTATGCATCTTTTAGTAAGATAAATGATTCGTATCAAAAATTAATGAAATCTGAAAGAGAATTATATAAAAGCTTAGGTGAAAAAGAAACGAACTTAAAAAAGGTTAGTGAAAAGATTAAAGGTGTAAATCAAATGAATGAGGACATTCAACGAGAAAAAGAGAAATTTAATAGATATACACAAGAATATAACAAAGAGAAATTAGATTTTTATAAACAAGCGAAAATTAAGATGAAAGAGGAGAAATAAATACTTTATTTCTTACTCCAAAATAGAATAGAGAAATCAAAAGTCCCAAGCTACTAGCCTTGGGGCTTTTTCATATTCTTAAAGAAATGTTAAGAATATCCGCTGCTATTTATTAAGAAATGCTATCTATACTTAGAAATGGGTTAAGAAGTGCTCGGAAAATATGTAGGGAAAATAAAAGATAGGAAAAAGAAGTGTAGGAGGATATATATGAAAGCATCAGTTGTAGAGGTAAAGAATGTACAAAAGGTATACGGTAAAAAAGATGAGAGTCAATCACATGCACTAAAGAATGTATCGTTCTCAATTCAAGAGGGTGAATTCGTTGGAATTATGGGACCATCTGGTTCAGGAAAAACAACATTATTGAATGTAATTTCTACATTAGATAAGGCAACAGGTGGAATTGTTGAAATTGCTGGAATAGATATTACGAAAATGAAGCAGGGAGAATTATCTGATTTTCGCTCAGAGACACTAGGGTTTATCTTTCAAGATTTTAACTTACTTGAAAATTTATCAATCTATGAAAACATTGCATTACCGCTTTCTCTGCAAGGCGTTCATTCGAAAAGAATTGAATCAAAGGTGAAAAAGGTAGCAGAAATGTTAGGGATTTCAGAGATTCTTCAAAAATATCCGTCCGAAGTATCTGGTGGACAAAAACAACGTTCGGCAGCGGCCCGTGCACTTGTACATGAGCCAGCCATTATTTTAGGAGATGAGCCAACAGGAGCGCTTGATTCTAAAAATGCGAAAAGTTTATTAGAGTCGATGACCAACTTAAATGAAGAACAGGATGTTTCGATTATGATGGTTACACATGATCCATTTAGTGCGAGTTACTGCCGACGTATTTTATTCATCCAAGACGGAGAACTGTATAAAGAAATTCATCGCAGAGGTACGCGTGATGAGTTTTATAAAGAAATTTTAGATGTGCTTGCGGATTTAGGCACACAAAAAGCATAAGAAAGAAGGTTCAACATGTTATTCAAACTTTCCATGTCGGGAATAAAAAGTAAACGAAAAGACTATATGGTCTTATTAGTTGGGCTTATTATGTCTATTTCAATTTTTTATATGTTTCAAACGTTAGCGTTAAATAAAACGTTTATTGAAGGGAATTCTATGGATGGGATTTTTTCCGTCTTTCAAACGGGCTCATTTTTATTAGGATTTATTACATTATTTTATATTTTATACGCCAATTCATTTTTATTATCACTTCGGCAAAAAGAATTTGGTATGTATATGGTATTAGGGGCAAAAAAGCATAAAATTACATTGCTCATGTTTATTGAAACAATTGTATTAGGAATAGTATCTCTTATAGTAGGTGTGATAGTCGGTATAATCTTGGCACAAGGTGTTGGACATTTACTGATGAAGGAGCTGGAATTTACTGGCGGTGGTTATCATGCATTTTATGTACCATCAATCGTTGTTACTTTCATCTTTTTCATTGCATTATTTATGTTGTCCGCAATTATGAATGGTATGAAACTAGTGCGTAATTCGCCATTACAACTCGTTCACTCCAATAGTCAAACTGAGCGTACGTTTATTAAAGGGAAACTAACAAGTATAGTAGCACCTTTATCAATTATTTTATTAGCAGTTGGCTATGTTTCGATGATTTATATGAAGGAGCTAAAGGAATCAGGATTTATCATTGCAACAATTACAGTAACATTAGGAACTTACATGCTATTTGCATCATTCCTTCCCATTATTATTAATAAACTAAAAGCGAATAAAAATCGTAGTGAAAAAGGAATCAATGTGTTTACGTTTGCTCAGTTAAGTTTTTCTATTAATAGCTTAACGAAAGTATTAGCAACAGTGACGATGTTAGTTGCTCTTGGTGCGGGTGCAATCTCCAGTGGTATGGCGTTAAAAAATAATGTTACAAATATAGTGGAGAGTGCAGAATACTATGATGTCGAAATTAAAAATCCCACAGCAGAAGAAAAGAAAATACTAGATAGTATTACATTTAAAGAAAAGAATGAATATCGATACAAAGTAGATGAGCAGTTTATTTATCAATTGAAAGAAGATTTGGAAAGAAAGCGTCCGCTAACACGTACTGGAAATGACGAGAATAGTAGCCGATTCATTCCTGTTTCGAGGGAACTAATTGCGGGATCCGTTTTAAGTCATAGCCAAGAAAAAAATGAGAATAATACCAATGTAATTCCAGAAGAATGGGGAAATGTTTTACGGTCTCTTCAAAAGACATATATGAATCCTAGTCAAAAGATAAAAATTGTAGATCAAAAGATGTATGATGGGATACAAGGTAAAGAAGAAATTATAATACTGGGGAAAACGGACAATTTTATAACGTATAAAGAAGAATGGAAAAAAATTGATGAATTAGAGCTAGCTAAATATAAAGATATGAAGGGCGTACATCTTTTGAGTAAATATATGCTGTATGAAGGATATTACAGTACTTACAGTGGAACAGTATTTATGGGTTTTTTCTTAGGCATAGCTTTCTTAGCGATGTTGGCAAGTTGTTTAATGTTTAAAATTCTTTCTGGTGCTTCAAAAGATATTATTCGCTATCAAATGCTTCGTAAAATTGGTGTACGTTATGAGCTATTAACGAAATCAATTTATAAAGAGTTATTTTTCATTTTCTTATTCCCAGCGATCGTAGGTATAACGCACGTATTAGTCGGAATGAACATGTTCTCGTTCTTAATAGATAATCCATATTTCCGTATTTGGCTGCCGATTATTATTTTCTTAGTCATTTATGTGTTTTATTATTTCATTACAGTTCAATTGTATAAAAAAATTGTTCTTCCGAAAGAAGTGTAGTGTGTAGTGAATAAGGGGGATGATGAATCGAGCTAAATTTAGGGGAATATTATATGGAATTTATAGTGATGAAGAAGTTATAAATTCAAAAAAGCAGCTATTCTACGTAATAGCTGCTTTTTTCATTATTTGTAATTAGGAAGCAACTTGTACTGTAGATAAGGAGAAACAAAATCCTCTATTTTTTCAGTATATAAAAGATAAAGAGGGAAAGGTATTATAACTTCTGTAGTAATCGTTCGCCGCTTTTCATGTCGCCTTTACACAACGGGCATTGTGGCTTATCTTCTAAAGAAAAGTTTTTACGCATCCATCCAAGGCAGTCGTCTGCTTCGCATTCCCACACAGCAATTGCTTCTGGTTCTTCTACAGGTTTATCATTTTTTCTCCAATACATGTGATCGCTTCTTTAATTTGAAAAGTTTTTCGGAAAAAACAAAAAAGGTTGTTAACGTTTTTTGTTAACAACCTTTTATTTATTCATTATACTGTATTTTTTTAAAAAATGCGAAGGTTAGTAATTGTTAAAGTATAGCGAAATAGCGATTATACAAGCTCAGGATTATAAATCATCGTTGAACGCCTTAGTAATAATTCAATTTGACACGGTGTATGCCGTCAACCTTCTCCGCATGTTTCTACCTCTTTTTCTTCTCTTATTTCAATTCAGATAAGCCTAAAGAACTATAAAGAAAAATGAGTATACTATCAAAAAAAATTTTAAGAGAACTGAATTAAAATAGATTTAATATGAGTAATTGAGGAATATATCCATTAGTAGTTAGAGTTTCACATAGTTTATTTGTGCTAAAAGGCTTATCGGCAGTACTTCCGTATGAAATTGCAGTCCCGTTATTAATTAGTATTGGTCTGTATAGCACCATGTATATTGGCTATTATTTCTTAACGGTTCGTTCTTATTTTCGGATTGTTAAGGAATAAAAATAGTGATGAAATTTCTCGTGAAACGAAAGGAAACATAGTGGGGATTATGTTCTCTTTCGCTTTTTTATTAGTTAAAATGAAGTGTGTATGACAATGGTATTTAAATGGAGTGTTATAATTGGGGATTTTAATTATAGTAGGATGCCTATTAATAGGCATCATTTTGATTGGCCTAAGCATTTATAGATTTGTAAAAGAAATAAAAGAAAAAGATTCAAAGAAAGATAAATGGACAGTAGTGGCACAAAATATTCTAGAGCTATTTAGTGATCCGCTGCACGGAGCACCGTTCTACTTTTTAATTGGTGCGCTCTTTTTTGTAGTGGGGCTTTTATTTCTCTCTATGGGAATGGGCTGGGTTGAAATTAATTAGTTGGTACTAGAGAATTAATTATATAGTCGTAGCGTTAAGAAGGAGAGAGTAAATGCCAATTATAAGAGATATCCAATTAAGTTTTCTAAAAAGAAAAGAGAATATAAGTAGCCTAGAAGTATTACAATTAACATCCTCAAGCAATTATGAGGAAGAGATATCTTTTTTACAAGAAACGAGCTGTATTACTTCTTTATACGAGCGACATATGCCAAAGCTAAGAACAGACTATGAAAAAGGTATTTTGATTTACTGTGTGGATGATATTTCATTATTAAATCAGTGGGAGAAGAAATATCGAATTTTCCCTGAATATATGAATGCTTTTGTAGAGTATGGGAGTGAAAAGGATTTTTCGTATTTATTAGAGCGAGAGAAAAAAGAATTAGCTCTTCGTATTGTACACTCTGAAATGAAGAATTTAGCTGTGAAATATGATTGGGATATAGAGGCGTTAGAAAAAGCATACAATCAGATACTGGATTTGGATTATAAAAATGAACTTGCATATATAAAGAAGAGTAGTCCAAATAAAAAATATGTATGTAGTATAATTTGTCAGCATGAAGTGGCTTATGCTGATATTTACTTAGAAATAAGGGAGTATAGAACTAGAAGGTTAATTAGAAAAGACAAACTTATTAGAGAAGAAGACATGTATAAAATGTTTAATCATGTTAGTGACGTGGCTTGGAAGTTAAACCATAAAGTGATGTTGATGAACGACAAAGGGAAAAATATATGGATGTTAACCTTTTTAGAGAAAAATGAGCCAGCTAATTTAGTTTGGAAGATTGAAAGAATTGAGGAAAGTTAATGAAAAAGAGCTTGAAACCATTCAAGCTCTTTTTCATTATTATTTATGTCTTAACATGTGTTCAACTTCATGTACACTTAATTTGCTTGCTTGAGAAATCGTTTCAAGAGGGATACCAAGTTCATACATACCTTTAATCATTTGTATTTTTCCTTGTTGAATCCCTTTTTTCATCCCTTTTTCCATCCCCTTTTCTATGCCTCTTTTCATTCCTTCTTTCTCTGCGTGGGCAAATTTTGCAGCCTCATCCATTAAAACCTTTTCCCTCGCTTCATAGGCTTGGCGAAAAGAAGAATCTTGACTCATACGTTCCCATTTATTTATCGCTTTTTGTAAAATAGGATCTTGGTTCATAGCAATATCCTCCAATGTTTTAGTTAAGTGTTCATCCTCATTTGCTGAAAGTAATAAAAGCCAACGAACAAATGGATCTTTCCATGGATTTACTTTTTCTTCATGCCATTGTTCTGTTAACTTTGGGATTTCTACAATGTGAATTTCTATGTCATCACTTAGTAGTTTCTGTTGTTGTGTATTCCATAATGTGCCCATTGTATGAAATTCTTTGTGATCTAAAAATATTATGAAGTTCAATAAATTAATGGTGATGGTTTTACGAAGTGCACTGTATGGCATGCCTTTTTGTAATTGAGATGTGTATAATTTTCCCCAATAATATAAACTGCGTTTCATCATATCGTGATTATTATTGAGCTGTATTTCGACATTTACTTTTGTCCCTGTGTTTAACGTAGCTGAAATGTCTAGAATTGATAATTTATCATTTGCGTGTTCCCGGTGTAAATGCGGATCTTCTAGTTGTAGAGAAGCGATGGGTGATTCTAAAGAATCTTGTAACATGGCATTTAAAAATGCAATTAGAATATCTTCACTACCATTCGTACCAAACAATTGTTTAAATGCAAAATCAATGCGTAAATTAACTAACTGTTGGTTGAACACAGCTTTTCCTCTCCCTTGTATATCAGGTTGCCTCTTTCCCTCATTGTACCTAAAAAGAACTAGGCCATGCAAACAGACCCTTCTGCTATTTTGAAGCTATTAGATAGAAAGCAAAGTAACTATGAATTTCCTGCCTTTGATAATGAATATATGGATATTTCGCAAGTGAAATTTTCTCTTTTCTTTAAAGATACTAAGGATTGGTTAATGGTGTTTCAAATTGTCGGTGTAGGTTCATTAGGTGTATTTAATGATATTCAAGTATATGGCAATAGAATGAATCATTTAATTGGTGATGACGGTATTTTGCAAGTAAAAGATGGAGATTATGAATTATTTGATAATAAAGGTGAATTTATACCGGATATTCATAACGGTAGTTTAAAAATTCGCGATCATCATTTTGAATATCAATTTACAGAAGAAGATTATGCGAATAATGGAATAGAAGTGAAAACGAAAGAGTCTTATCCAACATATTTCCTGCGTATGCTTGCTACTAATGAAGAAGCTAGAAAGTTATTATGGTGGGATAAAGAAGAAATTTTAGAAGAGTTCGGTTTAAAAGGTGATTGGGAAGTAGCTTATGAAACGGAAGAGTGGCAACATGTTGAAGAAGAGAAAGTAAGTGAAAATGAATTCTTCCAATCAGTAGCTGCAGCGATAGAGAAGCAAGATCCAAGTGTTATTGTAGACAAGGATGCTAATACGCACTGGAAAAATTAGGTGGAGTTTGATTACGAAAATTTATATTAAAAATTAAAGAGTAGATCAAAATGCCTTGCTAATAAAAAAGACGAGCCAAAGTGTTGAAACTTTAGCTCGTCTTTTTGCATTACACAACCGAAGGATTATAAATCATCGTAAAGTGCCCTTGTAATAGTTCAATATGACAAGGTGTATGAAGCGAACTTTCTCCATCTGTATCTACTTCTTTTTCTTCTTCTGTTTCAATATGAATGGATTTTGCTTTTACGTGGAAGATATCATTTTCATTTGTGTCTTCAAATAATTTCTTTCCGATGTAATCTTTAAATGCTTGGATGCCTGTGGATTTTACGACGAAAATATCAAGTGTTCCGTCATCGCATTTCACGTTCGGAATAAAGGACGGGATACCACCAAGATATTCACCGTTTCCAACCATAACAAGGACAGCTTCGTCTTCATATACTTGTCCGTCGTAAGTAATTTTTACTGGGAATGTTTCAGCGTTTTTGACAGTTCGAATGGTACTTAAGTAGTAACCGATTTTACCAAGCTTTGCTTTCTCTTCTGCATCAATATTGTTTGATACTTCAGATACGAGTCCAATGCCCCAGAAGTTTAAGAAGTGTTGTCCGTTTGCTTTTGCGACATCAATTGGTTTTACATGTTCTTTTGTAATGAGTTTCGCTGCTTCTGCAATATTTTGCGGAACACCAAGTGTGCGAGAGAAGTCGTTGCAAGTTCCGCCTGGAATGATTGCAAGTGTAGGTCTAGTTTCAAGAGGGGCTAAGCCGTTTGTGCATTCAAATACAGTTCCATCACCACCAAAGACGATAATTAAATCTACTTTACTAGCAAACTCTTGGCAATATTTTGTTGCATCACCTTGTTTTTTCGTATGAAGGATATGTAAGTCAGGAAAAGCTGCGGCAAGTGGTGGTACGATTTTTGTTAAGTTCGTATGTAAATCGCCTTGTCCTGCTTTCGGATTTACGATGAGGAGTACTTTTTCAAATTTTGTTTTTGTCATTCTTCATCTCTCCCTTTGTTTTTATAAATTACGGTAGAAATAAAACTTCCACCAATAATGCATGGAAGCTTATTTGATCCTGCTATTTGCGGGCCAATAATCATTGGGAATGGACAAAAATCCCAATGATTAAGGTTTCATTTTATTATATTATTCCGTTACAACTGAAGCGATAAATGGTAAGTTACGATATTTTTCTGCGCAGTCGATACCGTAGCCAACGATAAATTCGTCTGGAATTTGGAAGCCAACATACTCAGCTTTTAAGTCCACTTTACGGCGTTCAGGTTTATCAAGTAACGTACAGAATTTCAATGCTTTTGGTTTATGCATGAAGAAGTGATCTTTTAAGAAGTGAAGTGTTAAACCAGAATCGATAATGTCTTCTACGACAATTACGTTTTTTCCAGTAATGTTTACATCGATATCTTTTAATAGTTTTACTTTTCCAGTTGTTTCTGTTTGATTTCCGTAGCTGGATGCAGAGATAAAGTCGATAGTTACTTCGTTTTTAATATGACGAATTAAATCAGCAGCGAATACGAAAGATCCTTTTAATACAGCTATTACAACGATTTCTTCTCCTTCAAAATCACGTTCGATTTGAAGCGCTAGTTCTTTTACTTTTTCTTGTAATTGTTCTTCAGAAATTAAAGTGTCTTTTATTTCAATTTTCATTTGAATCCTCCTACAGTGTAAAACTTGTGAACATTTCGACTGTAAAGGATAGAAAGAAAAAAGTCAAAGAAGATATAAGGTTTTTACAGAAATCCCCACAAAATAGTCAGATGATATGATATACTGATAATATTAAGAAAACGCTTCCAAAAGGGTGGTTATGATGAAAAAGAAACAGTATACAAGTGTAACATTTATAAAAGCATTGCTTTTAACAATTGTTCTTGGCATGTTGGCTTACATAATTGATGTACCTGCAATTCGCATTTCACTAATTGGAATGACTTTAGTATTAGGCGCAATTTCCCACGGTATGATGTCACAGCTGCAAGAAGCTGGAGTAGATCATATGAAAGATCATATAGATAAGAAATGAGAAACCTTCACGTATAGAGAGTGAAGGTTTTTTGTTTCTTACAAAAATGTAAGGTAGTTGTAAGGCAAATCGATAGTTGCATAATAGTGTTTTGGATAAACTATAAGTGTAAGGTAAAAGGCAAGCATATTTTAGGTAAATTAAGTTTTAGGCACTCTATATGTGAAGAAGGAGTAGGAGGGCATGGAGAAACGTTGGACGACCTTTTCTTTTTTAGCAACTAGCAACACCGTAATGCTAGCTGGCGAAATGGATTTTTTGCACTTGTTTGATCGAGAAGACGATCATTCTTCTTCTAAATTTACAATGAAATGGAATAAATGGAGCGAGAGTTGTAGGTTTGAAGAAGAGGCCCCTAATGAAGAGCAAAAGATTATTTTGACAAACCCTATTAAAGCGTGGGTTGTTCAACGTCGTAAGTGTAACGTCAAAAATCACTTAAAGAAAACTGAGCCGAGACAATTAGTTATCACTCCGGCCCTTCCTACTTCTCAATCACGCGAAAGTAACAAATAAATATCGAGACACATCGAAAGAAGCATCGTATTTATACGGTGCTTCTTTCCTGTTCATAAAAAGTCCCTTAGTGTATGAAAGATTTGTTATGATTATAAAGGAATCTTACATTTTGCATATGGTAGGAAATATGATGGAAGTAAAATTAGAAAAGGTGTGTATGATGAAAAAATATAGTGTAATTGCAGTAGCGAGTTTATTGGCAACAAATCTATTAACATTTCCTTCTAGTTCGCTAGCGGAAATTGAAAATAAAACAAGAAATAATATAGAAGCTTTACAGAGTATACATAGTGATAGACAAAGTGAATTGCAAAAACAATTGGAAGTTATACAAGAGCAACAAATGGAATTAGAAAAAAGAAAAGATATTTTGAAACAGCAGGCAGAGTTATTTATTAAGGTTGACGAATTAAAACAGAAAAAAGAAGAGTTACTGAAACAAGGTAGCGAAGATAAAGGACAATTAGAAGAAGTTCAGCAAAAATTAGATGAATTAAAGAAACAACAAGAAAAACTTGAAAAGAAGAATCCGTTAGAACTAAAAGAAAAGAAGATTGATGAAAAGAATAACCAAGAAGAAACAAACTCGAATGAATTAGAGGAACAAAAAAAGAAGGAAGAGCTTGAAGAGAAGGATCGATTAGAAGTAGACGAAAAGAATAAACAAGAAGGGACAAATCATGAATTAAAAGAGAAGCAAAAGAGAGAAGAATTAAAGAAACAGCAAGAAGAATTACGAATAAAGCAGCAACAATTGGAGAAGCAACAAATAGAGTTAAAGCAGAAAGAAGAGCAGGAAAAACAAGAAATTGAATTAAAGCAAAAAGAAGAACAAACAAAACAAGAAATTGAATTAAAGCAAAAAGAAGAACAAACAAAACAAGAAATTGAATTAAAGCAAAAAGAAGAACAAACAAAACAAGAGCTTGAATTAAAGCAAAAAGAAGAACAAACAAAACAAGAAATTGAATTAAAGCAAAAAGAAGAGCAAGAAAAACAAGAGCTTGAATTAAAGCAAAAGGAAGAACAGGAAAAAAGAGAAGTAGAATTAAAGAGGGCAGTAAGTAATTTACAAGCAGCACCACAATCATTCCCTGATGTTCCAGGGTGGGCGGAAGAGTCTGTTACTTATTTAGTGAATAAAAAAGTAATTACAGGAATGCCGGATGGAACATTTTCACCGCATAGCGTATTAAGTAGGGCTGAAGCGGCTACAATTATGGCTAAAGTTTTAGGATTAGAAGTTAAAGAAGGGGACAAGCCGACCTTTATAGATTCGAAAGATAATTGGGCATCTTCTTACATTGCAGCGGTGGAAAAAGCAGGCGTTATTAAAGGTGAAGGAAACGGGAAATTTAATCCGTACGGTCAAATGACAAGAGCGGCAATGGCAACAATGCTTGTACAAGCATATCAATTAGATTCGAAAGTTAATGGAGAATTACCGACATTATTTAATGATGTGAAAGATCATTGGGGCGAGAAATTCATTAATATTTTAGTAGAATTAGGTATATCAAGTGGTATTGATGGAACACAGTGGCAACCTGATAAATCGATATCACGTGCTGAGGCAGCTCGACTTGTTGCGGTGACAGATCAATCTAAAGATAGCGAAGTAAAAGTGAAAAAGGTAAATATAACGAAAAATTTCTTTACTTATAATAGTCCATCATTATCATCAGGTATTTCAAATGAATATGCATCACAAGAAGTAAGGGTATATGAAGAAAGAGATGGTGGATGGATAAAAATTAATACGGATTTGGGTTTTAAGTGGGTGTGCTTAACTGAGAAGAAAGTAAATATAACGAAAAACTTCGTTACATATAATGAATCGTCATTATCATCTGGTATTTCAGGCGAGTATACTCCGCAAGAAGTGACGGTTGTTGAAGAAAGAGAAGGCGATTGGATTAAAATTCATACTAGTGTGGGCTATAAGTGGGTATGTCTAACTGAAAAGAAAGTACAGATTGATAGAGACTTTACTACTTATGATGCTCCGTCACGGTCTGCGAATGTTTTAGCGTATTATGGACCACAAACAGTAACTGTTGTAGAAGAAAGAGGAACGTGGCTTCGTATAAGTACATATGCAGGATACCAATGGTTGGACACGAAAAAGGAGACAAAGTATTTATCTAAAGTATTTTTCGCATATGACAGCCCTAGTTTTGTATCGCGCGTATCAGGGAAATATTCTCCGCAAACAGTAGAAGTGTATGGCGAAAGAGCAGGCGGTTGGATTCAAATACAAACTAATAATGGTTTGAAATGGGTGAATGAAGGCAATGTTAATCGTAGTCAAGTGATATTGAACGTACCATCAATTTACCAATTCCCAGAATTACACAATGGCTGTGAAGTAGTTTCTTTACAAATGCTTGTGGAACATCAAATTGGTCGTTCATTAAATAAAGTAGCATTTGCGTTTGAAATGCCTTTTGATCAAACAAAATTAAAGAACTATAAAACATCATCACAAATTTGGGGAGATCCAGATGTAGGGTTTGTAGGTGATGTGACAGGAAATACGCCAGGATATTCTATTAATCCAGAACCATTAAAAAGATTGTTAGATAAATATGCAAGAGGAACGAATTTAACAGGAAATAATTTCTCAGTCCTAGAAGATTATGTACGAAATGGGAAACCAGTTGTTACTTGGGTAACTGTAGCACTAAATAATCCAAGACCAATTACAACGTGGAAAACACCAGGCGGAAAAACAATTTATGGACGAATGAATACTCATGCGGTCGTTTTAACAGGTGTCGATGATAATTACGTGTATTATAATGATCCATTTTATGGAACGAAAAATGTGAAAGTGAGTAAGAGTTGGTTTGCAAGTATTTATAACCAAATGGGGAAGAAAGCTTTAAGTGTAGATTAAATAAAAAAAGGTTATCCAAAAGATTATTTTTGGATAACCTTTTTTTATAATGAAATCTTTAAAAGAACTCCATTTCATCTGCATCTTATATTTACATCTCTTGTTTATTCTAGTAATACATCCGGTGCGACGTAATGTATTACTAGAATAAAGTATAAAAGGAGAGAAATAAAATGAAAAAAAAACTATTACCAATTTGTGCGATGGCACTTTTAACAGTAGGATATTCTTCAGTAGCGAGTGCGGATACTGGAACATTAACAAAGGAAGAAGCGGCGCAAGTGCAGCAAGATGCAGCTAAAAAAGAAGAAGCAATTAAGGTACAGCAAAAAAATGATGTAGAGAAAAAGCAAGCGGCACAAGTACAAGAAAAAAGTGATATGGCTAAAAAAGAGGAAGCAATAAAAGCAGGGCAAAAGAATGATACAGCGAAAAAAGAAGTAACACCACAAGTTCAAGAAAAGGAAGCTCTTGCAAAAAAAGAAGAAGCAATTAAGGCCGGGCAAAAGAATGATGCAGCGAAAAAGGAAGTAGCAAAGCCAGCTGTACAAGGTGAAAAATTACCAAACACGGCATCAAATAATGTAGCAATGATGGCACTAAGCGCATGTCTTGTAGGAATAGGGACATTATTTGGTTTGAAGCGTCGTAATAAAGTTAAGGCGTAAATAAAATATTTTTCTATAAAGAATGGGATAATTTCATATATTAAAAATGGTAGGTTATTCCTACCATTTTTTGCATGGAGGGATGGAACATGAAGTTACTCAATTATATCGGTATCATATTGATGGCCATAGGGCTATTCATGGGATCGTATTACGCTGTGGAATGGTATAAAGGAAAAAGCTCTGCTCGAGAATTAACGAAAGAAGAAATAAAGAGCTTTAAAAATATACAAGATAATCAACTTTCACATGAAACACCTGTAACTTCCCAAGTACCTTCTTCTCAAACCGAGCATAAAGAAGGAGAAAAGGTAGCAATGTTAAATATACCGAAAATAAAGAAGAAGTTTTCTATATATTGGGGAGCAAATGATGCAACATTGAAAAAAGGAGTCGGTATGTTTGTCAGTGATTTAACGACAACACCATCTGGAGGGGGACATACTGTACTGAGTGGGCATCGAGATACTGTATTTACAGATTTAGGAGAGTTAAAAGAAAAGGATAACCTTATTTTGGAGTATGATAATAAAATGTACACATACGAAATTCAAAAGACATGGATTACACATGCGGATGATCGCACTGTTATTGTAAAAAAAGAAGAGCCGACATTAACACTGACGACTTGCTATCCATTTGATTATATAGGGGATGCACCGGATCGATATATTATCGAGGCAAAGTTAATTACGAGCAATTCAAAATAAAATTATCAAGTACAAAATGCTAGCTACTTAAAATGAGAGGGGGAGACATAGATTATGTCAAAAAACATTTTAATTGTTGAAGATGAAGATATTTTACGCGAAATATTAAAGGATTACTTTTTGAGTGAACAATATAAAGTGCTTGAAGCGAGAGACGGGAAAGAGGCTTTAGTTTTATTTGAAGAAGAAGAGGTCGATTTAGTTATACTTGATATTATGTTACCAGAACTAGATGGATGGTCTGTTTGCCGAAGGATCCGTAAGACGTCCGGGGTCCCAATTATTATGCTGACGGCACGTGTAGATGAAGATGATACGTTACTTGGATTTGAGCTTGGGGCAGATGATTATGTTGCGAAACCGTATAGTCCGCCTATTTTATTAGCGAGGGCGAAACGATTATTAGAAAGTAGACAAGCATCAAAGAAACCTTTAGAAAATGAAGATGATACGTTATCAATTCATGGCATTCACGTCCATTTTCCGTCACGTACTGTTACTGTTGATGAGGCAGACATTACTTTAACACATACAGAATTTGAAATATTAGTGTATTTCATGAAAAACCAAGGAATTGTACTAACAAGAGAGCAATTAATTTCAAGAATTTGGGGATATGAGTTTGCTGGTGATGATCGAACGGTTAATAGCCATATTCGTAATTTACGAAATAAATTAGGAGAGAAATCAAAGCACATTACAACTGTAGTGCGAACCGGTTATAAATTCGAGGGGAACATATGAGAAATGGGATTGTACTTAAATTATTTACACTTACAACAGCCCTATGTATGTTGATTTTAGCGACGATATTTATTGGGCAAACAATATTTTTCAAACAATATTATGCGAACCGAAAAGTAGAAGATATTAAAGTGAATTTAAATTCCTTTGAGAAGAATTATTTGAATTATGCAGGAAGTGCAGAAGAAGTTCAGAAACTGGAGCAAGATTTTTTAAGAGAAAATAATACGTGGATTACGACGTTAGATCAGAATGGGAATTTAAAACATGTGGATGATTTTTATTTTGAAGTAACGATAGACCGTAGGCAACAAAAGAGCTTTGGACAACAAATATTCAAGATTCCCTTAGGTAATCTCGTCAATATAGAGGAGATTGATAATAAATTATCAGAGAAGTTTTTAGGACAAGAAATTTATTTTTCTGGAGTGAGAAAAGAAGAAAGTTTTATTCCATTCTCTTTCTCGTTAGGTAAACAAAATTTAAGTGGATCTAATAAACCGTTAGAAAAAGCATTTAATGAGAAAATGATTAAATTAGATCAGGAGAAAAAGAAAGCAGCTGAGGAACAAGTTGTTAAGGAAAAGAAGCCGGCCGTTCAGGAGCAAGCTGCTCAGGAATTAGATGCTTTCATAGTAGGACGTGTTACGAAAGTACAGTTCCCCGATGTAAAAGGTCCTGTGAATCCAATTTATAAAAATAGTTTATTCTTAGATAGCATAAAGGAATTTCAAACTGAGTTATTATTAAAAGAGAATAATCATATACAGTATTCAACACAAATAATGGACTATGAAAAAAATGATATAAAATATAAATTATTAATTAAACCAAAAAAAGAAAAAGACGGATCGGTAACATATATATATGCGATGGCTTCTTTACAGCCTGTAGATGAGGCTGTACAAATGGTGCAAGATTATTACATCTATATTGTAGCATTTGTAGTCGTTCTAATTTTTCTAGCTTCGTTTTATTACTCAAAACAAATTGCAAAACCGTTACTAAAAATAAATGATACAACGAAGAAAATAGCTCATTTGGATTTCACAGAAAAAATTCCGATTACTTCAAAAGATGAAATTGGTGATTTATCGCAAAATATTAATACATTATCTAATAAACTACATTCACATATTGGACAGTTAGAACAAGATATTGAAAAAGAAAGAAAGTTAGAAAACACAAGGAAAGAATTTATTGCGGGTGTATCGCATGAACTAAAAACGCCGCTGAGTATTATGAAAAGCTGTATTTCCATTTTAAAAGATGGGGTAGCTGAACATAAGAAAGACTACTATTTTCAGGCGATGGAAAAAGAAGTAGACAAGATGGATATACTAATTTTGGATATGCTTGAATTAGCTAAATTTGAGTCTGGCACATATAACATGAAGATGGATTCTTTCTATATAGATGGAGTGATTGAAGAAATATGTGAACAGCTTTCAGCGGAGATAGAGAAAAAAGAACTGAGTGTGCACAAACATATATGTCCAGCAGAAGTGATTGGGAATCAAAATAGAATTGAACAAGTAATTGTGAATTTTATTACGAATGCAATACGTTATACACCAGAAAAAGAAGATATTATTATTTCCACAATAGACGGGAAGGATCATATAAAAGTATGTATTGAAAATAAAGGTGCTCACATTGAAGAAGAACAATTAGATAAAATTTGGGATCGTTTTTATCGCGTGGATGCGGCAAGGAAACGTTCACAAGGTGGAACAGGGCTTGGCCTTGCGATTTCAAAAAATATTTTAGAACTGCACAATGCTGAATATGGGGTGAAGAATACCGAAGATGGTGTTTTATTTTACTTCTATTTACCGAAAAAAGCGTAGATAATACAATCTACGTTTTTTTAATTTAACTTCATATTATCTTTACCTAATCTTTATTTTTAAGAAGTATAATTTGGATAGAAAATGAGGTTATGTAAGGAGTAGATTAGCCGTGAATAGCGATTTACTAGGCGTGATGGTATTTATTTTTCTTTGTGCATTTATTGTATTTATTATTGATATTACTCATTGAGAGCTTTGATAAAAAAAGAGCGCTAATTAAGCGCCCTTTTTTTGTGTATTCATTTGATAAGCACCGATGCTTTTGAATAAGCGTGGTGAAGTTGTAAATAAAAGAATTAGTAATACAGTACATAGTATGAAAGAACCGATCATGGTACTGCCGTTTACAATTAATGAATATAGCACAGCTGATTGTCCTTTAGGTGCATATTGACCAAAGAAAATAATACCAGCAATAAAGTGACAGAAATAGCGTGCAAAGCTGCCGACAAATGTGGCAAGGATAATGTAAACGAGTGCTTTTTTTCCTTTGTTTTGTTTTGGTTTATCTTTGCGACTACCAAAATTTGAATGCTCTGCATTACTGTTGTCTGAGGCAAGTGCTTTTTGAATTGGACGATAGAATAAACCAGCAAAGCCGATAAAGGCAAAGGCAATGAAGTACTCAATGAATGCTTGAACTGGTGTTAGAATGTAAGCATCGCCTACGACAATTTGTAAAAGCCCCCAAATTAAGCCTCCTAAGAAAGCCCTTTTGAAGCCCCAGCGGTATGCGATAATAAAAATAGGAATCATAGCAAATGAGATGGAACCGCCTGTTGGAAGTTTAATTGATAATGGTAGAATGTCGATAATCAAGGCGAAGGCTGCAAGAATAGCAGATTCGATCATCGCTTGTAAATTGGTGTTACGCATGTTGTCTCCCCCTAAATCCAAGTTTCACAAAAAAGAACATTATCATAGGAGGATACGAAATACGTAAATAAAAAAAGAGGTGTGTATTTCGGACGTTTGCACAATTCCTGCGTTAGCATTAACTAACAGGTTCAAAGGGTCGGAACGAATTGTTCCCTCTCAGCGGTAAGGCTCCCCCTGTGATAACGAGATTCTTTTGTTATTGTTTATTGTAAGTGAAATGGATGAGAATGGCAAACATACTTTGTATGACAATTATTGAAATATAATTGTATTGAAATGTTGATAAATATGAAGCAAAAAGATATAGTCCAAGTGAAATAGAGTATGATATAATTTTTTTGAAAATAATTATCATTCTCTTCTGAGGGGGAAGGTTATGAGCTTAGTAGATATTAAAATTGGCGAGAAAGTGTTAGTAAAAAGTATTCAGTCTTTAGATCAGTTATTAAAGCGTAGACTAGCTGCTTTCGGTCTCGCGGAAGGAAGCGAACTTCGCTTGAAACAGAAAGCGATGTTTAAAGGTCCTTGTACATTGGAGTGTCGTGGACAGTTAATTAGTATTCGTCATTGTGACGCGAAAATGATAAAGGTGGAATTAGCGTGAATAAGGTTGCTTTGCTAGGGAATCCGAATACAGGGAAAACATCATTATTTAATGCACTTACCGGTTCTTATGAATATGTAGGAAACTGGAGTGGTGTAACAGTAGAAAAGAAGGTTGGTAAATTAAAAGATAAGCAAGGAACATTAATTGATTTACCAGGCGTTTATGATTTGAATCCAGTTTCACGTGATGAAGGTGTCGTTACGAATTTTCTACTAACAGATGAATTTCATCATATGTTAAATATAGTGGATTCTTCTCAATTTGAGCGAAATATGCATTTAACATTGCAATTACTTGAATTTGGTAAGCCCGTTTCAATTGGTTTAAATATGATTGATGTGGCAAAGCAAAGAGGAATTGTTATTAATGTAAAACGGCTATCAGAAATATTAGGTGTAACAGTCGTTCCTGTCATCGCAAGAACCGGAAAAGGCTGTGAAGAATTACTTACTACTCTTCATGAAGAGAAACAAAAAGAGAAAAAGCCATTCATTATTTCATATGGTGTACAAATGGATGAAGGAATTGGAGAGGTAATCGCTCTTTTAGAGACAGCGAATTATGAGCATCCGAGATGGTTAGCCCTTCAATTTTTAAGCAATAACGAAGTAGTAGAAAAAGAAATGAAAGCATTACCAATTTATAAGGAACTTATAGCCATTCGATCTCGTTTAGATGGAAAACTTGATTGTACGTTGGAAGAGCACATTTACAAGACTCGTGAAGCGTATATTGAAAAGTTAAAAACAAATGTTATGCAACATGAGAAAGAAGGGAAAATTCCTTTTTCAGAAAAAATTGATAGGTTAATTACACATAAAATTTTAGGACTTCCAATCTTTTTAGCAGTTATGTTTTTTATTTTTCAGGTTACGTTTACGTGGATTGGTACACCTTTATCGGATATGCTTGATGGATTTTTTGGCGGACAACTTACTGATTGGGTTACAGCTGGGCTCACAAGTGTTGGTGCTTCTGACTTTATTCAAGCACTCGTTACAGAAGGTATTATTGCTGGTGTTGGTGCGGTATTAGTATTCGTTCCACAAATCTTTGCACTATTCTTCTTCATTTCATTATTAGAAGACTCAGGATATATGGCACGAATTGCAGTTGTTATGGATAGAATTATGGAGTTTTTCGGTTTAAACGGAAAAGCATTTATTCCGATGATTATCGGCTTTGGATGTAACGTTCCAGGTATTATGGCAGCGAGAACGATTGAACAAGAAAAAGAAAGGTTACTTACAGTTCTTGTAACACCGTTTATGTCTTGTTCGGCACGTTTACCTGTATATGCACTATTTGCGGGAGTTTTCTTCCCTCATAGTCAGGCGACTGTTGTGTTCTCTTTATATATCGCAGGGATTGTTCTTGCATTACTCGTTACAAAAATTATGTCTCTTACTATTTTAAAAGCAGAAAAATCTATTTTTGTAATTGAACTACCACCTTACCGTGTGCCGCAAGCGAAAACGTTATGGCTGAGCACGTGGGAGAAAGGTAAAGGATTTGTTCGTAAAGCGGGTACATTCATCTTCGGTGGTTCTGTTGTCATTTGGTTATTAAACTATGCAGGTCCATCAGGATTTGGTGTTGATATGGGAGACAGTTTCTTAGCGATGATTGGTGGATTTATTGCACCACTTTTTGCACCGCTCGGTTTTGGAACGTGGCAAGCTGCGGCATCCCTTTTAACAGGATTTTTAGCGAAAGAAGTTGTCGTTTCTACGATGGCAATTATTTATGCGGTTAAAGAAGATGTGCTAGGAAATGTAATGGGAGCACATTATACTGCGCTATCAGCCTATGCATTTATGTTCTTTATTTTATTATATGTTCCGTGCTTAGCGACAGTAGCTGTTATTAAACGTGAAACTGGATCGATGAAATGGACAGTTTTCTCTGTCGTTTATCCGCTCGTTGTTGCTTATGTATTAACGCTCATTATATACCAAGTTGGGTCCTTACTCGGATTCTAGAAGGAGATGTATCGCGGTGATGGTCAATATTATAATTGGAGCTATCATTTTTGGTTATGCAGCATATACGTTAGTTAATTTTGTAAAGAGAAGTAAAAAAGGCAAATGCGCAGCATGCTCTTTAAGTAAGTCATGTCAGTCGCAAACTTGTAGTCCAGATATGGAGCAAATTGCTCATAAATAGAAAAAAGCTTTGCGAATTTCGCAAAGCTTTTTTGTTTACTTTTTAATTTTTACAAGCTGAGAAGCTTCTACTCCGTTGTAACCAGGGAATTCTTTACTAGGGTCTTTATCGAATTTTAATACACCAACAGATTTTTCATCACCTTTTACATTTCCATAAGTTGCATCGTCAACAATTGCGAACATGTCTGCATATGCACGGCCACTTCCGATAATTGTGTTGCCTTCGTATTTTAATTTTGCCCCATCAAGTGTAGCATTTTCTACTTTCTCTTTTGCAAATAACACGCCTTCTTCTGTTGTTACAGCTGGTAATTTATCAAGTGGTTTTGTATCATCGTTTTTATCAACTTTGCTAAGTAATTCTTTTTTCACCAGTTCTTCACCAGTTTTCTTATCCATTACAAGAACTTTTTTACCCTCTAATGTTGTCATTTTCATTTTATAGAAGTCTTTTTCTTTCACTTCTTTTTTATTTTTATCTGTAACTTGTTGAATTTGCTCATCTGTTCCGTATAGTACAAAGCCGTTCGCTTTTTCTCCTAATAAAGAACAACCTGATAATGCTCCGAATGAAATTGCTGCTGCTAATCCGATTCCTACTAATTTTTTCATGATGATTGCTCCTTTTATATGTTTTATAGTAAATACATTTTTTGTATTAGTCCTGAAATTATGAGAAGCTTGTTTGTTGCTTCTGGTATTAGTGTATAAGAAATATTGAAACGTAACTATCGAGTTAGCTTACAGTAACATTACAATAATGTAATTTAGTGAAAGTGCATAAAAATATGTCAATTCTGAAGAGGATTAATGAGAATATATTAGGAATACAATGTTTTATCTAGAATGTCATATTATATTGGCTGTATTTTGGAAATAACATGTAAGGACATATTAGTTTTGTTATAATAAACACATAGGCTGTAAAAATGAATATTCTTTACTGTTAAGGGAGATTTTTCAGTTTTCCAAGTAGTGAATTTGAAATATGAGGTAAGTCATAGGAGGAATTAGAATGTCTGTATTTAAACGATTACGAGATTTAACAATGTCGAATGTATATTCATTAATTGAAAAAGCGGAAGATCCAGTTAAGATGACGGATCAATATTTACGCGATATGCAAGCGGATGTACAAGAAGCTGAGAAAAGTGTAGCAGCTCAAATTGCACTTGAGAAGAAATTCAAAATATTATTTGAAGAGCAAGAAGCACTTGTGAAAAAACGTGAAGAGCAAGCTCATATGGCTGTTCAAGCAAGCAATCTTGACCTTGCGCGTCGTGCTCTTGAAGAAAAACAAAATGCAGAGCAAAAGATGAATGAGTATAAAGCGAGCTATGAGCAAAACAAAGCAGCTGCTGATAACCTTCGTCTGAAGCTAGAAGAAATGCGTAAGCAATTAACAGAGCTGAAAAATAAACGTGAAACACTTGTTGCACGTGTAAATGCAGCGAAAGCACAAAAGAATATTAATCAGGCGATGTCTGGATTTGATTCAAATTCAGCAAAAGCTGGTTTAAGCCGTATGGAAGAGAAAGCACTTCAATTAGAGGCTGAAGCAGAAGCAAGCGGTGAAATTTACAAGAAAGAAAAGTCGTTAGATGATGAATTCGCAAGCTTAAACAAAAATTCTGTTGTTGACGATGAATTAGCTCGTATTATGAAGCAGTATGAGAAATAATATAGAATAGACAAAGAAACCGACATGTCTGAAGAGAATTCATGTCGGTTTTCTATTACTTTTTTAGAGGAGGTTTTGTAATGACGTGGATGAATGTTTTAGCTATGCTTGTATGGACTGGGGCGAGTGCAGTACTTTTATTTGCAATTATGTGGGTTGATTCGATTTTTACAAAATACAATGATTTAAAAGAGATGAAAAATGGAAATACAGCAGTGACAACGCGTTTCGTTATGAAATTATTCGCTCAAGGATACATTTTGTCACAATCGATTACGAAAGCGAATGACTTATGGCAAGCGCTTCTTGCCTCAGCAGTTTCATTCGTTATTTTATTAATTGTAGAAATGTTCATTGAGTTTGTGTTAAAGAAAATGTCTGGTTTAGATTTAGAAGAAGGAACGAAAGAAGGCAGCGTAGCACATGCGTTGTTAGCTGGTTCATTACATATCGTTGGTGCACTTATTTTAGGTGCTTGTTTATAAAGAGAAAAGGAGGGGTAGATTGTGAGCTTATTTAAACGTATTAAAAATATAATGAAAAGCCCAGAGCCGCCGAGGCCAGAAAAGAGTCTTTTAACGTTGGCTCCTGGCGATATGATTGAAGTCTCGTTAGTCATGTACGAATTAACTGGGAAAACGAGCATGCATTCTCGCAAAGAGATTGTTTTAACTTTGCAGGACGGGAAAGATATTCGTTATTTGAAAATTGAAGACCGTGAAAATACGTATTACAAATTGTATACACCGATTGATGGTCGTTTAGATTCAATCGATGAAATTCCGACGACGATTGAAATGGATGATATAGAGTATCATATGGAAGAACAATATAATGGACGTGTTGTTGTTATGGGGAAAACACCATTCGCTGCTTCAGAAGAACAGTACGTATGGGAATTCCAATCTGATAACCGCAAATTATTACGTGTTGAATGGCAAAATGGTCGCACAATGATGTATGAGGGAGAAGTAATTATTCCTGCTGATGTACAAATCATAAGAGCAACATAAGGGGGGCGTAATCATGTCAAACCGATTGTTTACCATGATTAAATCGTTCGTGATCCCTATACTTGCTATCGTTACATTACTTGTTATTGCCGGTTATGCTTTATCGGGCTGTCAAAGTGGTCAGGCGAAGTCAATTCAGGACCGTTACCCACTAGAGTCTGTCGCAAAGGATGGTAAACAAGAATCTTACGTGTATAGGGCCGCCAATCGGTCAGTTCCTGAAGTTGCAAAGGAACTTATAGCCGAAAGGACACCGAAGCAAGCATCTAAAGAAGACGAAAATCAAATGTTCCTCGTTTATTCTGATAAAATGTATAATTTACAAAAGGATAAAGAGAAACCATCTGATACGTTAATTGAAATAAGCAATGAAGAATTTGTCCGTCAAAATTACCAACCATCCTTCTTACAAGGATATATAATGGGGAGTATATTAAACGATATATTCGGTTCACGCAAATCATCATACGGTGATTATCGCGGATATAATGACAGACAAAATCATAAACCGGTGATCCCGGAAAGACCACCTACGAAAGAGGAAAAGAAAACCCCGCCTCCAATTACGAAGGAAGGGAAAGGATCTATTATTAAGCGAGGCGATAATGTAGATCCGAAATCATCTGTAGGTGATAAAGGAAGTATTACGGAAAAAGGAAGTAAAACGACGCCACCGCCTTCTACCGGAAGCAAAGGGAAAATTACGAAAAACCCGGGTGGCTCGAGTGGATCTGATGTGAAGCCGAAATCATCCATTAAAACCCCACCAAAGAATACGTCGCCCCCGAAAACAAGGGTTGGCGGTTCAGGGAAAATTATGAAGAGAAGATAGTGTAGAGACCGAAAAGTGGAATTTTCTTTTCGGTCTTTTTATTATGGGAATTAATTCCTTATAGCTGGTACAATTAAGTTATAAGGAGGAGATTATTATGAGTATATATAAAAGGTTTAGTTTGATTATGTTCCTCGTCTTATTTCTCAGTTTGTTTATTAGCACAACGATGAAATTTCACTTTATAGTAGGTATTCTATGGATACTGTGTACATGTACTCTCTTTCTATATGTTCCGCTTCGCTTTCAGCATGAAGTGCCCGCCTTTCAAAAGTACGTCGATTGGATTAAAAGCGGGGGAAGATGGGGGGAGTAAAATATATCAACGGTTTTTCGATTATATCTATCGTAGCTCAAAATATATCAACGATTCGAAAAGGAATATCGATTTACCAACTTCATAATAAAAAGAGGCTGCACCAATATTTTGGCACACCCTCTTTTTTCATAATGATTAATGAATATCACGTTTCTTAAAGTTACCGCCTTTTACTTCAGCTACGTCATAAACTGTAATAAAGGCATTAGGATCGATTTCATTAATCAGGTCCTTCATTTTACTTTCTTCTAAACGGTTAATTACACAAGAAATTTCTTTGAATTTCTCTCTTGAATAACCACCATATACTTCGTTATACGTTGCGCTTCGGCCTAAACGATCGCGAATTGTTTCTACCATTAATTCAGGCTCTTTCGTGATGATTTTAAATGTTTTCGAACCACTTAAACCAACTTCAACGATATGAATCACTTTCGAAGCGATAAAGTAAGCAATTGCCGAAAGGATAGCCCCTTGAAGACCAAATACTGTTGAAACAAAAATAAAGACAAACATATTTAAGAATAAAATAAGGTCACTTGTTCCAAAAGGTAACTTACGAGAAAGTAATACAGCTAGCATATCGATTCCATCTAATGCGCCGCCGTTACGTAAGGCTAGTCCCATACCGAAACCGATAATAATACCACCAACAACTGTAACGAGTAGTGTATCGCCTTCAATAATAGTTGGTATTCCGTGCATGACAACGGTACCTATTGCTAATGAAGCAATCCCGATGATGGAATAAATTGCAAAGCTTTTACCGATTTGTTTATATCCTAACCAAACGAAAGGAATGTTAATAACTGCGATTAGAGCTCCTAATGGCAATCCAAATAATCTTGAACTAACGATACTTAAACCAGTCACACCACCGTCGGATACGTTATTTGGAATTAAGACAGCTTCTAATCCGTACGCTGTGATAAATGCCCCAATAATAATCATCAAAGCTTTTGAAGCAATTTTCAGCTTATTGGGCTTACTCTTGATCATTTTTTTCATATAATTTCCTCGTTTCAAACTAGTTTCTTATTTGTTACGTAATTCACACCTAAACTCCATTTTAACATTTAATTTGAAAAAATTCTCCTTTAATGGATGTATGCAGGGGATATTATCACCATATTACCATTAAAATATTTTTGAAATTCGTATAAGAAATCCCATCCTTTTAAAGGATGGGATGTTGTTAAGAAAGTATAAAACTAACGACTGTTAGGAATAAAGCGAAACCTAAAATAGTTCCACATATTTTCATATGGCGCTTACGCCCCATAACGACAATTGCGACATATTCGCGAATCATTGCATTAGGCCAGTAATAAAAGGCTGTTTTTGATCCGATTCCTTGGCTATTAAGGCCAGCTTGTCTTGCATATATACCAGCGCGGAAAAGGTGGAAATTGTTCGTTGTAAAAATACTTCTATATTTACCTTCAGGCTTTAAAGAATCCATAATTTCTTTAGAGAACAACATATTTTGATATGTGTTTACAGAGCGATTTTCTTGCACTGTATGTTCAAGAGAAATTCCTTTTTCAACAGCGTACTTTTGCATCGCTTCTGCTTCCGGAAGCCCTTCATCTGGACCTTGTCCACCAGAGAAAATAATTGTTGGTGGTGTATTCACAGCAGCTTGTTTCCAGTAAAAGTCGATTGCTTTATTAATACGACTTGCAAGTAAAGGTGGCACTTTGTCATTAATTAAGCCACTACCAAGAACGATGATGAAATCTTGATTACGCCTTGGTCTGTTGAATTGGTATAAAAAATAAGCAGTTAAGAAGTTAGATAAGTGTATAAAGAAATATACAGTTATAAGAGAAATACCAGCAAAAATAGGCTGGAAATGTGATGAGAACAAACTTGCTGGATTTATAATAGGGAGTAACATAAAGAATAAAATACCTAAAGCAGCAATGAGTGTTAAACAGTTAGTGAAACGTCTTCCTTCTCGTTTCATTAAAATTCTAGCATTCAGAAATAACCCAAACATTAAAGCGATAATACCAAAAGGAATCATAATGATAAGTGCTAAAATAGGTAGCAATATGATTGAATGCAGGGTATTATTGCCTGAATCATAGGATGTAATAGTGCAAAAAATAAGGAAAGAACAGAAAAAGGCATTGAATAAAAAACCGTTTATTATTTTCCGTGGATCTTTTAAGTAAGAAATAAGAAAAATAATAAACAATATAAGAGGAATAATTCCGAAATACATAAATATAGTACACCTCAATTTGTATAATGTTTTATTGCATCCTTAATATTACATGATTTTGAAGATGTTGATAAAAAAATAACGATTTCGAATTTTCTCAACAAACGATATAGTTAAATATGGTAAAATGTATTCAAAGCGATATATTAAAAGTAAAATGGTTGAAGAGGCACTCTGTGGAGTGTCTTTTTCTTTTTGGTATGTAATTATGCATATTATGTTTATTTTCAAGGGAAGAGGATTAAAATATAAGTTGTGGATACACGCTATAAAGCAGAATTTTATATTAATATTTACCTCTACTCTTTTTGTACCTAACAATCTTGTAACAATTCATGATTCTGTTTTCTAGTGTGTGTTTACAAAAAGCGGGATGGGGTATATATAAACAGGGGAAAGGACGTCTTCTTGAAAGGCGTCTTTTTGTTTCTTAGTATAGATAATTTCCACTATTAACGTAGTGCAAACTATCTATACTAAACATTAGCAATATTCCGTATAAACATTATCAATTTACTATATATTCCAGTGGTGTTAAGCTACATATGAAAGGCTTTCTTTTTCAAAATATTACCCCTAATAAAATTTTGAAGAAGTCAACTGTCTCCAAACTTGCCAGTAATGCTTAGAGAAAAAGCACTCAATTTGAGTGCTTTTTCTTATTGAAACATGCTATTTTTTTAGGCGATGTTCATAAAATAAAAGTAACGAAATGAAAGTAGGTGAAAAAATGCCGGCAGTCGTTGAAGGTGTTATTATTGAAAACTGTAACGGAACAATTAATTTAGGTGATAAATATAATGTGCATCCGATTGAAAAAACGAAAGCTTATAATGGATCGGGATCTTCAAATACCGGATTAAATGTGAGGACATTCAGTGGTATTAGTACGGCAGATGTAACGGATAACGATGTGTATGACCAAGTAATTCAATCTACGTTATAATTTTTATATGTAAAATTGCATAAAATGATGTGCTTGCCCTGTGATACAATTTAGTTGTGAGCTGTTAGTGATTCTTCTTTATCATAGTTGTTAGATTAGAAATGTAACATCTTATCGAAAATCATACGTAAAATAAAAAAGACACTTCGCTCGAAGTGTCTTTTTTATTTTAGTGATATCCTTTAGCAGAGTCTTTATGAATTTTATTTTTAAATATGCTGTAGCTCCAAAGCTGATATCCAATAACGATTGGTACCATGACGATTGCAACGAAGAACATAATTTTTAAGTTTAATTGACTACCAGCTGCTTTGTATAACGTTGTACTATAAGCGTCGTTAATACGAGATGGTAACATTCTTGGGAACATACCTGCAAAACCAGTTGTCATAAACATTGCGATTGTTAAGCAAACGAATGTGAATGCAAGGCCGATTTTATGTTTGTACACCATAATAAGTGTGAGTACACTCATTAACATTGCAAGTACTGGAAGAATGAATAGTACAGGATATTCCGTGAAGTTTTGGAATAAATTTGTACGATTTGCAGTTGCGACATAGAAAATAGCTAAAATGATAGCAGCTGCCATTGAAAATGGTCTTGCGATTTTATAAGCACGATCAGATACTTCGCCAGTTGTTTTAATCATAATCCAAAGGGCACCAGATACGACGAATATAGCAGTGAAGAAAAGACCACCTAAAATACCATAATGGTTTAGTAAGCTAAGTAAAGTTCCTTCATAACCATCTTTTCCGATTTGCAGCCCGTAATACAGGTTAGCGAATGTAACGCCGAATAAGAAGGCGATTAGGAAACTACCACTTGTAAATGCCCATTTACAAGTTTTTTGCCAAATTGGTGAATCGTCTTTATGCATAAATTCAAGTCCAGCGGCACGAGCAAATAGTGCAAGTAATACTAAAAACAGTGGTGTATATAGGTAACTAAACATATTTGCATACGTGATTGGGAAGGCAGCAAATGTTGCACCACCAGCTGTAATTAACCATACTTCATTACCACCCCAGAATGGACCAATTGCTTCTTGTAATTGATTTCGTTCTTGTCGGTCTTTCGCAACGAATGGGAAAATCATCCCGTTACCGAGTGCGTAGCCATCAAGAATGAAGTAAACTGTCCAAATTACGCCCCATAAACCGAACCAGATAATTGCAAGCATATCATGAGACATGAGCTGTACCTCCTTCAGTAGCAGGTTCTTCTAATGCAGCGGGTCCTTTTTTCGCGAACTTCAGCATTAAGTATACATCTGCAATTAAGAGTAAAGTGTAGAACAATATTAAACTAATTAATGAGAACCAAATTTGTGGAACTGATATAGGTGACACGGATTCTGCTGTACGCATTAGTTTATAAACTGTCCATGGTTGACGACCTACTTCAGCAACAATCCAGCCAGCATTAATCGCAATGTATGGAAGTAAGACAGACCACATTGTAATTTTTAAATAACGTTTTGAGTTTTCTAGTTTTCCTTTTCGGTTTAAATAGAATCCATACCAAGTTAATGCCATAAAGAACATACCAAGTGCAACCATTAAGCGGAAGCTATAGTACACGAGGTTAACGTTTGGACGATCTTCTTTCGGAATATCTTTTAAACCAACAATTTCTCCATCAAATGAGTTTGTATAGAAGAAACTTCCGAGTTTTGGAATAGTAAGGAATTCAAAGTTCTTTTCATTTTTCACATCAGGAATTTGAATGATTGAGAAGCCTTGTCCTTTTCCAGTTTCCCAAACTGCTTCCATCGCAGCTCCTTTTGCTGGTTGATATTTAGCAGCTGATACACCGGATTGATGGCCCATAAATGGTGTAATTGTTGCGGCGAATAAACCTAACATTAAACCAAATTTAAATGATTTTTTGAAGAATTCCACTTCGTTTTTACGTAGTAAGTGATATGCACTAATTGCCATAACGAAGAAAGCACCGACAATATAACAACCAATTACAGTATGGAAGAACATATTCCATGCATATGGATTTGTAACAAGAGCCCAGAAGTCATTTAATTCAGCGCGGCCATTACGTACTACATAGCCAACGGGGTTTTGCATAAAGCCGTTGGCTGTAATAATCCAAAGGGCAGAAATATTTGTTCCAAGTGCAACCATCCACATACAGAAAGCACGGAACTTTGGTGAGATTTTGTCTTTACCGAATAACCATATTCCCATGAAAGTAGATTCTAAGAAGAAGGCAACGAGTGCTTCGATTGCGAGAGGTGATCCGAAAATATCCCCCATATATTTGGAGTACTCAGACCAGTTTGTTCCAAATTGGAATTCCATCGTAATTCCGGTTATAATCCCCATTACGAAGTTAATTGTAAAAAGTTTTCCCCAGAAATTTGCCATTTTACGGTATGTTGGATTCAATGTGCGGGCGTATTGAGTTTCCATACATGCTACTAAAATAACAAGTCCGATTGTCAAAGGTACAAATAAAAAGTGATAAAAAATAGTAATTGCAAATTGAAAACGACTTAGTAACAGAACGTCGGACATAATAAATATTCACTCCTTTTTTACATTATCTACAATCAGTTTATAGTGAAAAAACGTTTAAAGTATGTGAGACTTGTTACAAAGGTGTGTGTATATTTTGAAAGAATTATGTCGATTATCTGAAAATATCCTATTTTTACTATAAAGCAATATCCTTTTTGAGTTTTTCAAATTTTGGTACACTATATATGTAGTGTAAATGAGAGAAAAGAGGGTTCTTTACTATGAAGTCATTAGAAGAGATTTTACAATACAATGAAAAATTTGTTGAAGAGAAAAAATACGAAGAGTATGAAACAGGGAAATTTCCAAACAAAAAGATGGTAATTATCTCTTGTATGGATACTCGTCTTGTTGAATTATTACCGAAAGCAATGAATATGCGTAACGGTGATGTGAAAATTATTAAAGTAGCAGGCGCTGTTATTTCACATCCGTTTGGAAGTATTATGCGTAGTATTTTAGTCGCTGTATATGAGCTTGGAGCTGACGAAGTATGTGTTGTCGGTCATCATGATTGTGGTATGGCAAAAATTCAAGCAAGCAGTACAATTGAGAAAATGAAAGAGCGCGGCGTAACAGAAGAGAAATTAGATACACTTCGTTATTCTGGAATCGATTTAGAAAGATTCCTACAAGGGTTCTCTAGTGTAGAAGAAAGTGTAGAACATAGTGTGTCAATACTTCGCAACCATCCGTTACTTCCGGAAGAAGTACCTGTTCACGGTCTTGTTATAGATCCTGACACAGGAAAATTAGATTTAGTTGTAAATGGTTATGAAAATTAAGAATTTACTTTGTCATCCTTTTTATCTGGGACAGGATCAAATCCTCCTGGATGGAAAGGGTGACATTTTAATATACGCTTACATGTAAGCCAAAATCCTTTGAAGGCACCGTGTTTTTGAAACGCTTCTAATCCATAATGAGAGCAAGTCGGATGAAAGCGGCACGTTGGCGGTGTCATCGGAGAAATGAACTTTTGATAAAAGCGTATAATACCGATAAAAATCTGTTTCATAATGGTCTCCTTTTCAGCATAGTCTTAAAGTATTATAGCACGACCGTACATAATTCTTTACTAATGTCGATTTCCGTTATATCATATTGGATATAACGGAATTAAATTAAAAGCGGGAGAGATGTTATATGCCATCAGTAGAAAGCTTTGAATTAGATCATACAATTGTAAAGGCGCCTTATGTAAGACATTGCGGAGTCCACAATGTAGGTAGTGACGGTATTGTAAATAAATTTGATATTCGTTTTTGCCAACCAAATAAACAAGCAATGAAACCAGATGTTATTCATACGTTAGAGCATTTATTAGCATTTAATTTACGTAAATATATTGATCGTTATCCGCATTTTGATATTATCGATATTTCACCAATGGGTTGCCAAACAGGATATTATCTTGTAGTAAGCGGAACACCGACTGTTCGAGAAATCATTGATTTATTAGAACTAACATTAAAAGATGCGGTTCAAATTACAGAAATTCCAGCTGCAAATGAAACACAATGTGGCCAAGCGAAGCTTCACGACTTAGAAGGAGCACAACGCTTAATGAACTTCTGGTTAAGCCAAGATAAAGATGAACTTGAGAAAGTGTTTGGATAAAGTGAAACTGCCTGTGAAAGGGCAGTTTTTTTATTTTGTTAAGAGAAAACTTGCTCTTTTTTTATGAAAGTATACTAGACACTCCAACATATAAAATAAAGACAGAACCGAGAAAATAAACAAAGGCTTTTGCTTTTTGCTGCTCTTTTATTTCATCAATTCCAAAAAGGATAAACATAATACTTAAAAGGATAAATACGAATGGTAAAAGTATAGAGAAGTTTGCAAAGAGGCTAAGTAGAGCGAGAATGAGAGCGATAGTAGCTATTATAATTCGAAAGTTTTTTAACATGAAATCCTCCTTAGTAGAAGTATTGTTATCGAGAAACAAGAATAAGAATGACAATAATTAAAGTAAAGACGCCAGAAAAGAAAGAGATTGTACTATTTACTTTATTTTGTTTCTGTTTTTCTTCTGCACTAATGATGAAAGTCATAATAGATAAGGCAATAAGCATATAGGGCATCGTAACAAGCGGATTTGCAAACATTCCATATAGAGCGAGAGCGATGACGATAAGAGCGGATATAATGCGAAATGGTTTTAGCATTGTATCACCCTCCATTTAAAAGATAGCAGATTATTTAACGAAATATTTCTGAGAAGCCAAGAAATAAAGCAGCAGCGCCAGCTATGAAAGCAAGTGTGCCACTAGATTGTCTCTGTTTCTTTATTTCTTCTAGACCCATAGTGAAAGCCATCAAGCCTAAGGAAATGAACATGTAAGGCATAATGTCTCTGTTGCCGCTGATAAAACTATAGATTGCTATAGATAAAGCGATAAGTGAAAAAGTAATTCGAACTCCTTTTAACATCAAGGACCCTCCTTCTATTTTATGTAGGTAATGATAAGAACAATCCAAATGAAAGCTCCAGCAACAATGCAAATAAATCCGGTTCCTGAATCCTTCTTTTTTATTTGCTCAATTGCGATGAGAAACATTAAAGCGCCTAATAGAAATTGTGAAAGTGGTAGAAAGTTATTTTGACCTGTATAGAGCCCAATTGCTGACATAATTATCACAGTGAGTGCGATTGCGATGCGAAGTATACGAGGCATACTATGATTCCTCCTTATTATTTTTCGGGTAAGGGTTATCTTCGGGCTTATCAACAGAATGTTTATCCCGCATTAACGGGCAGTAAAACTCCCACCTCAAAATTCGGATGGAGCAAAGAAGTTAGGTGGGAGATCAACTGCCCGTAAACGCCCGATTGGTGAAGGCTAATAATCAGTGGGGGATGAACAAAACCCCCACTGATTATAGTTTCACTTTATATGCGTAGCCTTTATTAATCGTCATGACGGAGAGTACTAATACGATCAGTACGATTATAATGCCGGTAATTAATATTTTGAGCATGAAATCCCTCCTTTTCTTTATTTTACATAATTTTGTAATTGATGAAAACAATAGAAATTAAAAGGATGAAAGAAGGGTGTTACATGGAGAATAAAAAAACATATTATATATCAGTTGGAAATGGTCAAATTTCGCAAGTGAAGACGGCGGATACGTATAATTTTGAAATTTATGCAAATGACGAAGAGATTACGGAGTTAAGAGAGTATTTTGATCAAGCGTATGAAGAGGACTTAGGTTCGTATGTACGCTCCCACGTTCCATTCGTTGAGTATCATCACGATTCGAATAATGATCGATATGATGAACAACTACAAAAAGCATATAAAATGATTTATGATTTAGGGAATCATGAAACGAAAGAATTAGTCGCGCAAATGGGAATAATCAATGGATTGTAATTGGATAATATTATGCAGAAAAGCGAGAATATGCTACAATTTGTGGTAGGAAAAACTTGTAATCATCAATAGGGGAGTAATGGCATGTACAAATTTAAAGATTATTACCACAACACTGTACAATTATCGTTTGAACGTTACCCATTTTCTCCTGAGCCAAAGCATGTTTGGGTTGTATGCCGGTACGGGGATCAATGGTTATTAACGCATCATTTACGCCGTGGTCTTGAATTTCCAGGTGGTAAAGTAGAACTCGGGGAGACACCGGAAGAAGCGGCAGTTCGAGAAGTTCATGAGGAAACCGGCGGCATAGTTTCTGATTTAACTTACTTAGGGCAATACAAAGTATCCGGAAAAGACAAAATAATCATTAAAAACATTTATTTTGCAACAATTAGTGCGGTAGAGCAACATACGCATTACGAAGAAACGAAAGGGTCTGTGTTATTAAAAGACATTCCTGATAATATTAAAACTGATAGAAAATTTAGCTTTATTATGCGCGATGATGTATTAGCGCGTACGATGAAACATATAGAAGAAATCGGCTGTTTTACGAAGTAAAGTGGCCGGTTTCTTTTTTTGTGTTCAAAATAAATGTAAATATATCTTTACATTTATTTTGGGTATATTATACAATTTTGTAAAGGTGTATTTACGTTTTAGGAGGGGAAAAGATGGATAAAAGAAAAGAAACGACTGTTGCGGTTTCGATGGTTAAATTAAATTTCTATGCATTTCTTATAATATTTGTTTTGGCATTTGGAATTAGTTTTTTACATGCGCTTTTTTCAGGCGAGTTTCAAATTGAAATTACATTGCCGATTATGTTTCTTTTGATTATTGGAATGATTATTCTCGTTTGTATTCATGAGGCAATACATTTAATTGGATTTCGCTATATCGGAGGTGTTCCGTGGAGTGAACTAAAATGGGGCGTCAATTGGAAATTAGGTGCTGCATATGCTCATTCTAAACAGGTGATTACAGTAAAGCAAATGAAGACAGTGTTAATGCTTCCGTTTTTACCAACTGGAATTTTACCAATTGTATTGGGATTAGCTATGAATCTGGAGCCACTCTCATTTTTAGGGATTCTACTAACAGCAGGTTGTATCGGTGACATTGCTTTATATAAAAAAGTTTCAAAGTTTCCAGATGATGCGCTAGTTAAAGATCATCCGAGTAAACCGCAGTTTACAGTTTATGAGTAAAGCAGTCCAAAGAACCTCTCTTCCGTAGAGTGGTTCTTTGGACTGCTTTATGTTTTTTTTATTTCCACCTCTAAAAACGAAAGCACCTCTAATAAATCATCCACCACACGTGGATGTTCAAAGTCACCCCAAAATAAATCTCTCTTCCAAACGCCAAGAATCCCTACTTGTTCAGAACCAAGCACATCATTTTCTGGATGGTCTCCAACGTAAAGGCATTCTTCTGCTTTTACGTTTAGCTTTTGTAAAGCACGTTCGAAAATCTCAGGGTGAGGCTTTTTAATTCCTTCCGCTTCTGAAACAAGAATCGTGTTTGTATACGTATGTATGTTTAGTGCTCGAAGGTTGTTCATTTGAAAATCAGTAAAGCCGTTTGTAATAATACCGATTTTAATGTTTTGCTGAGTTAGTTGTTGAAGTAATTCATGCATGTTTTGGAAAGAAATACAATGATGTTGGAAGTTTGTAATGTAGTCGTGCAGCAGTTGCTCTTGCGTTAAAGTGGTAATGTTGTATTCGCAAAGGAGAGTGGAATATACCTTATCTTTCCACGTGTAACCATTATTGTCGAGTTCGAGAAAACGAGAGCAATACTCGAATTTTTCTATGTTTATCAAATGAAAGGCGAAGCGATTATATTGATCACGAATAAATTGCTCTAAAGATTGACGACGATCTAATAGTGTTCCATCTAAGTCAAATAAGATTGCTCGAATCATGGGAAACCTCCATACAGTTTTTATAATTAATTATCGCATATTCGTTAAAAAATGATTATGATATTTTTGTAGAATGGAATAATGGAGGTGCGTATGAAGAAACTTTATGGCAAGTTAGTGTGTTTTATGATTTCAACGGGCTTAGTAGCTGGATGTGATATGTCGGAGCAAACTTCGAAAAGAGAGAAAAAAGATGTGTGCGAAACGACAGAAGAATGCACACAAATAGGTGATAAAACACTTCAAAAAGTATATAAAAAGATAGATGGACTTTCAGAACTTGAAGTACTAGAGGATTATGATTTAGAAGGACATTCAAGTAACGATATGAAAGAAGCAGAAATGAAAAAAAAGGATGATGAAAATTATTTCTTTTTAGCTTCTTATTATATTGATGGTGATGAAATTGTAGATCCTTATTTCGATAAACTAGATCGTAAACGATTGAATAAGGCTTTTGCGGAGGATAAGGACGCGAAAGAAGAAGTATTAAAGCAACGTCAAGATAGGGATTATCATGAATCGTTATGGGAGATGTATAGCACGCTTATTCCTGCTAAGTATCGCACTGACATAAAAGAGTTTGATATGGTAACAGATGGGTACGATGGAATTGTGGCTCATGTTATGCCGAGTATGGAGTATCCGAAAGAGTGGACCATTAGTTTAGATACGCTTGATTCTGCAGTAAATATCGATCAAGTGATGAAAACATTAATACATGAGACGGCTCACGTATTGACACTGGGACATAAACAAATACCAGTAAATGAAAAGTACTTAAAGGCTTTTGAAGAAGATAAAGATATTTCATCATACCAAAATAAATGTAAATCTCTTTTCTTACAAGAAGGATGTGCGAAGGAGAGCTCTTATATAAATCAATTTTATAATTCTTTCTGGAAACCAATTGACCAGGAGTGGACAGAAAAGAAAGTGGAAGAAAGCGAAGAAGCTCAAATTGAATTTTTTAAGGAAAAGCATGGTGAGTTTGTTTCACTGTATGGAACGACAAATGTAGCGGAGGATATTGCGGATACATTTACAGCGTTTATTTTACAAGATTCAAAAAAGGTGAAAGAAGGAACAGAATTAAAATATAAAAAAATTGCCTTCTTCTATCAATTCCCTGAGCTTGTAAAAATGAGAGCGGAAGTGTTAGCTGGATTATATGATGTTTCGAAAACGATAGAACAACCAAGTGGACATTAATGCGAATTATGTGTTCGATATATTTTAGCCAAGGGAAAACGTGAAGAATTGTAGTTCTTTGCGTTTCTTTATATTGATAAAATTGAAAATTCTGTCTTTTTTAAAAAAGAAGAAGGAACTGAATCATTAAAATAGAATTAGTATAAAAACGTCACAAATTAGACACAATTATAATGCGCATAGTATAGGGGCTATAAGTTTACTCTCGAGGAGGTAATGAAACGTATGAAAACGATTCTTGCTGTTGCTGGTCTCATTTGGGTAATGTCTCACGGTTTTCCGATTTTTGAAGGGGAGCAAATTCGTAGTGCATTAAATAAAGAGTTTAATGATTATCATATTATTGATCGAAAAGATAATGTCGTTACGGTGCGTGTGAAAGATTGTTTCCATACAGTTACGGTTGCTAATGGGAATGTTACAGATAATTCGAAAATGTGTGATAAAAGGTAGAAGAAAGAAGCTGACTCTAGCGTATCGCTCTAAGTCAGCTTTTTTTTCGTTTTCCAATAAGGAGTTTTTCAAATGCCTCGACAAATACATACATAAGAGTTGCGAGGACACAAGTGAGCAATACACTGAGTAAGACGAGTGTGAAGTTAAAGACTTGGAATCCGTAGCTAATTAAATAGCCAAGCCCTTGTTTAGAAACGAGGAGTTCCCCGAAAATAACACCGACCCATGATAAGCCAACATTCACTTTTAACGTTGAAATAATTGCAGGGAAAGATGAAGGGAGAATAACGTGCTTATAGCATTGCCATTTATTTGCGCCAAATGTGTCCATGACCTTAATATAGTTGGAATCGACTTCTTGAAATGCGCTGTAAATAACGAGAATGGTAATGATGATGGAGATGATTACCCCCATTGCAATAGAGGATGAAATATTTGGACCGAAAATAACAATGATGATTGGACCGAGTGCAACTTTTGGCATTGCATTTAGGACGACGAGATAAGGATCAAGTACGCGGGCCAAAAGTGGCATCCACCAAAGGAGAGTAGCAATAATAGCTCCGAGTATAGTTCCGAGAATGAAGCCTACTCCTGTTTCAAGTAATGTCGTCCATATGTGGACCCAAAGTGAACCGTCAATCCATTTCGTTAAAAAGAGATCCCAAATACTTGAAGGAGAGCTAAAGAGTAAAGGATCAATCCATTCTTTTTTACTAGCTATTTCCCATAGTGCAAAGAAAAGAACAAGAAGTACAAGTTGTAAAGAGCGAGCTAACCATGCATGTTGTCTTTCTTTTTTTCGAAACTGTTCATGTAGTTGTTTTATATTATCCAAGTCGTTCCAGCTCCTTCCATATTTCTTGGAAGAGGGATGGGAAGTCATGGTGGTGGCGTGCTTCTAACGGCGATAAGGAACGGATACTTTCTGGGACGATGAATGTTTTTGCAATTTTTCCAGGGTTCGCCTGCAGCAAATAAATACGATCACTCATCGCAATTGCTTCTTCAATATCATGTGTCACAAGTAGGGATGTTTTCTTATAGTTACGTAGTAATGTGAAGACGAGATCTTCTAGTTTTAATTTTGTTTGATAATCAAGAGCGGAAAATGGTTCATCTAACAATAAAATTTTTGGGTCGGTCGCTAATGTTCGAACGAGTGCAGCACGTTGGCGCATACCACCGGATAGTTCACGAGGGTATTGCTGTTCTATATCATATAGGCCGACTTGTTTTAAAAGCTTTAATGTATGTTCTTTCGTATTTTCATCATAAACCTTCCGAATATGAAGTCCGAGCATAATATTTTCTTCAATTGTTTTCCACGGAAACAAGTAATCTTGCTGGAGCATATAGCCCATAGAGGGGGTCTTAGTTGTAATCGGTTCACCATCTAAAAATACGATACCTTCAATTGGATCGAGTAGACCTGCGATGATGGAGAGGAGCGTTGTTTTTCCGCAACCACTTGGACCAAGGATTGAAATAAATTCGCCTTCGTCTACTTGCAAACTCATATCTTCAAGAATAAGTTTGGCATTTTCTTTTGCAAAAAAGCAGTGAGAAACGTTACGTATTTGTAAAAAGCTCATACACTTCGCCTCTATTTCTTAATAACGCTTTCGGCAATTTTTGTATTGACGAGCGCTTCATGTGGAACTTCTTTTTGTAATTCACCAGATTCTTTCATAATCGTTTGGAGTTGTTTCCATTCTGCCTCATCTAATAATGGATTTGTCGCATATGAATGTTGTTTTTTGTAGCGTTCAATTACTTTTACTGAAATGTCTTTTGAAGTGTCTTTAAATAGTGGTGAAACGGCATCGGCAATCTCTTCTGGACTATGTGTATCAACCCATTGCTGCGCTTTATATAGTGCGCGCGTGAATTTTTCTGCAGCAGCTTTATCTTTCTTTAAGAAACTTTCTTTTGCCATAAACGTTGTATAAGGGACAGTACCAGATTCAGCTCCGAAAGACGCGACGATATAACCTTTTCCTTCTTTTTCAAGTATACTTGCAGTCGGTTCAAAGAGCTGTACAAATTCTCCCGTACCAGATGCAAAGGCATTTGCAATATTAGCAAACTCGATATTTTGAATTAAGTTCGTATCTTTGCGAGGGTCAATACCATTTTTCTTTAAAACGTATTCACCAACCATTTGCGGCATGCCGCCTTTACGCTGTCCTAAAAACGTAACGCCTTTTACGTCGTTCCAATTAAAAGAGTCTAATTTTTTACGGGAAACTAAAAATGTGCCATCTGTTTGTGTAAGCTGCGCAAAATTAATGACAGGATCTTTTGCTCCTTGTTGATGAACATAAATAGACGTTTCTGAACCAACGAGAGCAATATCAATTCCGCCAGATAAAAGGGTGGTCATCGTTTTATCTCCGCCAGCTGTTGTTTGTAAGTCAATATTTAAGCCTTCATCTTTAAAAAATCCTTTTTCCATTCCAACATATAATGGTGCGTAGAAAAGAGAGTGTGTAACTTCGCCAACGCGAATTTTTTGAGCTTGTTCTTTCGTACTTTCCTTTGTACTACTACAAGCAGCGAATGTGAAAACAGCTAGTAACATGATGCAAAAAACGGTTATTAATTTTTTCACTATATGACACCTCCTAGAAGTCAATCTACAAGCATAATATGTAGGTAAGTGCCCATATGTGAGTATATATAGCAGGAATTTTTTGGGTAGTAAAGAAGTACAAATATAAGGGGTGATAAAATGGATTACGAATACGATGATAGCGTACATTTACATCTTGATTATTTCGGAACTGAATGTGATATGGAATCGATTGCTTATAAGAGGAAGCATGAAGACGTGTGGGATGTGTATTTTAATTTTGGAGTATACGGTCTTCAGAAAGAGGAGATAGAGACAGGTCGGTTTATGGACGAATATGCTGGTTATTACGTTTTTTCTGTACATGCTCGTGATTTGAGCTGGGAGTTTGGAAGTGCTCAGTTTGAGGAATGGATTTTGAAGAACCATATAGTAGAAAGAACGCTTCAAAAATAGGGAGGAATTTTGTGTTTGAATTTCTCATCTTATTGCTTATTTGCGTAATTGGAATTTACATCATGCAAGTGCTCACTTACCGATTCGCAAAGAAAAATATTCATAAATATAAGGAAATGAAATGGATGCATATGTGGCTAGACATGACTATGAAAAAGGGTCCGAGATTAGATTTGTTTGATTTTGTACTTATAGTAATCGTAAGTATCATATGGAAAATATGGATGCTTCCTCTTGTATAGTAAACATGCTAATCATCGTATCCTAATAAATAACGAGAAGAACCTGTCACATGACAGGTTCTTTTCTATTCGGTATGTACAAGAGGTAACAGATGACATTATACGGAGGGTGTACATGAGAAGACGTTGTGTACATAATATGTTATGTTTATATAAGTAATATTTTATTACGGTGCGGGGTGAAATTAATAAACAGAAAAGAGGGAATGAATTGAGGTGTAATTTTTCATTTCATCAGTCAAGAAGAAGTATATTAATTTCAGCGATGTTAAGTGGCCTAGTAACCCTATATGTAATACCCACACTTTTCTTGATTTTAAAATATTTTAGTTTAGATACGATGAAAGATATGTTAAATCAAAAAATTGTCTTAAGTATAATGACAATTTTGATGTGGATTGTACTATTGTATGTTGCGCATTTGAATAAAGATATTGTTAATAAATTTAAACGTATTATTAGGATTTATATTAGAATGTTTTTAGTAGCGAATGTGGTTACTTTGCTTTTTATTTTCACGCAAAATAATATGAATCTCGTAAATACACTGAATTGGATTTACAATTATAACGCACAGTTTATATTTAGTTTAATTGTAATTTATGCGATATATGTTTTGGTGTATAACGTGCTTGGGAAAGTTTTTTTGAGTACTATTTTGACAAGCATTTTGCTAATCATTTTGGCTATTGTAAATCACTTCAAAATTGTTTTTAGGGGAGACCCACTATATCCTTCTGATTTTACACAGATTGGACATATGCAATCTGTTATACCAATGGTGATGGATTATTTTAGTTGGGGTTATATTCTTCTCGTTATTGTAAGTGTTGTTGTCTGTATTTTGGCGGGTATGTATGTGAGGAAGTATATTCAAAATGTAAAAGTTCATGCAGGCGTACGAGTACTATTTATAATAGGATCCGTTTTTATTTTATATGTGTATGGTAATTTTACGAATACGTTTATGAATAAATGGTTTCAAAAGTCAGGTATAGAGTTCGTTTTGTGGAATCAAAATGAAAATTATGCTTCGAACGGTTTTGTGTTAGGCTTTATAAGTAATCTAGATACAACAGTTATTGAAAAGCCGAAAGAGTATTCAAAAGAAAGTATGCTTCAAATAGCAAACGATATAAAGAAACAATATAGTAGCAATATAGGGACGCAGAAGCAAAAAGAGAAACCGAATATTATTTTTGTAATGAGTGAATCGTTTTGGGATCCAACGAAGTTAACGAACCTGTCCTTTAGTGAAGATCCTTTACCTAATTTGCATCATTATATAGAAAGTTTTCCTGGTGGACAAACTATTTCTCCTGCATTTGGAGGAAATACTGCGAACGTTGAATTTGAGGTATTAACGAGTTATTCAATGAGTTTGTTAAAACCAGGATCTATACCGTATCAGCAAGTTGTTACAAATAAGAAAGAAATTCCATCAATTCCTCGAGCTTTGAAAAAAGAAGGGTATTATACAAGTGCAATTCATTCGTTCGGTCGCTCATTCTTTAAACGGGATGACGTATATAAAGTGTTAGGGTTTGATAAGTTTAATGCACAAGATACGATGGAAAATGTAGAAGTTGATGGAGATTATATTAGCGATTTATCTATGAGTAAAGAGATAATAGCTGAATTAGAGAAGCAAAAGAAACCTACTTTTATTCATGCGGTTACAATGCAAAATCATTTTCCATTTACAGAAGGAAGATTTGGCGAAAATCAAATAGAGATTAGTGGTTTAGAGAATGAAGAATCGAAGGCTGAATTAGAGACTTATACAGAAGGTTTAAGACGTTCAGATGAAGCTCTTCAATATTTAATAGAGGAGCTAGATAATTTAGATAGACCTACATTATTAGTATTCTTTGGGGACCATCTCCCATCACTAGGAACAAATAAATCTCTTTATAAAGAGACTGGTTATATAACGAATGAAAAAACGCCAAGTGAACGATTAGCGATGGCGCAAACGCCGTTATTAATGTATGCAAATTTTGATATGCCAAATGACAATTTAGGTTTAGTAAGTCCAATCTATTTTTCAAATCTTGTCTTTGATTATGCTGGATTAAATAAGGTACCGTTCTATCAATTTTTATCGAAGTTATATGGAGAAATTCCCGTACTTCGTGATGAATTGAAGATAGGAAAAGACGGAGAAGCAATAAAAAGTTTAACAGAAAAACAAAAAGAAATGTTAAAGCAATATGAGTTTATTCAATATGACTTACTCATCGGAAAGCAATATAGTAAGGATATATTATTTAAATAGGCGACAAAAAAGAACTTGTATACGATACAAGTTCTTTTTTCATAGTATTTAACGGGATAACCAGACAAGCTAGGTTTAGGGAGTATTACTTGTACATTTAGTATAAATTAAAATAGAGTCGTTTTAATAATTAATTTGTGAGAAGTGTGTGAATTTTTCATCTAGTATATAATTGGACAATTTGTTTAATTTTAATAGAATCAGTTCCAGATTTGTTATTAATTTTTAGTTTGCAATTATTTGTTGTATGGATTTATAAACAGACAGGATATCGCTTCGTTACCATTTATGCGTTTAATGATGAAAGTGCATATGTCTTACCGATTCTTTGTATGACGATTGTTCCAACTCTTCATTTTTTCCGCATTATCGTTTTATTTTTAATGGAAGAGAAGAATAAGCCATATGTGGAATTTGCTCGTGCAAAAGGTAGTTAAGAAAAAAGAATTTGCCGTAAAGGAACTATGAATTTAAAAATTTTATCAGTTCTTTATTTAACTCATCCGCTTGATCGATTGGAGAGCCGTGGCCACTATTTGTAAGAGGATATAGTTCAGAATTTTTAATTCGCTCTTTTGTTAGCTCAGCACTTTTATAAGGGATGAGTTGGTCGTGAACACCGTGGAATATTTTTGTTGGAACGTTAATTTTACTTAAATCTTTCGTTACGTCTTCGGTCGCGGCTGCTTGCAAAATTTTGATGAGAGCATAAGAAGCGGACTGCATACCGAGATAAGAAAACCATTCTAGTGTAGCCGCTCCTAAGTTTCTATTAAAAAATGATAAAGATACATCACTTAGAAACTTAGGTAAATTTACATACATTTGATTAATAAGAGCATCTGCTTGTTCTTTCGGTACGCCGTAAGGGGATTCTTGGTTTTTCACGAAAGAAGGAGAGACAGCATCCACTAATGCAAGTTTGGAAATACGACGCCCATCATATCGTGACATATACCGAATAGAGAGAGCGCCACCGACTGAGAAGCCGACTAACGTAGCATTTTCTATTTGAAGTGCTTCTAATACAATTGCGATATCATCAGCTAAACGATCATAAGTGTAACCAGTCCATGGTTTATCAGACTGTCCGTTTCCTCGTATATCCATGGCGATGCAGCGGAAACCATGTTGTGGTAAGATATTAAATTGATATTGGTACATTTGATGATTTAAAGGCCAGCCATGAATGAAGAAGACAGGTTTACTTCCAGGGCCTGGGTTAATATCCTCAACAAAAATGTGTACATCTTTTTCAACTGTAACGAACATGATGTATCCTCCTCATACATTTTAATAGGCTCTTTCCCAAAATCGCTGTTTTGTCATTGCCTGAATAAATTCATTTGCAAGTAAGGTAGGGTTTTGTTCTGTTATAACGCCAGGTTTTCCTTCGATGTTTAAAGATTGAACAATAGTAGTTCCATTTTGGAAAGCGCCAATTGGCTTAAAGTGATTATACGATTCTACGACGAATGAACTTGCCTTGTTAAGAAAATGATCATTAATATTTCCGCCAATAAGAAGTAGCCCATCATAAAGAAGCGGTGATCCTGTTAAGAAAGTATCATTCACTTCCCACTGTCCATTTTGAGAGCCTTGCACAAAACCTAATCGTTCGGAAATAATAACGGGCTGAAGACCGGCTTGTTTGAATTGATTTATAATATATTTTGCGTTTTGATCGTCATATCCGTTTGCGACAATGACGCCTACTCGTAATGTATTTGGGCTGAATGCTGTATGTTCCATACTTAGTGCTGGCGAGGATTTTGTAACATTTGATTCTTGAACATTTGGCACTGTTGCCCCGACTGCTTCAGCTACTAAAGTAGCTAATTCTGTACTTATATGACTAATCATACCTACGACTTGTTGGCGAACTGATTTACTTTTTACTTTTCCTAATTCAAAGGAAAAGGCCTGCATAATATGGATTTTTTCGACGTGGCTCATACTATTCCAAAATAAACGGGCTTGTGAGAAATGGTCTTTAAAACTAGCGGCTGTTTCTCTTGTTTTATGTCCAGAAACAGTAGAAGGATATGTAACGAAACCGCCTTTCGTACCAGGTACAGTAAAGGGAGAGTTATTAGCTAAAGAGTTATTATGGTAAGCGACTTTTCCTTTATCAATTATATATTTAGACGCACCATCTCTTTGATTGTTATGAAAAGGACATACTGGACGATTAATCGGTAACTCTTGATAGTTTGTACCGACGCGTGCTAATTGTGTATCTGTATAAGAAAATAGTCTGCCTTGTAAGAGAGGATCATTTGTAAAATCGATACCGCGGACGATGCTTCCAGGGTGCAGTGCGACTTGTTCTGTTTCCGCAAATACGTTATCAACGTTCCGATTTAACGTCATTTTTCCGATGATTTTAACAGGGAAGTCTTCTTCCGGCCAAATTTTCGTTGCATCTAATATATCGAAATCGTATTTAAATTCGTCCTCTTCTTCTAAAATTTGAACGCCAAGTTCGTACTCAGGGTAGTTTCCAGCATTAATATTTTCCCATAAATCACGGCGATGATAATCTGGATCAGCGCCGCCTAGTTTTTGAGCTTCATCCCAAATTAACGAGTGAACGCCAAGCTTTGGCTTCCAGTGGAATTTTACGAATCGTGACTTTCCGTGTTTATTAACTAAACGAAATGTATGAACGCCGAACCCTTGCATCATTCGAAAACTTCTCGGAATTGCGCGATCCGACATAATCCACATCATCATCGCAGCTGATTCTTGATTATTGGCGATAAAGTCCCAAAAAGTATCGTGTGCTGTTTGTCCTTGGGGAATCTCATTATGTGGCTCTGGTTTAAGGGCATGAATAAGATCCGGAAATTTAATACCATCTTGAATGAAGAAAATCGGAATGTTATTACCCACTAAATCGAAATTTCCTTCCTCTGTATAAAACTTAACAGCGAATCCTCGTACATCTCGGTTCGTTTCATTTGCACCTTTTGATCCAGCAACTTCAGAAAAACGAATAAAAATAGGTGTCTTTTTAGATGGGTCTTGTAAAAAATGAGCCATTGTTAAGTCTTCTAAAGAATCATATAGCTCAAAAACACCATGTGCTCCGTAACCACGGGCATGAACGACTCTTTCAGGAATTCGTTCGCGGTCAAAATGAGCGAGTTTTTCTCGCATCAGGAAATCTTCTAAAAGTGTAGGACCACGATCGCCGGCGGTTAAAGAGTTTTCATCATTTGAAATTTTGACACCCGTATTCGTTGTCATCTCTTTTCCTTCATTGTTTTTCGTAAAGGATTGTAACTGTTCTATCTTCTTATTTTCACGACCGTCCATATAAAGCACCTCCCATATTATACGTATTATTGTTCATGGTTTTTATGCTTACATATGGTGTGGGGAAGTATATTATCTATGGATTGATTTTCCTCATTTGTTCAATTTATCTTTGTTTGTCTATGAAAATCATTTATTATAATAAATGGTATTCTTTTGAAGGGGTGTTGAAGTGGAAGAGAGTTTTCTATCAGCTAAAGAAGAAAAGAAAAACGCTAAGATTTTCTTATGGGTAATACATGTTATTTTAATTGTATACGAGGTTGCATACGCGATTATATTAGAAGATACAATGCCTTTAGCAAATTGGCATAAAGGGATATGGAAGCTTGCATATATTATGGCTATATTAGGTATTAGTGTTTACTTATTTGAGAGAGAAAAAGCATATTTAGTTAAATATACATATTTATTTGCATACATGATCGCAGAGACTTTTAATATTGGATGGTATGCTTTTCATAATACAATAGCATTTGATGAAGGGAATGTAATTGAATATATTTTCATTTTCTTCGTACCGATCTTTTTGAGTAAAAGATATTTATTTGTCCTAGCGCCATTCCTTATAGGGAAATATATGATATACCTATTTGTATTTGGAGAACTTAACCTGTTTATGTCTCTTGTTATAAATATGGTGTTACTTTTCGTGTCATTTATTATTTTAAATCGATTTTTACAATATCTTTCAGCAGTAAAGGGACGTATTGCAGAGGCAAGTCAGTCACAAAAATTGGCGGTTATCGGAAAAATGGCAGCGACAGTCGGACATGAAATTAAAAACCCACTTGCTTCATTAAAAGGGTTTACGCAATTACAAAAAGAGAAACACGAAAAAGATGCAACATATGAACAAATGATTCTTGAAATCGAAAATATGAATAATATGATTAGCGAATTAATGGAGGTTGCTACATGTAAACCTTCTGTTTATGAAAAACACATTGTAAGTGATGTTTTAGTACAAGCGGTAGAAAACATGCGCGGAAAAATGAACGAGTTAAATATAAATTGCACCTTTAATGAAGAGCAAAATAGAAGTGAAATTGAATGTGATGAACGCAAATTAAAAGGAGTATTTTTGTATGTTATTAAAAATGCTTTAGAGGCAATGGAACATGGCGGAACATTAAAAATACAAGTTGAAAATAAAAAAAGAGATTATGTAATAGTAAGTATAGTAGATAGTGGTTTTGGGATAAAAAAGGATAATTTAGGACGAGTTAAGGATGCTTTTTATACAACGAAGCAAGATAGAATTGGATTAGGTCTTACGGTAGTAGAGCGAATTGTGACAGAGCATCTTGGAGAATTACACATTTCTAGTGAAGTAAAGAAAGGAACGAGAGTAGAAATACTGCTCCCGAAAAAATGTGAGCGCAATGTGACACAAGATTAAGAGGTGTTGTTAAAGGAGTTATCATATGGAAAAAGGCAATATATTTGAAAAAGAAGAGATAAAGGCATTAATAATATTTTTAAGCTTATTCTTCGTTATATTTTTTGCGTATGATTTTGCTGAAAAAGCTATTGTCCTTTTATCAGATAAAAATCAAAAACTAGCAGATGCTTTTGAAGAAGGATTAGGTTTATGGCTATATAGTTTGATGGTTGGATTATTCTTTATAGGACTTTATTTTATGAAATGGAAAAATCCGTATATTGTGAAGTATATTATTTTAATTGGCTATAATATATTGGATTTTATTAATAACTTCATTATTTATTACGGAAGTGATGCGGAATTTGATGGCGGGAATATAGTAGAAGGATTCTTTATTTTATTTGCACCGATATTTGTGAATAAGAGGTACTTTTGGTTAGTTGCCGGAACTATTGTTGGGAAATATGCACTTATGGGATTCGTTGTTCAATCCTTTATTGTTCTTATCCCAATAGCATTATATAGCGTGTTTGTTATTATATGTTGGATTATATTTTTAAGATTCCAATCTTACGTTCGTACACTTGAAATGATGGATAAAGAAATACGAAATGTAGAAAAATTAGCAATGGTTGGGAAAATGGCGACAGTAATTGGCGATAAGATTAGAAGACCGTTAGAAAAATTGAAAAAACTTGTGAATAAGCAAGCGAAAAAATATCCAGAAGATAAAATTTATAGTGAAATTATGAGACAGGAAGTAGAGCGAATTCATACAATTGCTACAGAACTAAATGGGTTTGAGAAATCTAAATCGGTAGAATCTGAAACGCATAATATTAAAGAAATCATCTCTTATGTTATCAGGGTTATGGAAAAGCCAGCTTTAGAACAAGGGATAAAAATGCATGCTATTTATAGTAAAGATATACCTTCAATTACATGTGATGAAAAACGATTGAAACAAGTATTTTTTAATTTAATAAAAAATGCGATTGAAGCAATGTCAGTTGGCGGAACTATTACTGTAAAAGTTATAGTGGAAGATGTGATCATTGTTCAAATTATAGATGAGGGATGCGGCATTCCGAAAGATAAAATTCCGAAGCTAAATGAAGCCTTTTACACAACGAAAGAAACTGGAACAGGCTTAGGATTAGTAGTTACGGAAAAAATTATTAAAGATCACCACGGTAAATTGAACTTTGAAAGTGAAGTTGGAGTTGGAACGACTGTTGAGATTATGTTGCCGATTTAATGATAGTGTAAGAGATAAATAGAAAACATCACTTAATCAAAAGTGATGTTTTTTAATTTATCTTGCGTTAAGATCCAATTGGTTCAACCAATAATCAGTAGGGAAGGGATCCCCCTACTGATTAAAGCTTTTTCTATAGAGTACAGTTTAAATAGAGGTAATTAGAAAAATAGAGTATATAGCACTGTCAGTAATCCCAGGGCTAATATAAAGGCATAATGCGTCTCCTCTTGAAACTGGATTTCCAGTTGTTGTACTAGTCCAAATAACAGTGGCAGGTCCTGGTAAAGGGGTAGGGTCATACACTTGAACTAGCTGTGATCCAACGTCTGAAGGAGTAATAGTAAATGTGATTGTTCCAGTGATTTTAGCCGTAGTGGTAAAAGTAATAGTAGATATAACGTGATCAGAGGTAGGGGCGGAAAGGTTTGTTGGGACATTAGTGCAGATTTGAATTGTATAAACTTCTATAGGCAAATTATTTACATTTATAGATGCAGAAAAACCAGCTATATTTCCAGATCCAGCAATTACATAAGGAATAATATTGGAATCAACTGCTGGAGCACCTGCTATACGTTGAAACTCAGCGTTAGTTCCTTGGAAAAGGATGCTTTTTGCTGAACTGCTACCGGTGTGCCCAGTGATTCCGGTAGGTCCAGTAATACCAGTGGGTCCAATGCTGCCAGTAGGCCCGGTGTTTCCGGTAGACCCAGTAGGACCAGTAGGACCAGTAGGACCAGTAGGACCAGTAGCTCCGGTAGAACCAGTAGAACCGGTGTTTCCGGTAGAACCAGTAGAACCGGTGTTTCCGGTAGAACCAGTAGAACCGGTGTTTCCGGTAGAACCAGTAGAACCGGTGTTTCCGGTAGAACCAGTA